>CAYSFS010000158.1:0-4896 GCA_964430235.1 uncultured Chitinophaga sp. | reverse complement strand
CTAACCTTCACGCCATGCCCCGCACCGCCATCATCGTCGGCGCCGGACTCGGCGGCTCGCTCCTGGCCCATTTCCTGGGCCAGCGCGGGTGGCAGGTGCGCGTCTTCGAGCGCCGCGGGGACCCACGGGCCCGCGGCTACGTCGGCGGCCGCTCGATCAACCTCGCGATCAGCGCGCGCGGGCTGCACGCCCTCGAGCGCGCGGGCCTCGACCGCGAGGTCCGCGAGCACGGCATCCGCATGCCGGGCCGCATGCTGCACGCGCGCGACGGGCGGACCGCCTTCGTGCCGTACTCCGCCGACCCCGCGCGCGCGATCATGAGCTTCAGCCGGAGCGCGCTCAACATGATGCTCATCCGCGCCGCCGCGCAGCACCCGACCGTCGAGCTCGCGTTCGACCACCGGTGCACGGGGATCGACGAGCGCGCCGGCACCGCGACCTTCGAGGGCCCTGGCGGCGCGCGGGTCGACGCGACGGCCGACCTCGTCGTGGGCGCCGACGGGGCGTTCAGCGCGGTGCGCGCGCACATGGAGAGGCGCGAGCGATTCGACTACTCGCAGAGCTCGCTCGCGCACGGGTACAAGGAGCTCTCGATCCCGCCGGTCGCGTCCGGCCCGCACGCGCCGTTCGCGATGGACCCGAAGGCGCTCCACATCTGGCCGCGCGGCGGGAGCATGATGATCGCGCTCCCGAACCCGGACGGGAGCTTCACCTGCACGCTCTTCTGGCCGTACGAGCCGGTGCCCGGCAAGGACGAGGCCTCGTTCGCCGCGGTGCCCGACGGACGCGCCGCGCTCGAGCGCTTCCGGCGCGAGTACGCCGACGCCGTGCCCATGATGCCCGAGCTCGTCGCGGAGTACGACCGCAACCCGGTCGGGTCGCTGGTGACCATCCGCTGCTGGCCGTGGGCGATGGGCGGCCGCTTCGTGCTGCTCGGGGACGCCGCCCACGCGATCGTTCCCTTCTACGGCCAGGGCGCGAACGCGAGCTTCGAGGACTGCGAGGCGCTCGTCGACGCGCTCGAGCGGCATCCCGGCGAGGTTGCCCGCGCGATCGACGAGTACCAGCGCGAGCGCAAGCCGAACGCCGACGCGATCGCCGACATGGCGCTCGACAACTTCGTCGAGATGCGCGACCGCACGGCGCAGCTCGGCTTCAAGCTCAAGAAGAAGCTCGACCACGCGCTGAACCGCCTGATGCCGCGGGCCTTCGTCCCCCTCTACGACCTCGTGAGCTTCACGACCGTGCCGTACGCCGCGGCCCGCGCCCGCGCGCGCCGGCAGGACCGGATCGTCCTCGACGCGGCGATCGCGGCCGCGGCGCTCCTCGTCGTGGGCGCGGGCGTCGCGGCCGCGTGGATCAAGGGAGGCGCGGGATGAACCACCGGCCGGGCACGCTCATCGACATCTCGCCTCTCGTCTCCGCGCGCACCGCGGTGTTCCCGGGCGACACCCCGTTCGAGCGGCGCACGCTGATGCACGTCGACGACGGGCACCACATCTCGCTCTCGGCCATCTCGACGACCGTGCACCTCGGCGCGCACGCGGACGCGCCCGTCCACTACGGCAAGGGCGGGCGCACGCTCGAGGAGCAGCCGCTCGACCTCTACGTCGGGCCGTGCCGCGTCGTGCGCGTCGAGGGGGCGCGCGGGCGCGCCGTGGCCGTCGCGGACCTCGCGGGCAAGGTGCCCTTCGGCACCGAGCGCCTCGTGGTCGCCACCGGCAGCTTCCCCGACCACGAGCGGTGGAACGAGGACTTCGCGTCGATCGACCCGGCGCTCGTCGCATGGCTCGCGACGCGCGGCGTGAGGCTGGTCGCGGTGGACACCCCGAGCGTGGACCAGGCGACGAGCAAGGACCTCCCCGCGCACGCGGCGTTCCTCGCGCACGACGTGTCGATCATCGAGGGCGTGCGGCTCGAGGGCGTCGCCGAGGGCGAGTACGAGCTGATCGCGCTGCCCCTGCACCTCGAGGGCGCGGACGCGAGCCCGGTGCGCGCGGTGCTCCGGCGCGCGTGACCGCCGAAAATCATCCCGGATCAATTTCGCAGGCTGACCACGGCCTTGACCTCGACCGCGATCGGCGTGGGCAGCGCGGTGATGCCGAGCGTCGTGCGCGTCGGGTTCGGGTTGCCCGGCCCCGCGAAGCACTCGGCGTAGACGCGGTTGTACGCGGCGAAGTCGCGGCGGATGTCGGTGAGGAACACGGTCACGTCCACCACGTCCTCCCAGCGAGCGCCGGCATCCTCGACGACGGCGCGAACGTTCGCGAAGCAGTTGCGGCACTGGAGCTCGATGTCGTACGACGCGACGCTGCCGTCCGGCGCGAGCGTGACGCCCGGGATCTCCCTCGAGCCGCGCACGCGCGGGCCGACGCCCGAGAGGAACAGCAGGTCGCCGACCCGCTTGGCGTGCGGGTAGGCGCCCACCGGCTCCGGGGCGCGGGACGAGACGATCGGTTCACCCGTGGTCATCGGCGTGCTCCTTGCGCTCATTGCCCGGTCGACACCACCGGCTGCGCGCCGCGCTCGCTCACGAGCACGACCAGCAGGTTGGTCACCATCTCGGCCTTCTGCTCGGGCGTGAAGTCGGCCAGCTTCTTCGCGTGGATCTGCTCCATCGCGAGCTCCACCATGCCGACCGCGCCCTCGACGATCTTCTGCCGCGCCGCCACCACGGCCGACGCCTGCTGCCGCTGCAGCATGGCCGCCGCGATCTCGGCCGCGTAGCTGAGGCTCGAGATGCGGCTCTCGAGCACCTCGACGCCCGCGCCGCGCAGGCGCCCGTCGAGCTCCTCCTTGAGGCGATGCCCGACGAGGTCGGTGCTGCCGCGCAGGCTGACCGCGCCGGGCTCTGGCGAGTCGTAGTGGTACTGGCTCGCGAGGTTGCGGAGCGCAGCCTCGCTCTGGATCTCGACGTACTTCTCGTACTCGTCGACCGAGAAGAGCGCCTCGGCCGTGTCGACGACGCGCCATACCACGACGGCCGCGATCTCGATCGGGTTGCCGTCGAGGTCGTTCACCTTCAGCGGGTGGCGCGAACGCGTCCCCTCCTGCAGCACCTTGCCGGTGGGGTCCTTGAGCGCCGCCGTCTGCTGCGACCCGGTCTCGAAGGTCCTGACGCGCAGCGAGACCCGCTTCTTCGAGGTGAACGGGTTCGTCCAGTGAAGGCCGATGCGCCGCACGGTGCCCCGGTAGTGGCCGAAGAGCACCAGCGTGCGGCTGTCGTTCGGGCCCACCACGAAGTAGCCGACCAGGGAGAGCAGGAAGAGCAGCGCGCACGGAACCGCGAGCAGCGCAAACGGCGGCTGCTCGCGCCGGACGGCGATCGCGATGACGCCGACCGCGCCCGCCGCCAGGCCGAGGGTCAGCGGCAGGACCAGCCACCCGCTGAGGGGGGAGAACGGGCGCTCGCGGAACTGGCCGTCGGCCGCCATGGGGGAACCGGGTGCGGAGGTCGCCATGACCCGGATCCTATCAGCCTTGTATCCCTTGACTTCTAGTACTGTGGCATGTACAGTACTACCCATGCCGCCACGCCTCGCAGACAAGCTCGAACGCGACCTCAGCGTCGGCACCGCCTGGCTCGTGGTGCTCGCGGTCATCGCCGGCGCCGAGGAGCCGATCCACGGCTACGAGATCGGCCGGCGCCTTGCCGACGAGGCCCCCGAGGGCCTGTCGTTCAAGCAGGGGACGCTCTACCCCATGCTGCGCGCCATGGAGGCGGACGGCCTGGTCCGCAGCACGCTGGTGCCCTCCACAGAGGGCCCCGCGCGCAAGTGCTTCGTCCTCACGCCGGAAGGCCGCCGCGTGCTCGCCGCGTGGGCGGACACGTGGCGCCGCACCAGCCGCTGGGTCAACCGCATCGTCGGAGGTCTCGATGGAACCAAGTGAACACGACGCCGGGCTCGCCGCGGTCCGCACGTACCTCGCACGGCTCGGCGCGGAGCTCGCCGACTGCGACGCGGCGCTTCGCCACGACGCGCTGGTCGACGCGGAGTCGCACCTCCGCGCCGCGGTGCGCTCGGGTGCCTCGCCCGAACGCGCGATCGACGAGTACGGGTCGCCCGAGGAGGTCGCACGTGCCTACCGCGCGGCGGACGTCGCGCCGAGCCCCCGGCGCGGGGAGCCCTCGGCCGCGCCCGCGTCGACCGAGGCGTCCGCGCTCCGCCCGGAGGCCGCCGCGGCGACGCCCGCGCGCGGGCGCGGGTTCCGCGCCCTGCCGGTGATCGGGATCTGGGCGCAGCCGGCCGCATGGGGCGCGCTCCTCTACTTCGGGCTCGTCGGCTTCGTGCTCGCGACGGCGTACTTCGCTTGGAGCGTCGGCGTCGGCGCCCTCGCCCTCGGCCTGCTTCCCACGCTCCTGGGGCTGCCGGTCTTCGTGGCGCTCCTGGGCAGCGCCCGGGCCATCTGCCTGTTCGAGGGCCGCGTCGTGCAGGCGCTGCTCGGCGTCCGGATGCCCCGCCGGACCCAGCCCGTCGAGGGCGCCGAGAGCGTCGGATTCTGGCTTCGAATCTGGTGCTGGCTGCGCGACGTGCGCAGCTGGCTGTCGCTCGCGTACCTCCTGGGGAACTTCCCGGTGAGCCTGGCGGCGTTCGTGGTGACCGTCGCGCTGTTCGCGACGGGCACCGCGCTGGCGGTCGCGCCCGTGCTCTCGTTGCTCGGCCTCCCGATCGAGAGCGTCGGGGCGGACGACGACGTGACGATCCAGTTCCTCTGGTACCGGCTGCGCCCCGACGCCGACGGCAACGTCTGGCTCCCCGGCGCGGCCGCGCCATGGTCGATCATCGCCGGCCTCGCGCTCCTCACGGCCACGCTGTGGCTCGCGCGCGGCCTCGGCTGGGTGTACGGCCACGTCGTGCAGGCGATCCAGGTGGCGAGGCCGCAGCCGGTGCGGCC
>CAYSFS010000157.1:0-4927 GCA_964430235.1 uncultured Chitinophaga sp. | reverse complement strand
ATAGTGAACGTGAGCAGGGCGTCGGCGGAGTCTTGTTTCGAGCCGTTGGGCGCCTGGTACAAGTCCCCCGGGAGACACGAAAGCGGGTCGACGACGTCAGTCGCCGAGCCCGCCCGGGTCTCCCGGGGTGCCGCGATTATGGTGACGCCCAGGCGGCGCAGGTGATGATTCACGATGGCAGGATCGGCCTGCCGGAGGGCGTCGCGGAGGCCGTAGGCCGCGGCGAGAGCCGATGCCACCCGTTCGGCAATCGGCAGGCTCCCGCCCGCCTTCGCCCCGGCGAGGGCCTCACGCTGCCGCACGAGGGCGTCGCGTTGCGAGCGAAGGCGATCGAGGCCCTTCGCCATATCGGGCACGAGGCTTTTAGGGAGGAGCGGGATTCGGGCGACGCCTTCGGCCACTTGCTGGTCGAGGTCGCCGATCTGCCGCTCGAGCGCCGCCGTGTCGATCGTCGTGCACTCCTTCCGCTGGGCATCGACGAGCCGCTCGAGCTTCGCCTTTACGGCCCGGAGCCGGGCCGGGGCGAGTATGTGCTTTTGCAGGCCGGCGGCGACAGCATCGAGAAGGCGGCCGCCGTCGACGCGACGGGCCTCGCATCGGCCACCGCGATCGCCCTCCGAAGTCGATGAGCACTTGTAGTGCCGGCCGTCCGCGTGCATCGGCTTGCCGCAGCAGCCGCACGTAATCAGGCCGGAGAGCGGCCGGGTCGCGGTCGGGCGGCGCGTCGCCTTCCGTCGCTCGAGGAGGAGAGCCTGAACCCGGTCGAATAGGTCGCGGTCGACGATGGCGGGAAGGGCGTTCTCGTGCACGATCGGGTCATTCTGGATCAATCCCTGCCCAGGCCGCCGGGCGATGATCTCGACGCCTGCCCGGCCGTGATAGCGGCCGGACATGGTTCGGCCCCACACGTAATCGCCACGGTACAGGGGGCTTTTCAGGATCCGGCATACGCTCACGCGGACCCACTGCCCGCGGCCGGAGGGCGTAGGTGCACCATCCCGATTCAGGCCGGCGACGATGCTCCTGATCGAGGCCCCAGGCTGGGCGTACTCCGCGAAGATTCGCCGCACGATGCCGGCCGTCCGCTCGTCGACGACAAACGTCGATACGTGGGATCGCCCGGTGACGGTCGTTTCCGCCTTGAATCCGAAGGGCGTAGGGCCGCCGCACCATCCGTTGCCGGCCGTGGCCTTCGCCGTGAGGCCGCGCAGTACGTTTCGCGACAGGTCGCGGAGGAATTGATGCTTCCCCTCCTGGGCGACGGCATAGGTGAGACGCCCCGCGAAGTCGCTCCAATCAATCACACCCTGGGCAATCGTCTCGAGTGATACGCCCGCATCGCGGAGGGGGGCAATCCACGAGCCCGCCTCGATCATGTCGAATCGCCCGAAACGATCCTGATCGAAACATAGGATCCGATCGAATCCTCCGCCCGCCGCGTCACGGATCATCGCCTGGAATCCCTTCCGCTTCCGCGTTACGTCGCCGGAAATCCCCTCGTCGGCATACTCGCCCACGATCTCGTGGCCTTGCTTCGCCGCGAGACCGACGAGGGCCTCGCGTTGCTGGGGGATCGAGGCCTCTTGCTTGTCCGTGCTCATTCGGAGGTACAGGACGCATCGCATTATCGGGCTCCCTTCTTCTTCGTGGCCTTCTTCTTGCGCGGCCTGCCCTTCGTGGGCGTGCGGCCGGTCGTGAGGTACTCGCGGACGGAGACCGGATCCACGAGCCACACGGTCGAGAACCGTGTCGCCTGGATCCGGCCGCGCCGAATGAGGAGCCGTACGTGATCCGGCACGACGCCCAGGATCCCGGCCGCCTCCTCGACGGTGATAGGTGATTGATTGCTCATGCCAAAATGATATATCGGCCAGCCGATACATACAAGGCGAGCCTAGCGATTCTCCGCCTGCCACCCGGTGACGGGCTCGAGGAGGTCCGGGTGCCGCTCGAGGTAGGCCTTCTCCGCCTTCGTGAGGAGCCCGTAGCGGCGGAGGAAATGAGCCTGGGACTCGAATAGCAGTTGGGCCCGATCGCGGCCCCAGTAGGGGCTCCGGATGCCGTAGCGACGACGGCCGTTCTCGTCGCCCTCGTCGTCGGGCTCATCTCCTCCGTCCCCGTTTTCTGTCCCCCTGGGCGGAGGCGACACGCAAAGCCGGCCCTCGTGAGGCTCGAACATCCACCATGCCCACGGCCGGGTGCATGGATACTCGCGGATGTGCTCGAGGAGGATCTCCCCGCGGAGAGCGTCCCAGGCATCAGCCGCGTCCTCCTCGCGGAAATACGCTCCGGAGCCGAATCCGCCGCCGAAGAAGTCGCTCCCCGTGCGGAGATGATCCTTGTGGTCTGGCCCGTAGCCTGGGCCTACGCGCCGTATCCGTTGCTTTCGTGGCATGGCGATTCTCCTGGGTCAAAATCCCCGCGTGCCGTCGCTCGCGCCGTACACGGGCTCGAGGAGGTCGGGGTTCTCGTCGAGGTATGCACGTTCCGCCTTCGTGAGCAGGTTCAGGCGGAGGAGGTAGGCCGCGACGGATTCGTATAGGGCCTCGAAATCCCTGCCGCCATGGTCTCCGCTATAGCAACAAGGGAGCCCGTAATAAGGCCGGATCCTGCCTGTGCCGTCGTCGATGCTAGGCCATACCTTGCGATTCTGGTCCTCGCATGGATGGATCCCGCCATCGACGCGCCGCCGGAGCTCGCGGGATTCAAGATGCCACCATGCCCATGGTCGGGTGCACGGATGCTCCGCGATATGCTCCGCGAGGATCTCCTCGCGGAGGACCGCCCAGGCGGCGACGGCCCCCTCGCGGTCGAAGTTCTCGTCGTTTCCGAAGGCTGGGCCGCCGAATAGCCCGAAGTCGGCCCCGATTTTCATCTGTAGCCGATGCCCCTCGTGATAGTCGTCGGGCCGCTGGCGGCGCGTTCGTTGCTTTCGTGGCATGGTGATTGCTCCTCAATCGAGTCCCAGGATTCGCCGATCCTCCGCATCCCAATCGGAGGCGGCGTGTTTCTTTTCAGTCGCGCCGCCCAGGCGAGGCGGCCGGCCGGGCTCGTCGGGAGGATCGAGGTCGAGGGCGAGCTCGCGGACGAGCCGGGCGAAGGCGATCCGTGAGTCGCGCTCGATCGCCACTTCCGGCCGCGCTCGCGGCTGATCGAATCGGTCGACGTATACAGGCCCGTGCTTCGCGATCGCCTCACGAGCCTCCTGCCCGCGATCCCAGGCCTCCGCGGCGAGCGTGAGAATCCGCAGCGTATGAGGCTCGAGGGCGTACTCTTCCGCGACGGATCCCCACCATGCCGCCGTATCGGGGCGGAGATGAGCCGGGGCGGAATTCTTGTTTGAACCGGGGTGAGCCCCGGGTTCACGTAGCGTTACGTGTGGTTTACCTGAGAGAGCCCTCCCGTGATGCACCCCACCCTTCCCGTTATTTTTTTTCTTTGCCGTACTCATGGCCTGGGTTCTCCTTCGAGGATTCGGACAGCGGACGATTGGAGGACGCGAGGCCGGCCGTCGATCAGGACGGCGAGCGTCGCCTTGCCGGCGGCGCGGTCGGCTCGCAGGATCCACGAGAGGGCGAGCCGCTCGAGCGGATCCTCGATCTCGTTCGGATCCTCGACGACGACGCCCTCGAGCCCGGCCGGGAATGTGACGCGTCCTAGGCTGGGCGAGTCCCATGGCGTGTCGCGGATAAGCCGGCATCGGCGAGCCGGACGCGGGCGGCCGAAGGCGACGGCATCGGCCGGGGGCGGGGGCTCCGCCTGGATCGCCTCACGCTCCTCGTGGGCCGCGAGTTCGCCATACGTGGCGCGTGGGGCGAGGAGGTCGATGAGCGTCGCCTTATGAGTGGCGAGAGCGTCCCACACGGCCACGGGCAGGCTGGGAGGAGCGTCAACAATCAACGCTCCCGCGTGCACGCTCACGGATCCGCCCATGGCACGGACGGCCTGAATCGTCTCGACGACGTTCACAGGACCCTCCTCTCGAGCCCGGCGGCCGGAGCGGGGTATCCGTGAAAAGATGTAATAAGGTCGGGCGAGGGGCTTCTTACTTCTTTTCCCGGTTCTCCCGGCACGACGACGGCCCAGGTCTCCGCCGGCCTGCCCCCGGTCCTCGTGTTCGTCGCGGCGATCGTGCCGGCATCGCGAAGGCGGGCGAGTGCGGCGACGAGTTCCTTCGCCTGAATCTTCCCGCCCAGGGCTCGAGAGATTGCCGATCGGCCGATCCCCGGCTGAGTCCGAATCACGGCGAGGATTCGGGCCTCGAGCGGCGTGTCGGTGGCGCCGCCGAAGATGATCCTCGTCGAGGCCGCGGCGTAATCCCACAGGTCGACGGCCGCGCGGAGGTCGGGCTCGTCGATCTCACGCCTTCCGGCGAGGAGGGCCATGAGCTGCGACACGCGGAGTGTAATCGCCTCGCCACGGCCCAGGGCCGCGCCCACGATGCCGGTCTCCGGCACGGAGGTAAGGCGGGCGTACTCGTCGGCCCACAGCCGGCGAGCCGCGGGCGTCCTCCTCATCGTGCTCGTCGCCTTCGCCTGGGCGAGGAGGGCCGCGAGCCTGGGCACGAGGTCGCCCAGGTCGACGAGCTCGCCTCCGTCCGGCAGCAGCCTCGAGCGGCGCGACAGAATCCATAGGAAGCGATTGGCGAGGCCGCCGTAAACGTCGGCGTCGCTCATGAGCTTCCGGAGTTCCTCGACGACGATATGGCCGATCAGGCTTACGTGAGGATCAGTCGCGGTCTCCGGCGAGTTCTTCGACAGGGTTCGGAGTTTCGATCCATCCCAGGCGAGCCGTAGCATCGGCGAGAGCGTCGATTGTTCACGCCTCGACGCCCGGAGCGCCGCCCCTAGTTCGGACTCGACGACGAGGAGCCGCTTGTCCTCGATCCCGGCATCGACGACGACAGGGGCGTAATCGACGATCACCT
>CAYSFS010000156.1:0-4944 GCA_964430235.1 uncultured Chitinophaga sp. | reverse complement strand
CGGCCCATGATCTCGTCCTTGAAGTCGATCGTGGTGCCGTTGAGGTACAGGTAGCTCTTCGGGTCGCAGACGACGCGGACCGTGAACGCGCCGGGCTCGGCGGTCGCGACCGCGGTGCCCTGCCCGCCCTCGACGCGCGTCACCGACTTGCCGTCCTCGGACGTGCGGTAATGGAACTCCCACAGCTCGTCGGAGTCCTTCTGCACCTCGGTGAGGTCGAGGATGTAGCTGAAGCCGCTGCAGCCGCCGCCCTTCACGCCCACGCGGAGGCGGATCTTCTCGGGATCCAGGCCCTGCTGGTTGACGATGGCGTTGATCTCGCGCGCGGCGCTCTCGGTGATGATGACGGACATGGTCGGCTCCTCGGTGGGGGTTCGGCGCGCTCAGTGCGCGGCGGCGGGCGCGGCGCTCTCGGCGGCCAGCCCGTTCTTCTTGCGGTAGTCGGCGATCGCCGCGCGGATCGAGTCCTCGGCGAGCACGCTGCAGTGGATCTTCACGGGCGGGAGGCTCAGCTCCTCGACGATCTGCGTGTTCTTGATCGACATCGCGTCGTCGAGCGAGCGGCCCTTCAGCCACTCGGTGGCGAGGCTGCTCGAGGCGATCGCGCTGCCGCAGCCGAAGCACTTGAACTTCGCGTCCTCGATGACGCCCTGCTCGTTCACCTTGATCTGCAGCTGCATCACGTCGCCGCACTCGGGGGCGCCGACGATGCCGACGCCGACGTCGGCGCGCTTGGCGACCTCGGAGCTCGTGCCGAAGCTGCCGACGTTGCGGGGGTGCTGGTAGTGGTCGACGACCTTGTCGGAATATGCCATTGGTTCAGGGTCCCTCGGGTTCGCGGTGCGGGGGCGGCGCGGTCAGTGCGCCTGCCACTGGATCTTCGAGACGTCGATGCCTTCCTTGTGGAGGTCCCACAGGGGGCTCATGGTGCGCAGGTGCTCGACCGCCTTCACGATCGCCTCGATCGCGAAGTCGACCTCCTCCTCGGTGCTCCAGCGCCCGAGCGACAGGCGCAGCGAGGAGTGGGCGAGCTCGTCGCCCACGCCGAGGGCCTTGAGCACGTAGCTCGGCTCGAGGCTGGCGCTGGTGCACGCGCTGCCGGAGCTGCACGCGAGGTCCTTGACGCCCATCATCAGGCTCTCGCCCTCGACGAACCCGAAGGACACGTTCGCGATGTTGGGCAGCCGCTTGTCGGCATGGCCGTTGACCTGGCACACCTCGATGCGCGAGGTCAGGCCCGCCTCGAGCTTGCGGCGCAGCTTGAGCAGCCGCTCGCGCTCGTGCTCCATCTCCTGCCGGCAGAGCTCGCACGCCTTGCCGAAGCCGACGATGCCGGTCACGTTCATGGTTCCCGAGCGCATCCCGCGCTCGTGCCCGCCGCCGTCGAGGATCGCCTCCAGGCGCACGCGCGGCTTGCGCCGGCGCACGTACAGCGCGCCCACGCCCTTGGGCCCGTACATCTTGTGCCCGCTCCAGCTCATCAGGTCGACGCAGTCGCGCTCGACGTCCGTGGGCATCTTGCCGACCCACTGCGTGGCGTCGGTGTGCAGGACCACGTCGCGCTGGTGGCAGAGCGCGCCGATCTGCGGGATCTCGTTGATCGTCCCGAGCTCGTTGTTCGCCCACATGAGCGTCACCAGGATGGTGTCCGGGCGCATGGCCCCGGCCACCATCTCCGCCGTGATGATGCCGTCGGCGCCGGGCTCCAGGAACGTCACGTCGAAGCCCTCGCGCTGCAGGCGCTTGCAGGGGTCGAGGACGGCCTTGTGCTCGTGCGTCGCGGTGATGACGTGGCCTCGCCCCGTCTGTCCCGCGGGCGCCTTCGCGTACATGTTCGCGGCGCCCTTGATCGCGAGGTTGTTGCTCTCCGTGGACCCCGAGGTGAAGATCACCTCCTTGGGGTTCGCGCCGATGAGCGCCGCGGCCTGCTCGCGGGCGAGCTCGACGGCGTCCTCGGCCTCCCAGCCGAACGAGTGGTTGCGGCTCGCCGAGTTCCCGTACTTCTCGGAGAAGTAGGGAAGCATGGCCTCCACGACACGGGGGTCGCAGCGGGTGGTGGCGGCGTTGTCGAAGTAGATGGGAAGCTTGGGTGCCATGGGGTTCGCGCGCGGTTCGAGTTCCGCATTCTAGGAGTGGCCGGGGGTGATTCCAAGCATCCGCGGAACAATTGTCGGCGAATTCTCGGACATCACGATCCGGAACTCACCGGGGTCCTTGAGGGGCGCCGCTATGGTTCGCGGCCGGATGCAGGTGATCCATGACCACGCTTCGATGGCGGCGCTCGGTGGATGCGCCTTGGTTCCGACCATGGGGGCATTGCATGACGGCCACGCGTCGTTGATCCGCCGCGCGGTCGGTCGCGGGCTGCCGGTGGTCGCCACCGTGTTCGTGAACCCCACCCAGTTCGCGCCCCACGAGGACTTCGCGCGCTACCCCCGCACGCTCGACTCCGACGTGGTGCTCGCCGAGCGCGCTGGCGCCGACGCCGTGTACGCCCCGCCGCACGAGGACGTCTATCCGCGAGGACTGGACGCCGCACGCGCCGAGGCGGCAGCGTTGGCGCTTCCCGCGGTCGCGCGCATGCCCGGGCTCGAGGACGCGTGCCGCCCCGGGCACTTCGGCGGCGTCTGCCAGGTGGTCGCGCGGCTCTTCGACCTCGCATGCCCGCGCCTGGCGATCTTCGGCGAGAAGGACTGGCAGCAGTGGCGCGTGCTCGACGCGATGGTCGCCGGCGAACCCGGCCGGTGGCCGGGGCTGCGCATGGAGTCGGCGCCGACGGTGCGCGAGCCGGACGGACTCGCCATGAGCAGCCGCAACCGCTACCTGCAGCCCGGGCAGCGCGACCGCGCGCTCGGCCTCGTGCGCGCGCTCCAGGTGGCGGCGAGCGCCCAGCACCCGCACACGGCCGAGCGCCTGATGCGCGAGACGCTCGCGGACCACGCGCTGGAGGTGGACTACGCCGTGGTCCGCGCGGCGGGCGACCTGATGCCCGTCTCCGGCTTCGAGCGGCCGACGCGCGCGCTGATCGCCGCGCGCCTCGAGGGCGTGCGACTGATCGACAACCTCGCGATGCCCGTCTGCCGCTGAGGCGCTCCCCGCGGGGCGCCCCCTATGGACCGCCCGCGGGCGCCAGTACGATTGACGCATGCACTTCACGCGACTTGCGCTGGCCCTCGCCCTGCCCGCCTGCCTGGCCACCGTGCCGATGGCTCACGCCGCGCCGCAGTACGGCGGCAAGGGAACGCCGCCCCCGGCCATGGGCGGCGACGCCCCCGCGAAGGGCCCCAAGGAGACCAAGGACGCGAAGGGCGAGACCCGCTTCTACGAGAAGCTCGACAAGGAGGACCGCGCCGCGCTCGAAGCGAACGTCGGCTTCGCCATCCCCATGCCGCCCGAGTCGCTCGAGTGGATCGGCGGGGAGGCCATGGACCGCGGCGCGTTCCGTGACAAGGTCACCGTCATCCAGAGCGTGAGCGGCAAGCAGAACCCCCGCGCGGCCCTCGAGAAGCTGAAGAAGTCGCTGCCGGAGGGCGTGGCCCTCGTCGGCCTCCACGTCCCCGAGGGCGCGGACCGTGCGGACAACGTGCTGAAGAACGACCCGCCGTGCCCGGTGGCGGTGGACGCCTCGGGCGCCTGGTGCGACGCGCTCGGGGTGTGGAAGCGGCCGGTGAACATCGTGGTCGACAAGACGGGCGCCATCCGCTACGCGGGGCTCTCCGACGCCGGGCTCAAGGCGAAGCTCCCCGAGCTCCTCCAGGAACAGGTCGACGAGAGCGTGAGCGCGGTCGAGAAGCCCGCGCCCGAGGCCGCCGCGGGCGACGCGAAGGCGCCGTGGCCCGAGTTCCTCAGCCCCGTGAGCTCCGCCGCCGACAAGCGCGGCCAGTCGATCCCGGGCTTTCGCGTGGGCAAGTGGCTGACGCCCGCGCCGGACCCGGGCCAGCGCCTGGTGGCGGTGGACTTCTGGGCCACGTGGTGCGGCCCGTGCAAGGCGGCCATCCCCCACATGAACGAGCTGAACCAGAAGTACGGGAAGGACATCCTGTTCGTCGGGATCAGCGACGAGCAGGAGTCGGCGTTCAACTCGGGGATGAAGCGGTCGAACCTCAAGTTCGACTCGTTCACCTACGCGCTGGCGCTGGACCCCGCGTCCATGCTCAAGGGCTTCTTCGAGGTGAAGGGCATCCCCCACATGGCGATCTGGTCGCCGGACGGCGTGGTGCGCTGGCAGGGGCACCCGATGACGCTCTCGGAGGAGGACATCGAGAAGCTCGTCGCGGCGAACCGCGCCAACGCGAAGCCGGCCGCCGGCAAGGCCTCGCGCGGGTGGGCGAACGAGGCGGCGAAGAAGCAGAGGAAGTGACCCGGCGCGGCGGTGCCCGCCCGCGCGGCGCCGCGCGCTCAGAACTCGCGCTGCACCACGGCGATCGCCGCCGCTTCGAGCGCGTCGCGCGCCTCGCCCGCGGGCACCAGGCGAAGCTCCCTCCGGGCCTCGGCCGCCAGCGCCTCGGCGCGCGAGCGGGCCGCGGAAAGCGCGCCCGACTCGGCGAGCTCGCCCATCAGCGCGGCGCCGTCGCGCGCGCGGATCGCGGAGATGGCGCGCTCGCGGCGCGCGCCCGCCCCGGAGGCAAGATGGATGATCACGGGCAGGGTGAGCTTGCCCTTCTCGAGGTCGCGCCCGAGGCTCTTGCCCACGACGTCCTCGCGCCCCTCGAGGTCGAGCAGGTCGTCCTGGATCTGGAACGCCACGCCGAGCCCCTCGCCGAACCGGCGCAGCGCGTCGACCGACTCCTCCGGCGCGCCCGAGAGGCGCGCACCGAGCTCGCAGCACGCCCCGATCAGCACCGCCGTCTTGCGGCGCACGATCTCGAAGTAGGTCGCCTCGTCGAGCGACAGGTCCTCGCGGTGCGAGAGCTGCACCAGCTCGCCCTCGCAGAGCGTGTTCGT
>CAYSFS010000155.1:0-4969 GCA_964430235.1 uncultured Chitinophaga sp. | reverse complement strand
CTGCCGTTCCCCATGGACAACGCCCGCACCCCGCACAACGCGTCCCGTCGCTCCTTCCTCCGCACCTCCGCCGTCCTCGGCGCGGCGGTCTGGCTGCCGGCATTCCGCGTGGCGCCCGCGGCCGCGATGGCGAGCGGCGCGTGCCCGCCCCCGCCCAACTTCCCGGCGGGCATCGACGTGTTCCTCCAGGCGTATCGGAACTGGTCGGGCGAGATCCAGATCGACGCCATCTGGACCGCCACGGCCACGTCGCCGCAGGACGTGGTGACGCTCGCCAACTGGGCGCACGCCAACGGCTGGCGCATCCGCGCGCGCGGCATGGCGCACAACTGGTCGCCCATCACGGTGGACCCGAACGCCACGTGCGAGACGCCCATGCTGCTGGTGGACACCACCGCACACCTCACGGCGGTGTCGGTCGACACGGCGGCGTCGCCGCCGACCGTGACCGCGCAGACGGGCATCGACCTCCTCTCGCTCCACGCTGCCCTGCAAGCCAACGGGCTCGGCCTCACCAACTGCCCGGCGCCCGGTGCGCTGAGCCTGGGTGGCGCGCTCACCGTCAACGGACACGGAACGTCCGTGCCCGCGATCGGCGAGCAACTGAAGCCGGGCCATACGTTCGGCAGCCTCTCGAACCTGCTTCGCTCGGCGACCGCCGTCGTGTGGGATGCCGCCGCGAACGCCTACGTGCTGCGCACGTTCCAGCGCTCGGATCCGGAGATGGGCGCGCTCTGCGTGCACCTGGGCCGTGCGTTCCTCGTGGAGGTGACGCTCCAGGTCGGCGCGAACTCGCGGCTGCGCTGCAACAGCTACCGCAGCTATTCGGCGGCGGAGCTGTTCGCGGCTCCGGGTTCGGGCTCCACCGGCAAGACGTTCTCGAACTTCCTGGACGAGAGCGGCCGCGTCGAGACCATCCTCTACGCATTCACCGAGAACCCGTGGCTCAAGGTGTGGACCGAGACGCCCGAGAAGCCGTTCCTCTCGCGCGAGGTGACCGAGCCGTACAACTACCCGTTCAGCGACAACATCCCGGTGCAGGTCTCGGACGTCCTCAACCAGATCGTCTCGGGCAACGTTGCGCTGGCTCCCACCTTCGGCGCCGTGATGGCGACGGTCACCGACCTGGGCCTGACGGCCAACCTCTCGTGGGATCTCTGGGGCTGGTCGAAGGACGTGCTGCTCTACATCAAGCCGACCACGCTGCGCGTCTCCGAGTGCGGCTTCGCCGTCAGCTGCAGCCGCGCGGAACTGCAGCGTGTGCTCAGCGAGTTCCACCAGCAATACCTGTCGATGCAGCAGGCGTACCGCGACCGCGGCGAGTACCCGATGAACTGCCCGGTGGAGATCCGCGTCACCGGCATCGATCGGCCCGAGGACTGCCTGGTGCCCGGTGCGCAGGTGCCGCTGCTTTCGGCTGCGCGCCCGTGGCCCGGCCGGCCCGACTGGGACTGCGTGGTCTTTTTCAACATCCTCTGCGTGCCCGGCACGCCGGTGGCGCCGCGCTACTACGCCGAGCTGGAGCAGTGGTTCTACGCCAACTACGCCAGCTACGCCGGCGTGCGCGTCGAGTGGTCAAAGGGCTGGGCGTACACCGACGCCGGCCCGTACACGAACGACGAGACGCTCGGCACCCGCATCCCCGCATCCTTCACCCAGGGCATGGCGGCGGACGCGAGCTTCCGCACCGCCGTCGACATCCTCGACCGGCTCGACCCCGCACGCATCTACAGCACGCCGTTCCTGGACCGGCTGATGCCGCGAAGCCGCGATCTCACCGGCGACAGCACGGTCGACGGCCAGGACCTGGGAATCCTGCTCAGCTCGTGGGGCGAGGGACGCGGGCCGGCGGATCTGAATGCGGATGGCGAGGTGAACGGGGCGGATCTGGCGGAGATGCTGGGGCGGTGGACGGGGGGGTGATCGGGCGGGCTCGGGAGGTGAGTGCCGACCTCAACGGCCGCTGCCGCGTCTGGTGACCTTGCGCACCAGGAAGCGACCGAATCGTTCAAGCCGCGCCGCGCGCTGGATGGCGGTTCCCCGCGCCACGCCAAGTTCGCACTCCCACACCACGATCACGCGCCAGCCGGCCGCGCGCAGGTCGCGGAGGTTGCGCCGGTCGCGGGCCCGGTTGCGGCGGAGCTTCGCGGCCCACCAGGCGCGGTTGCGCACGGGCAGCGCGCTCTTCGCGCAGCCGAGGTGCCGGTGCCAGAAGCAGCCGTGGACGAGCACCACCGTCCGGTGCCGCGGCAGCACGATGTCGGGGCGGCCCGGCAGGTCGCGCACGTGCAGCCGGAAGCGCAGGCCGTGCCGGTGCAGCGCGGAGCGGACAAGGCGCTCGGGCGTGGTGTCGTGCCCGCGGATGGCGGACATGATGCGGGAGCGGGCGGGGGTGGGGGGCTTGGGACGCACGGAAGGCGGAGGCGACGCACGGCAACGTTAGCGGGCGAGCTCGCGGCGTCATCCGTCTCGATGCTTGGAAGCAAGGCCCGTCCGTTGCGATGGCGTTCGAGAAGCGCTCCCGTTCCTCGCGTCAGGTGTTCATGCTCGCTCCCGACTGCCCATGCCCGCTCGACGGCCCGTTCGTGTTGATCAAGGAAGGGAAACCGTCGAGCGTCCTCCGAGTGACGGGCAGTTTCTCGACGAGGCGTCGATAGTCACTTGCAAGAGCTGACGAAGGATGATTCGTGGCCGTCAACGAAACCACCCGCCCCTCTCGGGGCGGGCGGCTCGTGTTCGTGACCTCGGCTCCGGCCCGGATCAGTAATCCATGTCCTCACCGTGCGAGTGGCCGCCGCCGCCCGCCTTCTTCTTCTCCTTCACGTCCACGATCGCGCACTCGGTGGTGAGCAGGAGGCTCGCGATGCTCGCCGCGTTCTGCAGCGCCACGCGCTCCACCTTGGTCGGCACGATGATGCCGGCCTTCACCAGGTCCTCGTACTCGCCCGTGGCCGCGTTGAAGCCGAAGCTCGTGTCGGTGCTGTCCTCCACCTTCTGCGCCACCAGGCTGCCGTCGAGGCCGCCGTTGCTGGCGATCTGCTTCACCGGCGCCGTCAGCGCGCGCAGGATGATGTCGATGCCCACCTTCTCGTCGCCCTCGAGCTCCTTCTTGAGCTTCTCGAGCGCCTTGCGGGCGCGGAGCACGGCGACGCCGCCGCCGGGGAGGATGCCCTCCTCGACGGCCGCGCGGCACGCGTGGAGCGCGTCCTCGACGCGCGCCTTCTTCTCCTTCATCTCGACCTCGGTCGCGGCGCCGACGTTGATCTGCGCCACGCCGCCGGCCAGCTTGGCCAGGCGCTCCTGGAGCTTCTCGCGGTCGTAGTCGCTGGTGGTCAGCTCGATCTCGCTCTTGATCTGCTCGATGCGGCCCTGGATGTCCTTGGTCTTGCCGGCGCCCTCGACGATCGTGGTGAAGTCCTTCGTCACCGTGATCTTCTTCGCGCGGCCGAGCTGCTTCAGCTCGACCGTCTCGAGGTTCACGCCCAGCTCCTCCATGAGGGCCTCGCCGCCGGTGAGGACGGCAATGTCCTGGAGCATGGCCTTGCGGCGGTCGCCGAAGCCGGGGGCCTTCACGGCGCAGCACTTCAGCACGCCGCGCAGCTTGTTCACCACCAGCATGGCCAGCGCCTCGCCGTCGACGTCCTCGGCGATCACGACGATCGGCTTGCCGGCCTCGGCCACCTTCCCGAGGATCGGCAGGAGGTCCTTCGCGCTCGACAGCTTCTTCTCGTAGATCAGGACGAACGCGTCCTCGAGCTCGCACTCCATCTGCGCGGCGTTCGTGACGAAGTGCGGGCTCAGGTAGCCCTTGTCGAACTGCATGCCCTCGAGGAGCTCGACCTCGGTCACGAGGGTCTTGCCCTCCTCGACCGTGATCACGCCGTCCTTGCCGACCTTGTCCATCGCCTGCGCGATGATGTCGCCGATCTGGCGGTCCTGGTTGGCGCTGCACGCGCCGACCTGGGCGATCTCGGTCGAGCTCTTCACGGGCTTCGACAGCTTGCGGAGGCTCTCGACGACGGTGGTGACCGCCTTGTCGATGCCGCGCTTCACGAGCGTCGGGTTCGCGCCGGCGGTGATGTTCTTCAGGCCCTCGGCGTAGATCGCCTCGGCGTACACGGTGGCGGTGGTGGTGCCGTCGCCCGCGTCCTTCGACGCCTTGCTGGCGACCTCCTTCACCATCTGCGCGCCCATGTTCTCGTAGGGGCACTCGAGCTCGATCTCCTTGGCGACGGTGACGCCGTCCTTGGTGACCGTGGGGGCGCCGAAGGACTTCTCGAGGACGACCACCCGGCCCGAGGGACCGAGGGTGACCTTGACGGCCTTGGCGAGCTTCTGGACGCCGCGGAGGATCTTCTCGCGGGCGTCGACGTCGTACGCAATCTGCTTGGCTGCCATGTGTGTGTTTCCTTGTTGGGGTTCGTGGTTCGTGGTGGTTCGTGTCGCGTGCGGCGCCGGCGCCGCGGTTCCTCAGCCGATCTCGATCCAGGCCACCCGCTCGGCGTCGAGCACGTAGACCTTGTGCCCGTCGCTGATCTTCACCAAGCCGTCCTTCTCCTCGGGGATCAGGAAGGCGCGGCGGACGTGGAGCGCGTGCGCCTGGACGAACTCGATGCGGGCGTCTCGCTGCCCGTTGAGCTCGGCGAAGGCCTTTCGCATCTGGCCGGCGTCCATGGTCACTCGACGATGCCGAGGATCTCTTCCTCGGTCATGATGAGGTACGGGTCGCCGTCGATCTTGACCTCGGTGCCCGCGTAGCTCGAGAAGATGACGGTGTCGCCCTTCTTCACGGTGAAGGGGACGTAGGTGCCCTTCTCCTTGTTGAGGAGGCCCGCGCCGAGCGCCATCACCTTGCCCTGCTTGGGCTTGTCCTTGGCGGACTCGGGCAGGAAGATGCCGGAGTCGGTCTTGGTGGCGGCTTCGTCGCGCTTGACGAGGATCTTGTCTCCGAGGGGTCGGACCTTCATGT
>CAYSFS010000154.1:0-4995 GCA_964430235.1 uncultured Chitinophaga sp. | reverse complement strand
GATATCGGCGCCGCCGACCAGGATCTGGCCTTCCTTGGCGGTGTAGAGGCCGAGATGCTCGAAGGTGGGGCCGTCGATCTCGTCGAAGCCGAATGCGACGCTCGCATCCCGCCACGCGGCCTCGATGCGGCGGCGCACCGCCATCTCCGCCGGGTAGAAGTCGCGCGTTCCCTTGGGGGCCTGGAACTTCACGTCAGTCCTTGCGGGGCGCGATGATCAGCGCGCACGCGACGCCCGCGAGGAGCCACGCCACGAGCCCGTCGACGAACAGCGCGATCGCGTAGCCGTCCGGCAGGTGGAGGAAGTTCCAGTCGACGGCGTGCGTTCCCATGACGGCGAACAGCGGAATGAGCGCGGCGAGCAGGAGCCGGTGCTGCACGCGCATGCCGTACCGCGCGGCGAGCGCCATCACCGCGGCCAGCAGCGAGACGCAGAAGAACTCGAGCACGAAGCCGCGCACGAGGACGCTCGCCGACATCGGGTCGACGCCCTGGCGACGGACGAGGGCCATGACGAGCGGGCCCTTGCGGTGCTCGGCGGCGTATGCGTCCTGCGCGATCGCGCGCTGCTGGTCGTTGAGGTCGGCGACCTGCGGGGGCGAGGGATGGATGAAGGCCCCCTCGCCGCCGGCGGTCGCGGCATCGATCCGCGCGGCGATCTCGCCGCCGCCGGGAAGCGGCCTGAAGGCCGATCCGTAGATCCCGCTGGTCCACGAGATCGCGCCCCACCCGAAGGCGAGGACCGTCCCGACGATGATGGCCGTGAGCACGCGTGCGCGCATGGGGGGAGGGTAGCGGAATTCACACCCGCACCGGCCTCCGCGTCCGCGCGCAGCGCACCGCGGCGTCCAGCACCCGCTGCGTCTCGTACGCGTCGGCGAAGTCGGGGATCGGCACCACCGGCCGCTTGCGCCCGACCGCCATCACGATGTCCGCCGCCTGGCTCACGAAGCCGTGCTCGTACCCGAGCACGTGCGCGGCGGGCCAGTAGTTCCCCGCGTACGGGTGCCCGGCGTCCGTGCACATGATCCGGCTCCAGCCGCGCATGCGCGCCGGCAGCGTGTGGTCCCACCACTCGAGCTCGTTCATGCGCTCGAAGTCGAACTTCAGGCTGCCCTTCTCGCCGTTCACCTCGATCCGGTTGCGGTTGAGGTTTCCCGTGGCCAGCCGCGTCGCCTCGAAGCTCGCGACCGCCCCGCCCGACATGCGTGCCAGGAACAGCACGGCGTCGTCCACCGTGCTCTTTCCCTTGCGCGAGCCGCGCACCGCGCGCCGCGCGCCCTTGCCCGCGATCGCGCCGCCCGCGCTCTCGACGAGGTCGCGCTCCTTGACGAACGTCTCCTCGAGCGCGCCGACGACCTCGACGACCTCCTCGCCCGTGATGAACCGCGCCATGTCGACGATGTGCGCGTTCAGGTCGCCGTGCGCGCCGCTGCCGGCGAGCTTCCCCTGGAACCGCCAGAGGAGCGGCGTCGACGGCCCGCCCCAGTCCTGCAGGTAGCTCGCGCGCACGTGGAAGATGCGACCGAGCTTCCCCTCCTTCACCAACCGGTGCGCGAACGCCACGGCCGGGCACCGACGGTAGTTGAACCACACGAACGTCCGCACGCCCTTGCGCGCGGCCTTCGCCGCCGCGTCACGCATGGCGCGCGCGTCGGCCAGGGTCCCCGCCAGCGGCTTCTCGCACGCCACGTGCCGGCCCGCCTCGAGCGCCGCGATCGACACCTCGGCGTGCAGGTGGTTGGGGGTGCATACGTCGACCAGCCCCACCTGCGGGTCATCCAGGAGGTCGCGCCAGTCGTCCGAGCAGCACCGCCAACCCCAGCGCTGGGCGAACGCCGCCAGGGACGCCACCTCGCGCCCGGCCACCGCCCGCATGTCGACCGCCATGGGCAGGTCGAAGAACCGGGGCGCGGTCATCCACGCGTTGCTGTGGGCCTTGCCCATGAACTTCGTGCCGACGAGTCCGATGCCGAGGGTCTTCGTCTTCATTGGATCCCGTATCCTACGGATCACTTATGGACACCCACGGCACCCCGCAGACGGACCGTTCCATCGACGCACGCCTCGCCCGCATCGAGGCCGACCTCGACGCCGCGCGCCGGGACGCGCGCCGCTGGCGCCGAGGGACGTTCGTCACGCTCGGGCTCGTCGGCACGGCGCTGCTCGCGGCCGCGATGCAGGACTCGCCGATCGTCGAGGTGATCCGCACGCGGCGCATCGAGGTGGTCGGCGCCGACGACAAGGTCATGCTGCTCGCGCACGCGGGCGAGACCGGCGGACAGCTCGACGTCTGGAGCAAGACGGGCTCGAACACCGTGCGCCTCGGCTCCACCGCCGACGGCGGCGACCTCGCGCTGTGGAACGCGGCCGGCAAGCCCGTCGCGGGCCTCTTCGCCACCGGCATCGGCGGACGCATCGAGATCGGCGACGCCGACGGCACGCCGCTCGCCACGTTCGCGCGCGGCGCCGACGGCGGCGCGATGGTGCTGCACGGCGCGGGCCAGCAGGCCTCGAGCCTGCGCGCCGAGGCCGGCAACGCGGGCGCGGTCATCTCGATGACGCGTCCGGACGGCGAGGTGGGCATGCTCACCGGCGTCGCGCAGGGCGCGGCCGTGCTCTCGATGCGCAACGCCGCCGGCAAGGAAGTGCTGTACGCGGGCGCGGCCGCGGACCAGTCGGGCTTCATGCGCCTGGCCGACGCCGAGGGCGACGAGACCGCGTCGCTGGTGTCGACCACCGGCGGATCGCTCGTGCTGAAGGACGGCGCGGGCGCGATGAGCGCCTCGCTCACCACCCGCGGCGCCGGCAAGGGTGCCGCGTTCGAGATCCTCAACGGAACGGGCGCCCCCGCGCTCGCGCTCGACTCCGGCGAGGACGGCGCGGGCCGCCTGATGGTCGGCACCGCCACCGGCGTCCCCGCGTTCATGGCCGAGGCCAAGGGCCAGGCCGGCACGCTGAGCCTCTACTCGCAGGAGCGCCGCGTGGCCGCCATCGGCGCGGGCCGTTCCGGCGGGCTGCTGAACCTGCTCGACCTCGCGGGACGGCCCATCGTGGTCGCGGGCGCGGCGAGCGACGGGGACGGCGGCGCCGTGAGCGTGCGCAACTCGACGGGCGCGCAGATCGGTCGGCTCGGCGTCGACGCGTCCGGCGGCGGCGAGCTCGCGGTCTACAACGCGAGCGCGACCATGAAGAAGCTGATCGACGCGCCCGCCGCACCGGCCGGCGCCGCAGCCGCGGCGCGCGCACCGGCTCCCGCACCTGCGGCGCCCACGCCGGCACCGGAACCCGCGCCCGCCGCCGACGCGCCCGCGCCCACGGAACCGACGCCCGCACCCGCGCCCACCGAGCCCGCGCCCGCGGAGCCCGCCGCCGAGCCGAAGTGACCCACGCGCACCCGCCTACGATCTCCCGCCCATGACCACCGCCGCCCCCGTCCCTTCCGCCGCACGCGTCGAACTGCAGGAAGTGCTGCCGGCGTCGGCGTCCGCGCCCGCGCGCGTTCGCGTCACGGTGCCCGGCACCGCCTACCGGCTCGACCTCGTGCTCGACGGCGACGCGGCTCCGCTGCAGCGGCGCCTCGCGACCCGCGGCGCGGGCACGGTCCGGCTGAAGGGCACCGTGCGCGGCCGCGCCTTGCGCGCGTGGCACGCCGCCGCCGGCGGCTGCTTCATCGAGCCCGTCTGGGGCACGCCCCGCATCGTGCAGGGGCGCGTGCTCGCCATCGACGTGAACGCCAACGCCGCGCTCATCGACCTCGCCGTGCCTGCATGGATCGCCATGGAGGCGTCGCAGCCCGCGGCCCAGTGGCAGACGGGCGACATGCTCAACTTCTACGTCGAGAGCGGGATGGCGTTCACGCCGGACGCGTGAGCGCCGCGGCCGGCCGCATCGCCAGGAAGTTCGCCAGGAGCGCCGGGCCGTCCACCGTGAGGAAGCTCTCGGGGTGGAACTGCACGCCCTCCATGGGCGCGGCCCCGGGCGGCGCCTTCCACCGGAGCCCCATCACCTCCCCGCGCTCGGTGCGCGCGGAGACCTCGAACTCCGGGCCGACGGTCGCGGGATCCACCACCAGCGAGTGGTAGCGCGTCGCGACGAAGGGGTTCGGCAGGCCGGCGAACACGCCGCGGCCGTCATGCAGCACCGGGCTCGTCTTCCCGTGCACGGGCACGTCGTTGCGGCGCACCGTCATCCCGTGGCAGTCGCCGATCGCCTGGTGCCCAAGGCACACCCCGAGGCACGGGATCCGGCCGCGGAAACGCGTCAGCAGCGCTCGGCTCACCCCGCTCTCGGACGGGGTGCACGGCCCCGGCGAGATCACAAGGTGCGTGGGCGAAAGCGCCTCGGCACCCGCCACGTCGATCGCGTCGTTGCGCACCACCTCGATGCGCAGCGACGCGTCGATCTCCGCGAATCGCTGCACGAGGTTCCACGTGAACGAGTCGTAGTTGTCGATCAGGAGCAGCACGGCTGCGCGAGTCTAGCCCGCGCGGTCATGCCGCCTCGGCGCGCGTCCCCGCGACGCCGTCCGGCGTCACCAGGAAGAGGTCCGAGCAGATCGGGTACGGCAGCCGCATGTACTCCTGCTCGGCGCGCGCACGGAGCCGGCTCACGAACGGCTCGGGGTCGCCGGTCATCGCGAGGAACATGTCGCGCGCCGGCGCCGCGACGTAGAAGGTGCGCCCGAGCTGCGCCGAGAGGCGCTCGTGCAGGTCGCCGAGCAGCAGGCGCGCCGCGTCGTAGCCGTCGTGCATGCTGATGATCGCGGCGCGGCCGCCCTCGTTGGAGCGGATCACCTGGACGTCGAGGTTCGGCGCGTAGCGCGAGAGGTTCTCGCGCGCGATGTCCTCGAGCTCCTCGGGGCCCACGCCCCAGCGGATCATCTGCTCGGTGCCGATCGACACCGTGTAGTGCGGCATGTCGATCACGAAGACGATGACCGTGTCGTTCACCCACGGGACGTGCGCCACCTGCTCGCGGTCGAGCGTGCGGAAGA
>CAYSFS010000153.1:4378-5027 GCA_964430235.1 uncultured Chitinophaga sp. | reverse complement strand
CTGGCAGTGCGGGCAGTCCATGTAGCTGGTCTTGTGCAGGCCCGGCCGCATGCGCTGCCGGGTCATCTCCATGATGCCGAAGTCGCTGATCTCCAGCGTCGTCGTCTTGGCGCGGTCGCGGCGGAGGTTGCCCTCCAGCCGCTCCGCGATCGCGCGCCGGTGCTTCGACGAGCGCATGTCGATCAGGTCGCTGACGATGATGCCGCCGAGGTCGCGCAGGCGCAGCTGGCGCGCGATCTCGTCGACCGCCTCCTTGTTGGTGTTGAAGGCGTTGGTCTCGCTGTCGCGCGCGCTGCGGCTGCGGCCGCTGTTGACGTCGATGGCCACCATCGCCTCGGTCTGGTCGATCACCAGCGCGCCGCCGGAGGGCAGGGGAACCGACCGCGAGTGGATCCCCTCGATCTGCCGCTCGACGCCGAAGGCCTCGAACACCGGCACCGCGCGGTCCCAGTAGAGGAGCTTCGGCGCGTTGATCGGCGCGACCACCTGCAGGAACGTCTTCGCCCGCGAGAAGGCGCCCTCGCTGTCCACCACGATGGCCTCGACGCTGTCGTCGGCCACGTCGCGGATGGTGCGGACGAGCAGGTCGCTCTCGGTGTACAGCGTGCACGGCGCGCCGGTCGAGTTCATGCGCCGCTCCATCGCTTCC
>CAYSFS010000153.1:0-4368 GCA_964430235.1 uncultured Chitinophaga sp. | reverse complement strand
CAGCTCGGTCTTGGTGCGGTCGAAGCCCGCGGTGCGCAGGATGAAGCCGAAGCCCTCGGGCAGCTCCAGGCTGTCGAGGATGCGCCGCATCTCGCGCCGCGAGTCCTCGTCGTCCACCTTGCGGCTGACGCCGACCTTGTCCATCTGCGGCATCATCACGAGCAGGCGGCCCGGGATCGAGATGTAGCTCGTGAGGGTCGGGCCCTTGGTGCCGATGCCCTCCTTGAGGACCTGCACGATGATCTCCTGGCCGCGCTTGAGCGCCTCCTGGATCGGCGGGCGGTCGCGGCGCGCGATCTTCTTGCCGACGCGCTCGGTGCGCTCGCCGCCGGGGAAGTACTGCGGGTGCAGGTCGCTGATGTGGAGGAAGCCGTTCTGGCCCTCGCCGAAGTCGACGAACGCCGCCTGGATGGCGGCCTCGACGTTCGTGACGCGGCCCTTGTAGATGCTGCCCACGTTGGTCGCCGTCGACGCGCGCTCGGCGTAGATCTGCTCGAGGCGCCCGTTCTCGAGCACCGCGATGCGGCACTCGCCGTCGGCGGAGTCGTTGACCACGATCACCTGCCGGCGCTTGGGGCCCGTGTCCGCCAGCTGCTGGGTCTCCTTCTTGCGCCCGCGCCCGCCGCGGCGGCGGCGACGGCGTCGGCCGCCCTCGTCCTTGCCGCCCTCTTCGCCCTCGGAATCGTCCTCGGCCGCGTCCTCGGCGCCCTCGGCCTCGGCGTCCCCGTCGCCCTCGGCCTCGTCCGAGGCCTCCTCGCGCTCCTCGTCCTCGGCGTCGTCCTCGTCGTCGTCCACGGCGCGCACCGGCATGCGCAGCTCCTCCTCGCCGCGCTCGAGCGCGTCGAGGGTGGCGAACGCCGCGGCGTGGTCGTCCTCGTACTCGGGGGCCTCGGCCTCGGGCGCCTCGCCGTCCGCCGCCTCGGCATCGGCCGGGCGGTGCCCGTCGTGCGCCTCGTCCGCGCCGTGCGCGGCGTCGCGCCGCCCCTCGGCATGGGCATGCGCCTCGCCGTCGGTCCCCGCCAGTTCGTCATGCTTCTCGTCAGCCACGATCCAATCCTTGCCGCATCGAGCGGCGGTTCGTGGCGGAACCGTTCGGGGCGCGGGCACGTCAGCCGGCGTGCAACGCGACACCCTCGCCCGGCGGACCCTGCGAGGGCCCGTGTCCGGGCGACGGTCGTCCCGTCGCATGCATGCATTCCGTGCTCGTGAATCGCACCGAGTGTTCCGCCTGGTCTCCGCCGCGCCGCGCTCCTCTCTGGAGCACGCGTGCAGTCCGCCACGCCGCAGGTCGGGGGTCGAGGCCGGAAGGCCATCGTCCCGCTTCGCACCGTGGGGCGGACGCACCGAATCAGCCGGCGGGTCGACCCGTTGTCCTTGCTCCGCACCGGCACGCGCCGGGTGCGTGACCCTCGTTCACTCGGCCACCCATTGGCCGAAGACGTCGGGGTCGAGTTTCCTGAGCTCGTCGCGCAAGGCCGTCTCGACCTGGCGCTCCGAGTCGAACGACCCGACCCTGCGGGCCAGCCGTTCGCATTGGTCCATCGTCACCGACCGGATGACCCTCTTGATGACGGGGATCTGGTCGGGAACCATGGAGAGTGTACGCAAACCCATGCCCAGCAGCAACATGGAAAACAGGGGTTCCCCGGCCATCTCGCCGCAGAGGCTGCAGTCGATGGGGGCGCTCCGGGCGGCCCGCACCACCGTCTTGATGAGGTAGACGACCGCCGGGTGGCCCGATTGGTAGAGGTGCGCGACGCGCTCGTTGCCGCGGTCGACCGCCAGCGTGTACTGGACCAGGTCATTGGTGCCGATCGAGAAGAAGCTCGACTCGGCGGCGAAGACCCGCGCCATGAGCGCGGCCGACGGCACCTCGATCATCACGCCCACGGGCATGGATCGGTCGTAGGCGATGCCCTCGTCCTCGAGCTCCTCGCCCAGGTCCGCGAGCATCAGCTTCGCCTGGCGCAGCTCCATCAGGTTGGAGACCAGCGGGAACATCGTCTTCACCGGCCCGTGCGCGCTCGCGCGCAGGATGGCGCGCAGCTGCGACTTGAACTCCGCCGGGTGCGCCAGCGAGTGGCGGATCGACCGCAGCCCCAGGAACGGGTTGCGCTCGGGGTCCTCCATCTGCTGCTGCGTGTACTTGTCGGCGCCGAGGTCGCACGTGCGGATCGTGAGCGGCTTGCCCTTCAGCAGCCCGATGGCGCGCATGTACGCGCGGTAGTGGTCCTCCTCGTCGGGCGGTCGCTCGGACGTGAGCCACAGGAACTCGGTGCGGTAGAGCCCGACGCCGTCGCCGCCGTTGGCGAGCACGGCCTCGACCTCGTGCGGGAACTCGATGTTCCCCATGAGCTGCACGCGCACGCCGTCCTTCGTGACGGCCTCGAGCCCCGAGAGCTCGCGCAGCGCCTCGCGCGAGCGTCGGGCCCGCTCGTGCCTTCGGCGGTACTCCTCGAGCGTGCGCGCGTCGGGGCGCACGATGACGATGCCCTCGTTGCCGTCGACGATGACCTCGTCGCCTTCCTCGACGCTGCCGCAGAGGCGCTGGCATCCGACGACCGCCGGCAGCCCGACGGCGCGCGCGACGATCGAGGTGTGGCCCGTGCGGCCGCCGAGGTCGGTGGCCACGGCCACCACCTTCGTCCGCACCAGCGACGCGGCCTGGCTGGGCGTCAGCTCGTGCGCGATGACCACGGCCTCCTCGGTGAGCTGCGCGAGGCGGCTCTCCTGCCGGCCCATGAGCACGCCGAGAACGCGGCGCTCGAGGTCGACGACGTCGTTGGCCTTCTGCTCGAAGACCTCGTTGCCCATCCGCTTGAACTGGTCGACGAGCACCCGGAACTGGTCCGCGACGGCCTGCTCGGCCGTCACGCGCGTCTCGCGGATGCGGCGTTCGGTGGCGGTCACCAGCGCGCGGTCGCGCAGGAGGCCGGCGTGGAACTCGAAGATCTTCGCGGGCTCCTCGCCGAGCTCGAGCCGCGTGCGCTCGCGCAGCTCGGCGATCTCCGCGCCGGCGCCGGCGAGCGCCTTCGCGAGGCGCTCGAGCTGCCCGGGGACCTCGGATTCGGCGATGGTGCGGTGCGGGACCACCTGCTCGGCGGTGCCCACCAGGAATGCGCGCCCGACGACGATGCCGGGGCTGACGGCGATGCCCTTGATGCGTTCCATGTGCATGCGCGGCGGGGCGCCCGGGTCGGCGCGCCGCGCGACGTGCGCGGCGGGCCGTGCGGAGCGGTGCCGAAGGGGAGCACGGTATGCGAACCGGGGCGGGGCGCAAGACGCGGATAAACGCGCGATGCGGCGGCGCGCGGACGCCGTCGGCGCCCGTGGCGGGAAGGACAGGCCCCCGGGCGGCGATCGCCGCGCCGGGGGCCTGCGAATCCCAAGGTCGCGGCGGCGTCAGCCGCGGCGGCGGCGCGCGGCCATGCCCGCGAGGCCGAGCAGGGCGATCGCGCCCGGCGCGGGCACAGGGGAGTAGGTGAGCGTCCCGCCGTTCGCGTGCGCGGCGTCGTTCTCGATGCCTTGCAGCTTGAGGCCATAGGTGAAGCCGCCGTCGAGGAACTCGCTGGAGAGGTTCGATTGCTGGAAGATCGTGATGGCGTTGAAGGCAGGGTTGGCGCCGTCCATCACGAACATGAGCCCACCCGACGTCATGCGCGTCAGGCCAGGGACCGCCTCGTGGAAGGAGGAGGTCCCGACGCTGAGCGGATTCGCCGCATTCACGTTGAACCGGTTGTCGAAGCCCATGCTCCAGTGCGTCTGGACGTTCCCCGAGCCGTCGCCGGCGAGGAGGCTGTAGGTGCCCGACATGTCGCCGTGCGTGCCGAAGCCGGGGTATCCGTACACGTTGAAGGTGGTTGCATCGACGACCGTGACGCTTCCCGAAACGGCGACGCCGTTGACGACGTTGATCTGGCCCGTCAGCTGGAAGTCGTAGTTGGTGACGATGTTCGAGTCGTACGGATCGACCCGGGTGCCCACCAGCGAGTAGCTGACGTTGTAGAGCGCTGCCTGCGAGGAGGCGGCGAGGGCGAGGCTGAGGGTGGCTGCGGTGGCTGCGAACTTCATGTGGTCACTCCGGGTGTTGCATCGTGGCCCGCGGGCTTCGCCCGCGTTGATTGGACCGGGACCGCCGGCGCGGCCCTCCTTCGCTCGGCTCCTCGCGCCACCGGAAACGCGTTCTGCTGCCGCCGACCATCAGGGCATGTCCGCGATTCGCGAGATTCCGCTCGCGTTCCCGGTTCCCCCGGACCAAAACGCCCCGCGCGCCCGTCGTCGGGCGGGCGCGCGGGGATCGTGCCGGGCTCCTGCCGAAGGCTCAGGACATCTTGCCGTCGTCGGTCACCTCGTACTCGGCGTCGGTGA
>CAYSFS010000152.1:0-5262 GCA_964430235.1 uncultured Chitinophaga sp. | reverse complement strand
CACGCCACCTGGATCGATGCGCAGCTGACCATCGCCGAGGACGGCGACCGCGCGGCGGGTGCGGGCGATGCGGCCGGCGCCGCGCGTGCCACGAACGCACGCGACGCGCTCCGCCGCCACGTGATGGAGCGGTACATGGATGCCCTCGGCGCGTACGTCTCGGCATCGGGGCTTCGCGCCTCGGGCGAGCGCGACGAGCTGGTGTCGGGCTTCTTCGCCGGGCCACTTGCGGATCCGGCGTTCTTCGTGCGCTGGCGCGCGAGCGGCCTGCAGCTGCGCCGCTGGCTCATGAACGCCATGAGCTTCCACTGCCGCGGCGTCCGCCGCGACGAGGCACGCCGTCGCGAGCGCACGGTGCCGGAGCCCGTCGAATGGCTCGACGACCGGCAGGATGCCGCCGAGGCAAGCGCCGCCGAGGCGTTCGACCGCGCATGGGCGCTGTCGATCGTGAACGAGGCCTATGCGCGGGTGCAGAGCGAACTGGAAGGCGCCGGCCGCGAGGACGACGTGCTCCGCATGCACCTGGTGGACGGCATGCCCTACGACGACATCGCGCGTGCGCTCGGCACGTCGCGCGCCGAGTGCTTCAACGCCGCCCGCCGCGTGGCGGCGCGCGTGCGCGCGGCGGTGCAGGACCTCCTGCGCGAGGAGGGCGTGCCGAACTCCGGGCTCGACGCGGCCGTGGCCGAGCTCATGCGGCTGGTCAGCCGCGGTTGAGCGAGAGATCCGGGGAAGCATGACGAACAAAAGACGCGAATCGAAGGGAGTTCGTCCATCCATGGTTCGATTCCGTGGCTTCGTCCGCTGGATGGACGCAGGCGCCAGGACGACAGAACGGGCCCGGATCGCCGGGGCGCGATTGACGGGCCCGCAGGCAGCGGCACTGCTGATGCTTGGGCATGACGAAACGGTTGCCGAGGCCACGCCGGTCGATGCCATGGACCCGCCGATCGAGTCCAGGGCGCCTCGGGCTGCCGGCGGGGTCACCCTGGCGGTCTTGGGGGCGGTTGGTTGCTCGGTGGGCGCTTTCTTGGATTCCGGGCAGATGGCGTCGAACGCATGGCCTGGATCGGGATCGGTCGGACCGGGGGCGCCGAGCGCGCACCCCGAGTCGGCGGATCCGTGCACCGCTGCGCAGTCAGGAGTCCCAGACGTGGAGAAATCGAAGATGAGGAAGCAGATCCAGGGTCCGGCGACCGCCGCGATCGGTGCGGCGCTCGCGACGGCAGGAACAGGCTCGGCGCAGGACGTGGTGCAGTGGCGCACCGAGTCCGGGGGCAACGGCCATTGGTACGAACTGGTCACCGTCCCCGGTGGTGGTCGCATCGCGTGGGGGCAAGCCGAGACGGAGGCACGCCTGAAGGGAGGCACCTTGGCGTGCGTCAGCACCGAAACGGAGAACCGGTTCATCGCCCAGACCTTCCGCGCGCGCATGATCGATCCGTGGAGCTGCTGGCTCGGCGGTTACCTCACGACGAACTGCTCGTGGGCGTGGGTCACGTCGGAGCCGTTCGATTGCGAGGCGATGCCGGACTCGGGAAATCCGCAATGGACATGCCCACGGGACTGCGGCGAGAACCGCCTCTACACGGGTTCCTTCGGTGAAGGCCCGTACATCGGGATCGACAACCACTGGGACGCATGGCAGGGCGGCAAGACACAGTCGCTCGTCGAATGGTCCGCCGACTGCAACGGCGACGGCGTCGTCGACTACGGTCAGGTGCGTTCCGGGATGTTCGCCGACGCCGACGGGGACAACGTCCCGGACTGCTGCGAGCGGGGCGAGCCGTGCGTCCCCGAACCCGCCACCTGCGGAGACGCCGACCTCTTTCCCGACACGCAGGTGAACGGCGCCGACCTCGGAATCATGCTCTCGCAGTGGGGCGCGTCAACGCGCTACACCGTCTCGGACCTGAACCACGACTCGGTGGTCGACGGCCTCGACCTCGGCATCCTGCTCTCGTTCTGGGGGCCCTGCTCTCCCTGAGGCCCGGCCCCGCTCAGGGCATGTTCTTCCACGCGTTCCACGCCACGTAGCCCGCGGCGGCGAGCAGGATCGCCGCGCTCATCCAGCGGCCGTTCTTCTTCATGAAGCGCTCGGTCGATTCCTTGATGGAACCGCACGCGCCCGCGTGAGCGGTCTCGATCACGGCCGGCGCGATCGCCGGGGCGATCGCGATCGCCGAGAACACCGCGATGCCGAGCGTGCGCGCCTCGGCCTCGGTGACCTGCATCGCCTGGTGACCCGCCGCGATCGCGACCGCGAGCGACTTCGGGTGGAGGCCGTTCACCGCGAACCCGAGCGCGAGCGACCGGATGCAGCGCCGCGAGACGGACAGGTCCGCGCCGCCGCCGAACTTCGCGGCGAACCAGCCCTTGACCTTCGCGACGACGCCGTGCTTCGCGTGGCCCTCGTCCTCGTCGGCACCCTCGATGGGCGCGGCGCGCCACGCGTGCACGAGCCGCTGCGCGCCGATCCAGAACAGCGCGCCCGCGATCAGGGCACGGATGATGAACTCCGCCCAGTTCGGGTGCGACGGCTTCGCCTCGGCGGCGGCGGGCGCCGCCTCCGGGGCCACCACGAACCCGATCGCAAGGCCCAGGGCCAGGCCGATCGCGGCGCCGAGCGCGTACATCCAGGCGACGAGCTTCGGCGCCCGCCGATCGCTCGCCATGATCAGCCCGAGGATGAGGATCTCGGGGCTCAGCAGGATGGCCGCGCCGAGCGAGGCAAGGACGGTGAGGTGGGCGTTCATGGCGGCCGGGGATCCTACGACTTCGTCAGGAACGCACCGAGCTTGGCGCGCGCCGCGGGCGTGCGGCGCAGCCGCACGAGGTGCGCGCGCTCGGCGGCGACGGCCGCGTCCCAGCCGTGCGAGAGGCCCGTCGCGACGCAATCGAGGCACGCCGCGGCGTGCTCGCTCGGCGGGACCTCCGCGCGCGCCGCGGCCAGCGCCGGCTGCATGCGCGCGGCGTCGGCCGGGCCGATCGCGCGGCGCGGCGCGCGCTGGGCGCGGAACGCGCCGGTGGCCCCGCTCCCGGTCGCGGCGCGCTCGGCGTGGATCCAGCGCTTCGCCTCGTCGATCAGGTGCTCCTGCGCCGAGCCGGGCGGCAGCGTGCGGTCGAACAGGCCGGCGGGCGCGTCGGTGCACTTCCATGGCGTGCCGTTGGCCGTCGCGACGAACGCGGCCTTGGGGTCGATGCGCGCGGGAAGCGTCTGCGTGCCGCCCCAGCCCGGGCAGATGCACAGGCCGGCCTCGGGAAGGCCCACGAGCCACGGCTTCTCGCCCTCGGCAGGCAGCGTCCCGACGAGCGCGTCGCAATGCATGGCGAGCTCGAGGCCGCCGCCGAGCGCCGCGCGGTGCACCACCGCGACGGCGGGCACGCCGAGCGACGGGATCGCGGAGAACGCCGCCGCACCGCGCTCGAGGTACGCGTGGAGGCCGGCGTCGTCGAGCGCATCGATCTCCGCGAGGTCGGCGCCGGCGACGAACACGCGCGCGCTGCTCGACGCAAGGACGAACCCCGTGCACCCCTCGCGCGCGACGGTCGCGCACGCATCGGCGATGGCCCCGACGAGCCATGCGTCGAGCACCACCACGCCGCCGCGCGGCTTCGCGGGGTTCGGTTCGAGCCACAGCGTGACGATGCCGTCGGAATCGCGGTCGATGCGGAGCGAGGACATGCGCGCAGGCTACGGGATCACCGCCCCGCGAACGCCTTCCGCAGCCGCTCCTGCGCCTCGGCGCCCGCGATGATCCGCGCGCTCAGCTCCGCCGCGCGGTCGAGCACCGCGTCGTCCATCGAGCCGTCGAGCTCGTTGAGCCAGCGCTTCGTGGTCGCGAGCGCGTTCGGGCCGCCGCCCGCGAGCCGGCGGGCGAGGTCCGCGACCGTCGCGTCCAGCTGGTCGGCCGCGCACAGGTGCGTCGCGAGCCCGGCCTCGTGGCCCTGCTGCCCCGAGAGCGTGCCGCCCGCGAGCAGCATGGCGCGTGCACGCCCCGCACCGATCTTCCGGATGAGCCACGGCGCCACGACGGCCGGGCAGATGCCGAGGTCGACCTCGGGGTAGCCCACCTTGGCCTCGGGATGCGTGACCGCGAAGTCGGTCACCACCATGAGCCCGCATCCGCCGCCCACCGCGGCACCCTGCACGCGCGCGATCGTCGGGACGGGAAGCCGCCGCAGCGCACGGCTCGCGCGCGACAGGTCGCGCAGCATGTCGCCCATCGCCGCGGGGTCGTCCATCACGCCACGCAGGTCCATGCCCGCGCAGAAGGCCTTGCCGGCGCCCGCGATCACCAGCACGCGCACGTCGCCCGCCGGCGCGCAACGCGCCGCGATCGCGTCGATGGCCGAGCCGAACGCGGCGATGAGCTCGCGATTCAGCGCGTTGGCCTTGTCACCTCGGTTGAGCGTGACGGTCGCGATGCCGTCGACGACCGAGGTGAGGACGAGGTCCGTGCCGGACGTTGGTTGCGTTGCCATGCGTGTCACGTTTTACGCCCCGCTCGGGTGCCAGATCGTCTTGGTCTCCACGAACGGCGCCAGCCTTCGGGGATTGGTCCAGCGGTCGTCGTCCCCGAAATCCTCGCCGGGGGCAAGCACCGCGACGCGCTTCAGGTTCTCGGCGGCGCCGGCGCGCAACGTGGCCGCCACCTCGCCCTTGGCCTGCGCGTGCACCGAGTCGACGTCGCGGTGGCCCGCGATCCAGCCCGCGAGCTCCGCCGCCTGGCCCGTCAGCACGTTGAGCGCGCCGGCCGGCACGTCCGCGGTGGGCGCGGTCTCGGCCACCAGCAGCGCGCCCAAGGGGTGCCGCGCGTCGGCCACCGCCACCACGGCGTTGCCCGCGCACAGGGGCGGCAGCACCAACGACAGGAACCCGAGCAGCGGCGTCTCGCCCGCGTCCGCCTGCAGCACCACGCACACGCCGCTCGGCTCGGGCATGCTGAAGTTGTGGTACGGCCCGGCCACCGGGTTGCGGCTGCCGAGCACCATCTGGAACTTGTCGCACCACCCCGCCCAGCACACCGTGCGGTCGATGGCGCACGCGACCTCCGCCTCGGCCTTCTTCCGGGAGGCGCCGGTGGTGGTGCGGATGCCGTCCGCCAGGTCCGCGCGGCGGCCCTCGAGCATCTCGGCCAGGCGGTAGACGATCTGCCCGCGCAGGTACGCCGTGGCGCCGCTCCAGCCGGGGAACGCCCCGCGCGCGGCCTCGACCGCGTCGCGCAGGTCCTTGCGGCTCGCGTGCGAGAGGTGCGCCAC
>CAYSFS010000151.1:0-5301 GCA_964430235.1 uncultured Chitinophaga sp. | reverse complement strand
ACGTGCCCCGCAAAGCTGTCCGAGCGACTGAGGCCACCCCCGAGGCGCCGAGGCGCCCAGGGGCTCGGCCGCGAGGCGCCGAGGCGTCCAAGGGCCCGGCCGCTCGCGCACCCCGTCACCCGGGCGGCAACGGCCGCGAGCGCCGGTCCGCGCCGAGGGCCACGTAGGTGAAGTTCCCCTCGGTGACCTTCACGGTGCCGCTGTCGTCGTGCCGGCGGGCCCAGGCCTCGACGGCGACGGTGACGCTGGTCGTCCCGACCTTCGAGATCGCGCAGTAGCACGACACCTCGTCCCCGACGAACACCGGCAGGCGAAACGTCATCTGCGCGACGGCCACCGTGGCGACGCGCCCGCGCGCGCGCCGCCGCGCCAGGCTCGCGCCCGCGATGTCCATCTGGCCCAGCAGCCAGCCGCCGAAGATGTCGCCGGCGGGGTTCGCGTCCGCCGGGAACGCGAACGTCCGCAGCATGAGCTCGCCGTGCGCGCCCTCGGGCCGTCCAGGGACGCCGGGCACCTCGTCGCCCGCGGGGGCGCTCACTCGTCGTCGCCCTCGTCGTCGGGCTCGTCCTTGATCTCCACGGCGTCGATCTCGCCCTTGCGCCCGGCTTCCTTCTCCTTGCGCTTCCACTGCTCGATCTTGTTCTTGTCCGGCGAGATGATCGCGTTGATCCGCTTGCCGTTCAGGCGCGGCGCCGCCTCGAGCTTCCCGAGGTCGAGCAGCCGGTTGATCACGTCGCTCACCAACCGGTCGCCGATCTCGCGGTGCGCCATCTCGCGGCCCTTGAAGCTCGCGACCAGCTGCACCTTGTGGCCCTCGAGCAGGAATCGCCGGGCCTGCTGCACGCGGATGCCCACGTCGTGCGGGTCGATCTTCATGGACCGGCCGAGCCGCACTTCCTTCAGTTCGCTGGCCTTCGACTTGCCGGCCTTCTGCTTCTTGGACTCCTCGTACTTGAACTTCCCGAAGTCCATGATCTTGCAGACGGGCGGGCGCGCGTCCGGCGAGATCTCGACGAGGTCGAGCCCCGCCTCCATCGCCTTGCGGCGGGCCTCGTCGGTCTCGACGATGCCCACCATCTCCCCGTCCTGGTCGATCAGCCGGATCGGCGTGATGCGGATGCGGTCATTGGTGCGCGGGCCCATCGAGGGGCCGTCGCGCCGGGGGCGGTCGCCGCCGAATCCTCCGGGCCGGGGTCCGGCGCCGGCCGGACGAGGGGAGGAGAACGGGGGTCGGCGAGGCGGGAAGCTTGAAATAGGAGTGTCCTTGTCGGTGTCCGGCGGCGCAGTCGATGGTTGGATCCACGCGCGGGCCGCCGCCGGGCGAGGGGTGCAGCCTCGTGGCCGCGAGAGCCACACTGTACCCGCCCCGGGGGCACGCAAGCAAACGACGCGGTTTTTCAGGGCAGTTTCACCTAAGCCGTTCGATGGCGGCCGCGATCCCGCGCGCCTCGGCCTCGATCGAGAACCGGGCGCATGCGCGCGCCCGCCCGCACGCGCCCATCGCCGCGGCCCGGAGCGGGTCCGCGAGCATCGGTTCGAGCGCGGCCGCGAGCTCGTCGACGCTTCCCGGCGCCACCAGCGTCCCCGTCTCGCCCGGCACCACCATCGACTCGAACGCGCCCGTCCGGCTGGCGACCACCGCGCATCCGGCCGCCATCGCCTCGATGACCGTGAGCCCGAACCCCTCGTAGAGCGGGCACGCGACCGTGACCAGGCACCGCGCGTACCACGCGGGCATGTCCGCGGCGTCGACCTCGCCCTCGAAGCGGATGCGCCCGGCGAGCCCTGCCTCCGCGGCGCGCGTGCGCAACGCGTCGGCGAACGCCCGGTCCTCGGGCTTCACGCGGCCGGCGATGATCGCCGTCCAGCCGGGGTGACGGGGCAGCAGCCTGATCATCGCGTCGACGAAGACGTGCACGCCCTTCTCCTCGCGGACGCGCCCGGCCACCAGGATGCCGTGCTCGCCCGGCAGGCCCGCGGCACGCCACTCCGCCGCGCGGTCCTCGGCCGGCCGGAAGCGTGTGGTGTCGACCCCGTGGCCCACCGTCGCCACCACGTGCGGGACCAGCGCGGCCGCCGCCGGCGTCGTGGCGATCACCGCGTCGGCGCGCGCGATGAGGAGCCTCGGCAGCAGGGAGTGCCGGCGGATCGCGGCCGAGGTGAACAGCACGCGGATCGGCAGGCGAATCACGTCGCGCAAGAGCACCGCCAGCAGCAGCTCATGGTTCCGCCGCACGTGCCATGTGCGGCGCGCGCCGTCCGCGCGGCGCCGCATCGACGTCCGGACGGCCTGCCACAGCCCCATGCGGCGGAACGCATGCGGGTGGCGCGCCTGGGCGGGCGCCGCCCCGGGCAGGTCCGCCCCGACGTACGCGACGTCCATCATCTCCGGAAGCACGGGCAGCAGCGCGTTCACGGTCCCGCTCACGCCCGTGAACCGACGCTTCATGCACGTGACGATGACGCGCGGGTCGAAGCGGGGCGCGGTCGGCGCGGGGAGCACGCGGGGAGGCTACTTGCGCGGCATGTCCGGCAGCCGCCACACCCACACCTCGTAGCGCGTGCCGGCCCGGTTGTACGCGGGTGGAACGCCCGGCGCCGTGACCGCCGGGGGAGGCGCAAGTGCCATCGCGACCAGGCGGCCGTCGCGCGACGCGGTGGGCGTCTCGAGGAACCCGTGCGGCAATGGTTCCGTGATCGAAGCCCCCGCCTTGCCGCCGAGGCCCGCGACCAGCGGGCCGAATCCGCCGATGCGCCCGCGCGGCTCCGTCCGCTCAACCCCTTCGCTCACGGGGATGGTCTCCTGCAGCACCGTCTCGTGCGGCGGCGCGAAGACGTTCATCGCCTCGAGGCTCAGGAGCGGAACAGCCGTCGAGGGAACGCACGCGCCGTCCTCCAGCCGAAGGCTGAGCCTGGTGGTCGCCACGAACACCCCGTCCGCGGTGATCGAGGGGGTGAAGTCGTGCCAGAAGCGGTTGTCCCACTGGCCACGGCCGCGACCGCCGTCCGGGCATGCGCGTGTCCCGAGCTCGGTAATCGTCGCGCCGCGCCCCGTGACGCAGTGGTCGACCGCGTCGAGCCGGCCGACCGACATCGCGTCCTTGGTCAAGGCGGCAAGCGCCCACGATGCGGGCCCGCCGTCCGGCGCGTCGCCGACCGCGGCGACCAGCACGCGGTGGACCAGCATGTTCGGCCGATCAATGGGCTCGTTCCAGCTCACGTCGCCCACGGTACGCACGGGTTCGGTTGCGCCCCGGCGGCAGTCGACCGAGAGCACCCGCGCACGAACGACCGAATCGACGAGGGTGTTCCCGTCGATGCCCGGGACGCCGGCGATCGTGTCGAAGGTGACCGTGAGTCGGCTCGACCGATCGGTCCAGCCCTGGATCCGGAAGCTGCCGGACGTCGCGGTGCTGAGCGTGACCTCGTGCGATGAACGCGCCGTGAGGTCCGCGACGCGCAGCACGCTCGGCGTGGACGCGGCGCCCAGGCGCAGCCACGCGGCACGCGTGCCGTCCGGCGCCAGCGTGAAGTCCGGGATCACCCACGGCCGTTCCTCGAGGACCGACCACTCCGGTGCGTCGGCCCATGGCGTGCCCGCGGGCGGCACCCGCCACGCGTCCATCCGCCATCCGATGTCCGGCCGGTAGGGCAGCGGCCGCCAGAGGGGCCATGCGCCCGAGACGCGGTCGAGCCCCGCGACCGGCCACGTGTCGGTGCGCAGCGCCATGGAAGGTCCGTTGGCACGGCTCGCGAAGTGGCCGAAGCCCGCCGCAGCCATGGCCATGGCTGCCAGCATCCATGGCCATGCGCGCACCGCCTGCGCCGTCCGCGTGCGCCCCGGCATCCGCGCGGCGCGTCCACCGAGGTCGAGCCCGCATTCGGGGCATGCGCCGCCGAGGGCGACGTCGCCCACGTCGTAGTTGCACCGCCTGCAGTACGAGCGTCCGGCGACCTGCGGCCGCCTCAGGATGCGGCGCGCGAGCACCGCGAGCCAGAGCATTCCCGCGAGACCGGCGACGAGCGAGAAGTCCATCCCGTGGACGTGCCAGAACGCGCCGGGGCCGAGGTCCACCGTGGATCCGGTCACCAGGCGGCTGCCGTCGTCGCTCCAGCGGAAGCGCACCGGGCTCGCGTTGTCGCTCGGCAACGGGTCCAGCGGGATCCGGATCTCGGGATGCGCGGCCGTGGGGGAATCCACGCGGGTCATCTTATGATTGGCCGCATGCGGTCCCGCACGCGCGCCTTCACCCTCGTCGAGATGCTGGTCACGGTCGGGATCATCGCGCTCCTCATGGGCATCCTGCTGCCCGGCCTCCGCATGGCGCGGCGTGCTTCGTACGCCGCCGCCAGCCAGTCCAACCTGCGCCAGTGGGGCGTCGCGATGGGCGCGTGGATGGCCAGCAACGACGACGCGTTCCCGTGGGAGGGAAGCAAGGTCGCGGCGGACATGGGCTCGAACCTCGCGGTGCGCGAGTTCTGGCCGAACGCGCTGCCGTCGATGCTGGGGATCGACACGTACTCCGAGATGTGCGAGCGCGCGTTCCGGGCGCAGTCGACCGTCGAGACGTGGAACGCGCCCGGCAGCGTGTGGAGCGACCCCGCCGCCGAGCCGAACCGGCCCGAGCCGTACACCTTCGGCACCGCGGGCCCGGAAGGCGTGTTCCGCCAGTTCTTCTTCTCGTACGCGATGAACTACCGGATGAACCAGACGCTCTTGATGCAGGCCGGCGTGCCGGAGGCCTCGCGCGACGTCACCATGCGCATGGCGCAGGTCGGCCAGCCCGACAGGACGGTGTTCATGCTCGAGCTGCGCGCGAGCGACACGGAGCTCCCTCCGGGCGACCCGCACCGCAACGGGGGGCTTGACCGGGCGATCTGCGGCTGGAAGAAGTTCGGCGCGCGCCACAACGGCGGCGGGCACATGACCTTCGCCGACGGCCACGTCGCGTGGTACTCGAACGAGCAGGCGACCACGAACGCGCAGGGCAGCCGCGACCCCGCGACGCCGAACGGCGACTGGAACACGAACGTGCTGGTGTGGGACGCGCTCGGTCCGGCGCGGAACTGAGGGGCGTCACGCCGTGGCGCCTGCGCGCCCCAACCGCCGCAGCTGGCGCTCGTGGACGTCGGTGAGCCCCGCGAACGCGCCGATCGACGCGATCGCCCCGACCATGCAGCACAGCATGTCCCACTGCGCGTCCCACGGGTCGCCCTGCGTGCCGAGGAACGCGTCGGCGGCATGGCCGAGCGACACGCTCGCGCCCCACTCGAGCATCTCGAAGATCGCGCTGAAGGCGA
>CAYSFS010000150.1:0-5370 GCA_964430235.1 uncultured Chitinophaga sp. | reverse complement strand
TCGGCCGCAAGCGCATCGGCTTCTCGACCGAGGCGCAGGCCTTCGACGACAAGGTGGCCGAGCGCGCCGCGATGATCGCCCAGGTCACGCCCGACGACGTGCTCGAGTTCGGCATGATCCCCGAGCTCGTCGGCCGCCTGCCGATCCTGTGCCCGCTGCACCCGCTCTCCCGCGAGGCGATGGTGCAGATCCTCACCGAGCCCAAGAACGCGCTCATCAAGCAGTACCAGCACATGTTCAGCCTCGAGGGCGCGCGCCTGGAGTTCACGCACGACGCGCTCGAGCTGATCGCGGACCGGGCCTTGGCACGCAACACCGGCGCCCGTGCCCTGCGCGCGGTGGTCGACGAGATCATGATCGACCTCATGTACCACCTGCCCGAGCTCGACAACGCGAGCGCCGTCTACACGATCGACGCGCGCAGCATCGAGCGCGGGGTGCCGCTGCAGCAGCTTCGGCGGCGCGAGCGCGAGAGCGCCTGAGGCCGGCACCCACGTGCGCGACCACGCCGCCCTGCTCCACGCCGCGCGCGCGATCGCGGGGCTCCGCACCGACCGCGAGCGGATGGACGCGTTCGTCGACCTGTGGTGGGACGCCTTCGCCGGGACCGGCGCGAGCTGGGTCGGCTTCTACGTCGACCACCCGGGCGAGCCGGACGACCGCCGGATGACGTTGGCGGCGCGCCGGCCCAAGCCCGCGTGTTCCCCCATCGGCATCCACGGGGCCTGCGGCCAGGCGCTGGTCGCCGCGAAGGCCCTGGTGGTGCGCGACGTGGCCGAGCTCGGCGCCGGCTACATCGCGTGCGACCCGCGCGACCGCAGCGAGTTGGTGGTGCCCTGCCTGCGACCCGACGGCGCGGCCTGGGCCGTGCTCGACATCGACAGCCACGACCTGGGCGCGTTCGATGCCGGGGACGCCGAGGGGTGCGGGATGCTGCTGGCGGCAGCGGGTCTCTCAGCCGCGGTCCCGGCAATCCGATAACGCATTCGGCGCCCCCTTGCCTTGCCGCCGGGGTTGGCCTATCCTCCCCGATCTTCGCCCGATCGAACGGGCCTCACCACGAAGGACCAGCCATGCCCCGCGTTTGCCACTTCACCGGCGCCAAGACCTCTTCCGGAAACGTCCTCAAGATCCGCGGCAAGGCGAAGTACCTCGGCGGCGTCGGCCTGAAGACGACGTCGGTGAAGAAGCGCACGTTCAAGCCGAACCTGCAGACGGTGGACACCGTCGAGGACGGCACGCGCAAGCGCGTCAAGGCGACCGTGCGCGCGATCCGCTCGGGCCTGGTCGTGAAGCCGATGAAGCGCGCGTACACGTACACGCGCGAGCGTCGTGCGGCCGCCGGCGCCTGATCGGCGCGGCGATTCCGCCGCGATTCGTTGACTCTCGGGATTCCAGGCCTAGACTCGGGCCCATCATCGCATGGGCGGAGTGCATGGCTGCGGGCGCCTGTATGGGCCGTCCGGGCTTCGCCATTCGGGCCTTCGGCACGGTGCCGCGGGCCATTCCGCACCCACGGGCCGCGAGGCCCCGGAGCGGCGCAGGACGCGCCGGAACACGCCACGTGCAGACGGGCTTCGGCCAATCCGACCGCGACCGGGTGCTCGACGCCACCGACCTGGTGGCGCTCGTCGGCGAGCACGTGCAGCTGAAGCCCAAGGGCCGCGAGCACGTGGGCGTCTGCCCGTTCCACGACGATCGTTCGCCGTCGATGACCGTGGTCACCCACAAGGGCGCGGGCTTCTACAAGTGCTTCGCGTGCGGCGCCGCCGGGAACGCGATCGACTTCATGATGAACTACCACAAGATGGAGTTCATCGACGCGCTGCGCTCGCTCGCCGAGCGCGCGGGCATCGAGCTCCGGCAGGCGCGCGGCGACGAGGGACCGTCGGGCGGGCGGCGGGCCCTGCTCCGCGCCAACGCCGTGGCGGCGAACTTCTTCCGCAAGGCGTTGGCGCACGCCGAGCACGGTGCGGCCGCGCGCGCGGCGCTCGCCGAGCGCGGCATCGGCCAGGCGATGCAGGAGCGGTTCGGGCTCGGCGCCGCGCCGGCCGGGTGGGACACGTTCGTCCGGCACCTCGACCGGCTGCGCGAGCACCGCGCGGGCGCGCGCGGCGACGACGCCGTTCCCGAGCAGGACGTCTTCCGCGCCGCCGGCCTGGTGCGCGACGGGCGCCAGGGGCCCATCGACGGCTTCCGCAACCGCGTGATCTTCCCGATCTGCGACGAGATGGGCGCGCCCATCGCCTTCGGCGCGCGCAAGATCGACCCGGAGGACGAGCCGAAGTACCTCAACAGCCCCGAGAGCGCCGTGTTCCACAAGGGGCGCGGGCTGTACGCGATCCACCTCGCGAAGAAGTCGATCATCGACTCCCGCACCGCCGTCATCTGCGAGGGCTACACCGACGTCATCGCGTGCCACGAGGCGGGCGTGACGAACGCGGTGGCCACGCTCGGCACCGCGCTCACGCGCGACCACGCTCGGGTCCTCAAGCGGATGGCCGAGCGCATCGTGCTCCTCTTCGACGGAGACGCCGCGGGACAGAAGGCGGCCGATCGCGCGATCGAGGTGTTCTTCGCCGAGACGGTCGACGTCCGCATCTGCACGCTGCCGGACGGGCTCGACCCGGACGAGCTGCTGCGCCTCCCGGGCGGCCGCGAGCGCTTTGACGCCGCGCTCGCCGCGAGCGAGGACGCGCTGGTGCACTTCGTGCGCCGGTTCCGCGCGGGCTTCCGCGCGGCCGAGGGCCTGAGCGCGCGCCAGCAGCGGATCGAGGCCGTGCTCGCGCGGCTCGTCGAGCTCGGCTTCCGCGAGATGCCGGGCCTCCGGCGCACCATGGTGATGTCGAACCTGGCCGCGATCACGGGGCTCCCCGAGCGCGAGCTGCAGGCGGCGCTCGACGCCGTGCGGGCACCCGCCCCGCGCGCGAGCGCGCCCGATGCGGCTCCCGTCGCGACGGCACCCGCCGGTCGCGCGCGGACGGGCTTGGAGGACCAGGGCTTCACGGCACCCCAGGCGCGCGCGCGGCGCGCGGCCGAGCGCGACGTGCTGGCCATGGTGCTTGCGTGGCCTTCGGCCGGCGCGGCACGCGTCCGGCTCGACGACGGGACGACCCTGCCGTTCTGCGAGGCCGTGACGCCGGAGTCGTTCCTCGACCCGGGCGCCCGCGCCATCGCCGACGCCATCCACGTGTGGCTCGAGGACCGGCACCCGTTCAGCGCCGACGACGTCATCGCCGAACTCCGCCACCCGGACGACAAGGGACTCGTCGTGGACCTTGTCCTGGTGGGTCAGCGCCGAGCCGAGTCCGAGAACCACGCCCTTGAGCGCCTTCAGGAGGCCGTGGACGCGTTGGAGCGAATCCGCCGCGTCCGCAGCGGCGTATCTGACGGTTTGGCCCGGATTCGGAAGGATGCGAGCGAACCGGAAGCGATTTCCGCGCGTCTTGAGTCCATCCGCAATCGGGGCCGAGACCCCACCGCCTTCGGTCGCCTGCCCGGCGCCCGGGGCATGCGGCCGTTGCGGCCGAGGGACGTTCCCTCGGAGGAATCCGACCGACCGACCTGACCCGTTTCGAGCGTTTTTGCGCCTTACACCCATGATGGCCGATGTGTTCTGCTTGCGTTTAGATCGCACCCGGAACCCTTCGAGAACTGGAACCTGAACGTGTCACTCGCACTCTCCGACCTCACCCCCGTCCTCCGCCAGCTGGTCGAACTCGGCCGCGGCCGCAAGTGGATCACGTACGAGGAGTACATCCGCTGCGTGCCCGACGAGTTCGTCGAGCCCGAGAAGGTCGACGAGATGATCGTGCTCCTCGACGAGCTCGGCATCGAGCTCATCGACGAGACCGAGCGCAAGCGCAACGGCTGGGACATGTTCGAGGCGCCGCTGCAGACGAACCTCAAGTTCCAGCGCGACGAGAAGAAGCCGAACAAGCCGCCGAAGGTCCAGATGATCGACGAGGAGGACGGCCCCCCGGTCGACTTCGACGGGTCGTTCGAGGACGAGCAGCACCACCCGGAGGAGCCCGCGCCCGCCGAGGAGGAGATCCTCGACGACGCCGAGGCCCAGGCCGCGGTCGAGGCCGCGCTCAACGAGCAGGGCTCGAAGCGGATCGACGACCCGATCCGCATGTACCTGACGCAGATGGGCACCATCCCGCTGCTCACGCGCGAGGAGGAGATCCGCCTCGCGAAGAAGATCGAGACGACGCGCATGTGCTTCCGGCGCCTGACGCTCGCCAGCGACTACGCCGCGCAGATGGCGGTGCAGATCCTGAAGCAGGTGCACGCCGGCACCCTGCCCTTCGACCGCACGATGCGCATCTCGACGGCAGAGGAGAACCACAAGGAGACGATCGCGGCGCGCATCCCCGCGAACCTCCCGACCATCGAGCGCCTGCTCGCGCGCAACCGCGAGATCTTCGACGCCCTCGACGCCGGCGCCGCCGAGGCGAAGGCCGCGCCGCTGCGCCGCGAGTTCGACCACAACCGCCGCAAGGTGGCGGTGCTGCTCGAGGAGTGCTGCCTGCGCACCAGCCGCATCCAGCCGCTCCTGCGCAAGCTGCAGGGCCTCGACCGCAAGGTCAAGGAGATCCAGCACCAGCTCAGGAAGTCGGAGAAGCACCCCGAGCGCTTCGACCCCGAGGACCTGCAGGTCATGCGGGACGAGATCGACGGCCTCCGCGGCATGGTGCTCGAGGACGCCGCCGCGCTCGACGGGCGCGTCCGGCGCATCGAGCGCGCGTTCCTCGAGTACGAGCAGGCGAAGCGCGACCTCTCGGGCGGCAACCTGCGCCTGGTGGTCTCGATCGCCAAGAAGTACCGCAACCGCGGCCTGCCGTTCCTGGACATCATCCAGGAGGGCAACACCGGCCTGATGCGCGCGGTCGACAAGTACGAGTACAAGCGCGGCTACAAGTTCAGCACCTACGCCACGTGGTGGATCCGCCAGGCCATCACCCGCGCCATCGCCGACCATGCCCGCACCATCCGCGTGCCGGTGCACATGATCGAGACGATGTCGAAGTTGCGCACCATCCAGAAGCACCTGCTGCAGGAATTGGGACGCGAGCCCACGGTCGAGGAGATCGCGCTGCGCGCGAAGATGCCGATCGAGGAGACGCGCCGCGTGATGAAGGTCAGCCGGCACCCGATCTCGCTGGACCGCCCGGTGGGCGAGAGCGAGGACAGCCACTTCGGCGACTTCATCGAGGACGAGCGCCAGGTCAGCCCCGACGTCAGCGCCTCGAGCGAGCTGCTCCGCCAGCGCATCAACGACGTGCTGCGCACGCTCACGTACCGCGAGCGCGAGATCCTGAAGCTGCGCTACGGCATCGGCGACGGCTACACGTACACGCTCGAGGA
>CAYSFS010000149.1:2363-5406 GCA_964430235.1 uncultured Chitinophaga sp. | reverse complement strand
CGACGGTGTCGCCCTCGCGGGCCGCGTCCACCGCGGCTGCCGGGCTCGTGAAGTCGCACGACCCGTCGAGGCAGACGGTGATGGTCTCGGCCCGGACGGCCGAGACGACCCCCACCGCCGCAAGGGCGCAGGAGGCGAGCGCGCGAAGTCCGGGGAGGGCGGTGGTGAGCGGCATGGTGAGCGTCGTGTCCGGGGAAAGAGGATCCGTCGGACCTTTCGGAGGGTACCTCGCAATCCAGCCGTTCCAAGGGCGCGATCGGCGGTTTCGCGTGGAAACGCGACGTGGACTTCTCGCCGTGGGCCCGTCGACCCACCGATCGACCCGCCTGGAACGCCGGACCGTTCGGGGAGATTTCCGGGCGCCGAAGGCGGTCCGGCGAAGCGGGGGAGCACCATAGCCTCTTTCGTGCTCCATGCGGCCCGCCGATGATCGGCCTCCGTGGCCACGGTTGCTCGACGGCGTCAATCAGAGGGAGTTCACGTGCACCACACGCTGCCCCGCGCGCTTGCCGCGATCCTCGCGGCGACGCTGCTCACGCTCGTTCCCGGGTGCGGCGCCCTGCCGCGCGGGAAGGCCGTTCCGCACGGCGCCGAGGGCCGAGCCATCGTGCCGGGGCTCGATCCCGGGGTCCGCACGTGGGGCGGCGCGGCGAACCCCGACTTCTCGCGGCTGCTGCTCGCGTCGGTCGAACGCGAACGCGAGGAGCTGGCGCGCCAGGGATTCACCGGGCAACTGCCGAGGGCCGACTTCCTCGCGATCTCCGGCGGCGGCGCCGACGGCGCCTTCGGCGCGGGCATGCTGTGCGCGTGGACCGACCTCGGCACGCGGCCCGAGTTCAAGGCGGTCACCGGCATCTCGACCGGCGCCCTCACGGCCCCGTTCGTGTTCGCCGGGCCCGCGTACGACGGGGTCTTGCGCGAGCTCTACACGAGCACCCGCACGCGGGACGTCCTCGTCGAGCGCGGACTGATCGGCGGCTTCCTCAGCGATGCGATGGCCGACACCGCGCCGCTCTGGAAGCTGCTCTCGAAGCACGTGAACGCGCAGCTGATGGAGGCGATCGCGACGGAGCATCGCAAGGGGCGCCTGCTCATCGTCGGCACCACGAACCTCGACGCCCGCCGCGCGGTGCTGTGGAACGTGGGCGAGATCGCCGCAAGCGGCGATCCCGGCGCGCTCGACCTCATCCGGAAGATCCTGATCGCCTCGGCGGCCATTCCCGCGGCGTTCCCGCCCGTCCTCATCGACGTCGAGGTCGACGGCACCCGGTACCAGGAGATGCACGTCGATGGCGGGGCCATGACGCAGGTCTTCCTGTACCCGGCCTCGATGCGCCTGCGCGAGCAGGCCCGGGCCGAGGGCATCGTGCGGGAGCGGCGGGCGTACATCATCCGCAATGCCCGCCTCGACCCCGACTGGTCGCAGGTCGACCGCCGCACCCTGAGCATCGCGGGCCGGGCCATCTCGGCCCTGATCGCGACGCAAGGCCTGGGCGACCTCTACCGGCTCTACCTCGACTGCCAGCGCGACGGCGTCGACTACAACGTCGCCTGCATCCCGGCCGATTTCGACGTTCCCGCGCGCGAGGCCTTCGACCCGGCGTACATGAGGGCGCTCTTCGAGCGGGGCCAGGCGCTGGTCAGGAACGGATCACCGTGGCGCAAGTTCCCGCCCGGCTTCGACGCGCCGATCGACGCGCACGCGGCCGACGGGGAGGCCCGCCTCGACCTCGCGTCGGGCCGTGAACTCCCCCATTGAGGTCGCTTGACAACCCACGACACGGTGTCGTAGTGTTCACGACAGTCTGTCGTACCCCACGTCCGGCCCGGAACCGCGGAGACCTCCTCGAATGCCGCCCGCTGCCCTCGCCAACGCCGAACTCTCCGTCATGGAACTGCTCTGGGACCACGGTGCCCTGACCGCGCGCCAGGTCCAGGACCGGCTGTACGGCGAGTCCGACCGTTCGCAGCACGGCACCGTGCAGCGCCTCCTCCAGCGCCTCGAGGACAAGGAACTCGTGAAGCGCGAGAAGACCGGAGCGGCGAACGCGTTCTCGGCATGCATCTCGCGGGAGGAGTACGCCGGGTCGCAGCTCGAGTCGTTGGTCGAACGGCTGACCGGCGGATCGATCGCGCCGCTGTTGGCGCACCTCGTGCACCAGCGGCGACTGGGACGCGCCGAGCTGCGTCGCCTGCGCGAGATCCTCGACGGGAGGGGATCGTGACGGAACTGTTCCTCGAGTACGCGCTCGGCAACACGCTGCTTGCCACGCCATTGGCCCTCCTTGCGTGGACGATCGGTCGTTGGCGACGACATCCGTCGCTTGCGCACGTGCTCTGGGTGCTGGTCATGATCCGGCTCGTCATGCCGCCGATCGCGGCAGTGCCGTGGCTCTCCGTCCGGGTCCCGTTGGAACGGCTCACGGCTGCGGCCGGGGACAGCCGGCGTGGCGGGGGACCCCGGAGCGCGCCATCGGCCCCCGGGCACGGTTCGATGAGCGGGGCCGCCCCGTCGGCGGACCTCGCGTGCGCACCGGACCGCACGGGCGGGTCCCTGTCACGGCCGGAAGGCGCCATGCCGCCGGCCTCGGCCGCGCGTCGCGAACCGGATGGGGTGGCGGCCGCTGCGCCTTCGGTCGTGGTCGCGGGGTCGGCATCGACCATCACTCAACCAACCGCATCAGGGAGCGACGTGGCACCGGGCGCCTCGCTCGCGGTCGCCCCGTGGCTCCTCGTGGGTGCGCCGTGGCTCGTCGGCACGATGCTCATCGTCGGCGTCTCCGCCGTTCGCGTCGCGCGTTTCCGGCGTGGGCTGCTCGTCCACTGCGATCCTGCGGGTCCCGGGATCCGTGGCGTCGCGAGTTCCGTGGCTGCCGAGCTCGGCGTGCGGCGGAGGTTCACGGTGCTCACCGCGCGCTCGAACGCGGTTCCGTTTGTCTGGGGTGGCCTCGGCGGCCCCATCATCGTGCTCCCGGCGGCGCTGTCGGCCGATGCGGATGCGCCGAGCCTTCGGCTGATCCTGATGCATGAACTGGCCCACGTC
>CAYSFS010000149.1:0-2263 GCA_964430235.1 uncultured Chitinophaga sp. | reverse complement strand
GCGGCAAGCCCAACATCGTGGACACCGCGATCGCGGCCAAGTTCCAGACGCTCGTCGCTGCCGCGGACGCGGCCGGGCTGACCGATCTTCTGCGCTCGGAGGGGCCGTTCACGGTCTTCGCGCCGACCGACGAGGCCTTCGCGGCGCTGCCGGCCGGCACGCTCGAGTCGCTGCTGCTTCCCGAGAACAAGCAGATGCTGCGCGGCATCATCGCCCACCACGTGGTGCCCGGCCGGCTCCTCTCGATGGAGGTCGGCAACATCGAGGACCCGCAGATGGCGCGCACCGCGGCGGGCGACCGCGAGACGATCGCCGCGGGCCGCGCGGGCTTCCGCTTCGGCGCGGCAGAGGTCGTTCGACCCGACGTGCTCTGCGGCAACGGCGTGATCCACGCCATCGACCGGGTGGTGCTGCCGAAGCCGGCCCGCTCGGAGGACTCGATGGGCATGGGCATGAAGGAGGCCGCGCCGGCCGACCTGCTCGATGCGTTGCGCGCGGTCCCGGATGGGCGCTTCTCGACCTTCATCGCGGCCGTCGAGGCGAGCGGCCGCGAGCAGGACTGGGCCAAGCCCGCACCCGACCGCAGCTGGACGGTCTTCGTTCCGACGAACGAGGCCTTCGCGCGGCTCTCCGAGCAGGAGCGCTCGACGCTCCTCGACCCGAAGAACCGGGAAGCGCTCCGGGCCGTCCTCGACTGGCACGCGCTGCCGAAGCTCCAGGTCTGGAGCTTCGACCTGAACGGCGGCGGCCGCGCCCCCGTGATGATCTCGGAGAACAACGACCGCTTCGTGCTCGACGTGCTCGCGGACGGCTCGGTCTTCGTCTACCGCATGCGCTCGATGCGCGATCGCTCGCTCGAGGAGCCCTTCAAGGCGCGGATCATCGCCGGCGACATCGCCGTCGGCTCGAGCGTCGTGCACGTGGTCGACCGCGTGCTCGTCCCGCCGCAGTTCGAGAACACGCTGGTCGCGTCGCAGGCGTACCGCGAGAAGGACGTCAAGGAAGCGCGGATGGCCGCCGATGCGCAGGTCTCGGCGGTCTACGAGCTGCGGGGCACCATGAAGCAGGCCGAGTCCATGGAGGATGCCGCCGCCATCGCGGTCTACCGGATGGGGCTCCGGATGCTCGAGGAGGTGGTGCCCCTTGACCGGGCCGGCATGGTCATCATGGGCGACGAGCAGTCGAACGACCGCACGGTGCTCCGTGACCGCCTGCGGGCACGGATCGACGATCTCGACCGCGTCTGGTACGCCAAGTTCATGAAGGGCAGCCCGCCCACGACAAGCCTCTCGGAACCCGCTTCCGGAGGCACCGTCCCCGTGCGGCAAGCCGCTCCGGCCGTTGCCCCGCCCGCGGCGCCGGCCGGGCGGGGTTCCGCGAACGCCGCCGATGCCGTGACGCCGTCGCCCGTGCGGAAGACGGAAGCGGTCCGCGCGCCGGCATCGCTCGACTGGTGCGAGATCCTCGAGAAGGACTGCGACCCCAAGGTCGTGACGGACGCCGTCCTGCGCGAGGCGATCGTGCGCACCGGCCTGCCGTGGCGCGTGCGCGACACGTCCACGGGCATCGAGATGCTGCTCGTGCCGCCGGGACAGTTCACGATGGGCAGGAGCGCAGGCGACGCCGAGGCGCTCGCGAACGAGGTCCCGGCCCATTCGGTCACGCTCACCAAGGCCTATTACCTCGGTCGCTGCGAGGTGACGAAGGAGCAGTTGGCGAAGGTCCTCGGCGAAGCGCGCAGCGGCGCGGAGCGCGTCGAACCCGGCGTGCAGGGCGTGCAGGTCGACGCGGGTGGCGGCCGAACGGTCATCGTGAGCGGCGGCGTCGGACTCGTCGATTCAAAGGGCAACTCGGTGCCCACGCGCCAGACCGCGGCGCCGGGGCCCAACGGCACCATCGTCTTCACCACCACCCCGGCGGAGGCCGGACCGGCCGGGCCTCCGGACACGCGGAGCGGCCTGCCCGCTCTTGCCAGTTGGCCCAAGACCGCCGAGTTCTGCCGCAGGGCGGGGCTCCGGCTCCCGACCGAGGCCGAGTGGGAGTACGCGTGCCGGGCGGGCTCGAAGGCTCCGCGCTACGGGGCGCTCGACGCGATCGCGTGGCACCGCGGCAACTCGGACGGCCGCAAGCACCCCGTGGGCACGAAGGCCGCGAACGCGCTCGGCTTCCACGACATGATCGGCAACGCCTGGGAGTGGGTGAGCGACTGGTACGGCGACTACACGCGGAGCGCCAAGACCGACCCGACCGGTCCCGAGACCGG
>CAYSFS010000148.1:0-5423 GCA_964430235.1 uncultured Chitinophaga sp. | reverse complement strand
AGCGAGCCGAACGTCGGCTGCGACGCCGGCGGCCAGGAGACCCGCTGCGAGCTCAGCCCGTGCGGCAACTTCTACGTCGTGAACGGCGAGAAGAAGTGGGCCACGTCCGGCGCGCTGTCGGGCCTCTTCACCGTGATGGCCAAGCAGCGCATCAAGGACCCCAAGACCGGCAAGGAGAAGGACGCGGTCACCGCGCTCATCTGCACGCCCGACATGGAGGGCGTCGAGATCTTCAGCCGCAACCGCTCCAAGTGCGGCATCCGCGGCACGTGGCAGGCGCGCATCCGCCTGACCAACGTGAAGGTCCCCAAGGAGAACCTCCTGCACAAGGAGGGGCGCGGCCTGAACGTGGCGCTCACGTGCCTCAACTACGGCCGCTGCACGCTCTCGGCGGGCATGCTGGGCGCCGCCGAGTTCGCGTACGAGCAGGCCTCGAAGTGGGCGAAGTACCGCTACCAGTTCGACCGCCCGATCGGCGAGTTCGACCAGGTGAAGGAGAAGCTCGCGCGCATGGCGGCCTACACGTACGCCATGGAGGCGATGCTCTTCATGACGACCGGGTTCCTCGACCGGCACGACGAGGACATCATGCTCGAGACCGCCGTGTGCAAGGTGTTCTGCAGCGAGTTCGGCTACCGCACGGTGAACGACGCGCTCCAGGTCATGGGCGGCGAGAGCTACATGACGGAGAACCACGTCGAGCGCGCGTGGCGCGACAGCCGCATCAACATCATCGTCGAGGGCGCGAACGAGGTGATGCACACCTTCATCTTCGCGTACGGCTCGAAGCAGCTCGGCGAGTGGATGCTCGGCATCAAGAAGAACCCGTTCGGCAACATCGGCCCCGCGATGCAGGTCGGGAGCGAGCTGTTCCTCGGCGTGCGCCGGCCGATGCCGTCCTTCAAGGCGGCGAACCCGCGCCTGGCCGCGCAGATGCACGCGCTCATGTCGCGCATCCGCGAGTTCAGCCACCAGGTCAAGCTCATGTTCAAGGAGTGGGAGGACCGCCTCGTCACCGAGCAGACGGTGCAGGCGCGCCTCTCGATGTGCGCGATCTACGTCCATGCGATGACGTGCGCGCTGTCGAAGCTCGACCACAACATGCGCAAGGGCCTCGACGGCGACGCCCTCGCCTACGAGACCAGCGTCGTCGAGCACCTGTGCGCGATGTTCGGCCTCGGCATCGAGGAGGAGATCCGCGCGCTGCGCGTGAACGCCGACGAGTCGATGAAGCGCGCGGCGGACGCCGTGATGAAGCGCATCGACTCGTTCCCGAACGCCGACTTCGCGATCCCCGAGCGCACCATGGACATGAAGGCGCGCGGCTCGGGCCGCGCGAACAAGCCGGCCGACGTCGCGGCGACCCCGCAGTTCGGCTCCGGCAGCGTGTTCCACGGCGAGGCGGTCCGCCGCGCCGAGCCCCAGCACGCGTGACGAGCCGCTAGCCTCCTCCCGCCTCGCCGGCCGTACGGCGGGGCACCCCGGTCACCCCACGCCAGGAAGCACATGAAGCTCTTCGAGACGATGAATCAGCACGGCCACGAGCGCGTGGCGTTCCATGTCGACCCGGCCACCGGCCTGCGCGCCATCATCGCGCTGCACTCCTCGGTGCTGGGGAACGCGCTCGGCGGCACGCGCCGCTGGGCGTACGCCGACGAGAGCGAGGCGATCCGCGACGTGCTGCGGCTCTCCGAGGGCATGACCTACAAGTCGGCCGCGGCGGACCTGCCGATGGGCGGCGCCAAGAGCGTCATCATGATCGAGAAGGGGAAGGCCCCCACCGAGGCCGAGGCGCGCGCGATGGGCCGGTTCGTCGACACGTTCGGCGGCAAGTACATCGCCGCCGAGGACGTCGGCGTGAACACGCAGTACTGCGACTGGATGGCGCAGGAGACCAACCACGTCATGGGCGGCGAGACGGTGAGCCACGGCGGCGACCCGAGCCCCTACACGAGCCAGGGCTGCTTCAACGCGATGAAGGCGTGCCTGGCGCACATGGGCCGCAAGGTCGAGTTCTCCGGCCTGAAGGTCGCGGTGCAGGGCCTGGGCGCGACCGGCTATCGCCTGGCGAAGATCCTGCGCGAGCACGGCGCGATCGTCGTCGGCTCCGACGTCAATCCCGCGGCCGTCGAGCGCGCCGTGAAGGAGCTCGGCGTCGTCGGGCTCGAGCCCGGCAAGGACATCCTCGCGCAGGAGTGCGACGTGCTGGCGCCGTGCGCGCTCGGGGCAGTCCTCAGCAACGAGACGATCAAGCACCTGAGGTGCGCCGCGATCTGCGGCACCGCCAACAACCAGCTGCACGTGCCGGACGTCGACGGCCCGTCGATCAAGCAGCGCGGCATCCTGTACGGCCCCGACTTCATCGTCAACGCCGGCGGCGTCATCCGCCTCGCGGGGCTCTACCTCGGCATGACCGAGGCGGCGCTCGACAAGAAGATCGAGCAGATCGAGCACACGACCGCCGCCGTCCTCAAGGAAGGCAAGAACGACCCGAGCGAGCACGTGGCGGCGGTGAACTACGCCAAGCGACGCATCGAGGCCGGCCGCAAGGCGAAGGCCCAGGTCAAGCAGCCGGCGATGGCGTGACGCACGCGGTCCGCCGCCGCGGCATCATGGCCCCGGGAACGGGCGTACCGCGGCGGCGGCCATCGCCCCGCCCGACGCGAGGATCACCGCGACCACCGTCGCGGCCGTGGCCACCAGGACCGGGAACGCGACGACCCGCGGCACGACGAGCAGGACCGGTGCCCACCTCGCGCGCCGCGGCATCCGCCGCATGAGCTCCACGGTCGTGAGGGCGGTGGCGGTCGGCACGAGGATCAACCCGGATCCCGCCACCAGCGCACCGAGCAGCATGTCGCTGCCATGGGTGCGTGACGTCAACCCGAGGGCCAGCATGACGCCGAGCGCGACCAAGGCCATCGGCCATGCGCACTCCGCCACCACGGCGACGACGTTGACGGGCGGGAGCGTGCGACGGGCGTCCGGCGTGACCACGCCGCACTCGGCGCACGGCGCGCCCGAGGGGACGCCCGCCAGCGAATGCCCGCATTCGTCGCATCGCACGGAGGCACGGTACCGGATCGCGACGAATATCGGCCATGCCCGGGCGGTGATGCGTCTCTTCATGGACCTCCCCTAGACTGCCCGCTCTATGCCCATCACCACCGCGTTCAAGACCGAGATCCCCCGAATCTCGATCCTCGACGAGCAGGGGAACTTCGACGAGAAGCTCGGCAAGGGGCTGATCCCCGACGCCGACCTCGTCAAGCTCTACGAGGCGATGTTCCAGTGCCGTCACCTCGACGGCGTGGCGTTCCGCCTGCAGCGCTCCGGGCGCATGGGCACCTACCCGCAGAACATGGGCCAGGAGGCGACGAGCCTTGGCGCGGCCTACGTGCTCGCGAAGAACGACTGGCTGGTGACCTGCTATCGCGAGAACTGCGGCCTGTTCTGGCGCGGCGTCCCGATGGAGTCGATCCTCCTGCACTGGATGGGCGACGAACGCGGCAACGCTATGCCCCGCGAGCACTTCGCCACGCCGATCGCGGTTCCCATCGGCACGCAGATGCTGCACGCGACGGGCCTCGCGTGGGCCGCGAAGTACCGCGGCGAGAAGCAGATCGCCTGCACGTTCTTCGGCGACGGCGCCACCAGCGAGGGCGACTTCCACGAGGCCGCGAACTTCGCGGCGAACCTCGACATCCCGGTGGTCTTCGTCTGCCAGAACAACTTCTGGGCGATCAGCGTGCCCGGGCACATTCAGTGCAGCGCGCCCACGGTGGCGCAGCGCGGAATCGCCTACGGGATGCCGTGCCTGCAGGTGGACGGCAACGACATCTTCGCCACCGTCTACGCGATGAGGATGGCCAGCGAGCACGCCCGCGCGCAGGGCAAGCCGTACTTCATCGAGATGGTGACCTACCGGCTCGGCGACCACACCACCGCCGACGACGCCAGCCGCTACCGCGACAAGGCCGAGGTCGAGGCGTGGAGGGGCAAGGACCCGCTCATCCGCGTGCGCAAGCACATGGAGCGGCTCAAGCTCTGGAACGAGAAGAAGGAGGCCGAGCTGCTCGAGCGCACCGAGAAGCTGGTCGCCGAGGCCGTGGCCCGCGCCGAGAACATCGCCGCGCCGCACTCGGCGGACTTCTTCAACAGCATGTACGCCGAGCTGCCCGCGGACCTCGCGCTGCAGCGCGACACGATGCAGACCCACTCGCTCGGGCAGGATCCCGGGCAGCTGGCGAGCACCGACCACCTGAACGCGCCCGCGGAGCACGCGCACCACTGACCTTGCGGGGCGCGTCGCCCGGCCACGCCGGGCACTCCCCCTGCGTGAACGCACTCAAGGAGCACTGGGTCAAACCCGGACGGCACTCATGGCAAACCTCAACATGGTCCAGGCAATCAACCTCGCCCTGATCCAGGAGATGGAGAAGGACGAGCGCGTCCTCCTCCTCGGCGAGGACGTCGGCAACAACGGGGGCGTGTTCCGCGTCACCGAGGGCCTGCAGAAGCGCTTCGGCGCCAAGCGCGTGGTCGACACGCCGCTCGCCGAGAGCGGCATCATCGGCACGGCGATCGGCCTGGCGATGGGGGGCCTGCGCCCCGTGCCCGAGATCCAGTTCGAGGGCTTCCTCGGGCCGGCCTACGACCAGATCTGCAGCCACGCCGCGCGCATGCGCACGCGCACCCGCGGCGCGTTCCCGGTGCCGCTGACGATCCGCGTGCCCGTGGGCGGGGGCATCCACGCGCCCGAGCTGCACAGCGACTCGCCCGAGGCGATCTACGCGCACACGCCCGGCCTCAAGGTGGTGATGCCGAGCTCGCCCTACGACGCCAAGGGCCTGCTGGTGGCCGCGATCCGCGACCCCGACCCCGTGATCTTCTTCGAGCCCAAGCGCATCTACCGCGCCTTCCGCGAGGAGGTTCCCGAGGACGAGTACGTGCTGCCGATCGGCAAGGCGCGCACCGTGTGCGAGGGCAACGACCTCACGATCGTCAGCTGGGGAGCGAGCGTCATCCAGTGCATGCAGGCGATCGAGAAGAGCGGCAAGTCGATCGAGCTCATCGACCTGCGCACGATCTATCCCTTCGACGCCGAGGCGGTGGAGGCCAGCGTCCGCAAGACCGGCCGCTGCGTCATCGTGCACGAGGCCCCGCTCACCGGCGGCTTCGGCGCCGAGATCTCCTCGCGCATCATGGAGCGGTGCTTCCTGCACCTGGAGGCCCCCGTCCAGCGCGTGGCCGGCTTCGACACGATCATGCCGTACTACAAGCTCGAGCTCGACTACATGCCCGACGCCGCGCGCATCGGGCGCGCGATCGACGACGTGATGGCGTACTGAACACCGCCCCGACGAGGGAACGACGATGGCCGGAATCAAGCAGCCGAGCGACAAGAGCCACTTCCTGCTCCC
>CAYSFS010000147.1:0-5442 GCA_964430235.1 uncultured Chitinophaga sp. | reverse complement strand
CCGTCATGAAGCGGACGTCGGCCTCGGTGTAGGGCAGGCGGACGGAGTCGGCGCGCACGCGGTCGGCGCCGGACGCCGGGGCGGGGCCGGAGGCGACGGGGCCGCGGGGGGTGCAGGCGGCGAGACTGGCGGCCGCGAACAGAAGCAGGGCGGGGGAGAATCGCATCAGGAGGTTCGCAGATTAGACACCCGCCACGGGCCGCGGGTTGCAGAGAATCTACTGCGAAAACCGGGGGTGTGTTTCAGGGTGCGGCCGCGGCCGAGTTCGCTCCGGCTGGTGCGCCACGACTCACGACCCCCGGAAACGCCCCGTGGGCTACGAGGGTGCGTGGTCCGCACGCCCCGTAGCCCACGGGTCACATCGCGTTGGGCAGACTCAGCGCTTCTCGATGCGCAGCGTGTACGAGCCGAACGAGCCGGCCTCGTACGAGTTCGCCCAGATCTTGTACGTGCCGGCGCGCGGTAGCGTGACCACGATCTCCGAGTCGGTGTCGCCTAAGCGCCGGTCGCGCCGCCACCGCGGCGTTTAGACCACCACAGCGGTGCCGCTGGCGCTGACCATCAACATCCCGCCGGTCTGCCCCACGGTGATGTTCTCGTAATCGAGGTCCACGCCCACGACGGCGTTGGCGCCCATCTCCGCGGCCTGCTGCTGCATCTCGCGGATGGCGATGTCCTTCGCCTTGCGCAGCTCTTCCTCGTACGCCGCGGAACGACCGCCGACGATGTCGCGGATGCCGGCGAAGAAGTCACGGAAAATGTTCGCGCCAAGGATGGCCTCGCCGGAGACGAGTCCGAGGGTCTTCTTGACGGGGCGGCCTTCGATGGTATCCGTCGTCACGACAATCATGCAGCGCTCCTGAGTCAGAGGGTCGGCGGAAGAATACATGCCGTGCCGCGCGTCGGCGAGGACGCTGTCCAACGATATTTCTCGGCGTCGGTGACGCGCGGCACACGGGTTTTGCCCTGGGGTAGTGCAACGTTCGTGCAGTCGCCGCGCGGATGTGCGGTGGCCATCCCCACACACAGGAGTTGTCGTTCCATGCAGATGCCACTGCGGTTCACTGGTCACGCCGTCCGCTCTGTCGCCGCCGGCGTCGGGTTTCTGGTCGGTCTCTCCGGTTGCGAATCGAGCACGGCACCTTGAGTGTCCGGCGCGGTGCGTCTCGCCGCCCCGGCGGTTGCCGGCGCCAGCCTCGAGACGCCCGCAGGTCTGTCCATCACGGGCTCGAACGGCACGCTGGTCATCACGGACATCACGATGATCGTCAACGAACTCGAGCTGCGCCGCGAGTCGGTGGAGGACTGCGATGACCGCTCGGGCCCCGGCGACTGCGGGTCCGTCGAGTCGGAGTTCTTCGTCGCCGACGTGCCGCTGGGCAGCGGCACCGTCACCGTGGCGGCCGATCGCATCGCGAAGGGCACGTACACGGCGCTGGAGTGCGAGGTCGAGGACCTCGAGGTGGATACGGACGATGACGCGTCGGACGCGACCCGCATTGCCGCGGTGCTGACGCAGCTGCGCACGCGCTTCGCGAACTGGCCGGCCGGCGCGTCGATGCGCATCGCCGGTACCTTCACGCCGACCGGCGGCGCGCCGCAGGACTTCGTGGTGTACTTCGACGCCAAGGTCGAGGTCGAGCGTCTGTTGAACCCGCCGCTCGTCGTGGACGACGCCTTCACCGGCCTCACCGTGGACCTGCGCCCGGACCTGTGGTTCCGCAACTCGGACGGCACCGTGCGCAATCTCGCCCTGTCGCACTTCCCGACGACGAGCTCGCTGGTGGAGCTCGAGGTCGAACTCGAGGGCGGCATCGAGATCGAGATCGACGACTGACCTGTTCAGGACGGCGCGGGGGCCCCGACTTGCCCCGCGCCGTCCTGCGGTTTGCTTTCAAGGATGGCTTCCAGTCTCCTCGCCCTCCTCGACGACATCACCACCCTGCTCGACGACGTCGCCGTCCTGAGCAAGGTCGCGGTCAAGAAGACCTCCGGCGTGGTCGGTGACGACCTCGCCCTGAACGCCGAGCAGGTGACAGGCTTCCAGGCCGACCGCGAACTGCCCGTGGTGTGGGCGGTCGCCAAGGGGTCGTTCATCAACAAGGTCATCCTCGTGCCGGCGGCGCTGCTGATCAGCGCGTTCGCCCCGCGGATGATCGTGCCGCTGCTCATGATCGGCGGCATCTTCCTCTGCTACGAAGGCTTCGAGAAGGTCTGGCACAAGCTCGCGCATCGCGAGCCCGCGCCCGCCGACACCGAGGCCCGCGAGGTGCGCGTCGCCGCGCTGGCGAATCCCGAGGTGGACCTCGTCGCGCTGGAACGGACGCGCATCAAGGGCGCGATCCGCACGGACTTCATCCTCTCTGCGGAGATCGTCGTCATCGCGCTGGGCACGATGGCCGCGGCGCCGATGACGCAGCAGATCGTGTCCCTGAGCCTCATCGGCGTCGGCATCACCGTGCTCGTGTACGGCCTGGTCGCGGGCATCGTCAAGCTCGACGATCTCGGGCTGCGGTTGCTCCGGACGGAGGGAAAGAACGCCGCCGCGGCCTCAAGCCGCGCCTTCGGTGCGTCGATTCTCCGCATGGCGCCGTGGTTGATGCGCACGCTCTCGGTGGTCGGGACGGCGGCGATGTTCCTCGTGGGCGGCAGCATCGTGGCGCACGGGATCCCGCCGGTGGAGCATGCCGTGGCGGCCTTGGAGCATGGCGCCGGTGGCGCGGGCTGGGCGGTGAAGCTGCTGGCCGATGCGGTGGTCGGCATCGCGACCGGTGGCATTGTCGTGGCGGCGTTGGCGCTCGTCGCCCGCCTGCGTGGACGCCGCGCCTAACGGCGCTCGACGTACGAGTACAGCGCCGATCCCGCGACCAGCGTCCCCAGCGCGGCGAGGATCACGCTGGGCCGCTGCCAGATGACGAAGGCGATCATCCACGTGGAGAGCGCCGCGAAGGTCAGCGGCACCAACGGATACAGCGGCGTGCGGAAGGGCCGCGCGAGCTGCGGCTGCGTGCGGCGCAACTTCATCAGCCCCGCGACGGCGAGCAGGTTCATCAGGTTGAGCACGATGCCGGCGTAGGCGAGAACGGTCTCAAAGCTCGCGGTGGCGATGAGCAACACGATGAGCGTGAGCTGCAGCGCAAGCGCGCGGCGCGGCACACCATCGGCGCCGCGGGCCCCGAGCCAGGCGAGACGGGCGGTGCCGGCGCCCACCGCCTGCGTGACGCGCGAGCCGGCGAGCAGGAACCCGGAAATCGTCGCGATGAGGACGAAGGCGATGAGTCCGCTGACGACGAGCCCACCGGCATAGCCGAAGATGCGAACGCCCGAGAGCGTGGCGACTTCAACCTTGCCGCGCAGGTCGCCGATGGGCACGGTGCGCAGGAACACCAAGTGCAGCAGCAGGTACATCAGCGCCACGACGAGCACCGCGGCCACGACGGCGCGGGGAATCGTGCGCTGCGGATCGCGCACCTCGCCGGCCACGTAGCCGATCGAGTTCCAGCCTGTGTAGGCGTAGACGACGTAGATCAGCGAGATCGCGAATGGCGCGGTAGCCATCTGCCGGAACGCTTCAGCATCCGGCGCGAACGACACCGGCTCGACGGGCCCCATCACGAGGCCGGCCGTGATGAACGCGACGATCACCACCAGCGTGGTCGCCGTGGTCGCGACCTGGAACTGCCGTGCCAGCGAGACGCCGCTCCACTGCACCACGGCCACCAGCACGAGCACGCCGGCGGTGGCGAGCATGGGGGCGATGGGCAGCACCTGCGCGCTGTAGCGGCCGAAGGCCATGGCGGCGATGGCAATCGGCGCGGCGAAGCCGGCGGTCATCGAGACGAACCCGCCGATGAAGCCCAGCCGCGGGGACCACGCCTCGGTGAGATACACGTACTCGCCGCCCGAGCGCGGGTGCATGGCGCCGAGCTCGGCGTAGCAGAGCGCGCCGCTCAAGGCCAGCAACCCGCCGATGGCCCAGAGGGCCAGCAGGGCGAAGCCGCTGGTGAGATCCACCACCTGGAAGCCCAGCGAGGTGAACACGCCGGTGCCGACCATGTTGGAGATCAGGACGGCGGTGGCGCTGGGCAGGCCGAAGCTGCGCGGGGCGGTTTGGTGATCGGTCACGCGGTCAGAAGCGAAGGCGCGACTACGGACGGCTGAACACGGTGCCGTGCGGCACGCCGCCGACGTCGGCGATCGTGCGCTGCTTCCCGAGGGTCCCCGTCGCCGGGTCGAAGGTCAGCAGCTCGGCGCGAGTCATCATTGTGCCATACCCCGTCACGACGACGCGGCGTTGGTCGGGCGACACCGCGAGCCAATGCGGCACATCGGTGCTGTCGAAGGCCACGCGTGAGACCTCACGCGGCGCCTCGAGATTGCTGATGTCAAGCGAGACCACGGCCGAATACGCCGGCACCGTCACGAGATAGTAGTTGCCGACCACGGCGGGGATGGCGCAGCTGGTGCCGTCCTTGGGCGGGAAGGACGTGACGAAGCGCCCGCTGGGCGTGTCGCTGTCGAGCCCTTCGAGCCGGTAGAGCCCGCAGGCAAAGGTCGAGACGAGCACCGTACGACCGTCGCTGTGCAGGCGGGGCTCGGCGGTGAGCAGTCCCTCTCCGCCGGCTGGGCCGTCGGGGAGGGGGAAGGTGTGGAGCAGCGAGAGATCCGACAGGCGCCAGACCTGAATGCTGCGCGACGCGGGAAAGTCGGCGTCCCAGTCGGTCGACGTCGTGACGACGCGATCGAGCGCCTCGACGACGAGCCCGCTGTACACGCGCGTCCCGCTGTCCACGCTGGTCGGCTGCGGCGCCGACGCGCGGACGAACACGCCGTCGGTGGTGAGCTCCACGAGGCCGCCGGGGCGCATGCCGCCCCCGACATGCTGCATCTGGTACATCGCCAGCACGTTGCCGTTCGGCAACCGGATGAACGTGTGCGGGTGCGAGAAGCCACCGAGGTCGCCGAACTGCGTCACGATGCGCGGCTCGGTGCGCTCGCTCACGTTGAACACCCAGCTCTGGCCCGTGTCGAATCCGTTCACGAAGAGGCGGTTGTCGGCCGCCAGCTCGTGCTCCGAGTGGTGGGGGAAGTTCCGGAGCCCCGGAACGGGCACCCGCGTGAGCACCTGACCGACGGTGGGCGAGCCTTCCTTGACGTCAATCACGGCGAGAAAATCCGGCTTGGTCGAGTCGGCACTCGCGGTCCATGCGTACACTACCTCGCGGTCGTCCGGCGGCGCCGCGCAGGCGGCCGTCAGCAGGAGCAAAGCCAGGAGGGCGCGCGGGTGCAGGCGGGCAGGTCGCATAGGCGGCGCGGGCAAGGGAATCAGGGAAGGGTGCAGTGCCGAGGAGGCCACGGCAAGAGCGAGGGACTCGTTATCTTTCTCTGGTTCGCCCCTGACCGACTCTCCAGCAGAACCTGTAATGGCCACGATCCTCCAGG
>CAYSFS010000146.1:0-5560 GCA_964430235.1 uncultured Chitinophaga sp. | reverse complement strand
AACCCCTTCAAGCCCGGCGAGATGATGACCGTGAAGGCGAAGCCCGCCTCGCGCAAGATCAAGATCCGCCCGATGAAGGCCCTCAAGGCGATGGTCGGCTGATCACCCCCCTGCCGCCGGCGTCCGCGCCGGCGACGGGATTCCGAAGGGCCCCGCGCGATGCGCGGGGCCCTTCGTGCTTTTCGGGTTGCGCGGCGAGCGTTCGCGCCGCGACTCACCCGCGGTCGATGCGGTAGATGACGCGCGGGCTCGGCACGCCGCCCACGGGGACCATCTCCTCGCGGTCGAGGCGCGCGCCGATCTTCTCGAGCGCGCGGCGCGAGCGCGCGTTGCCGGGGCTCGCGTGGAACCACGCCGTGCGCGCCCATCGGAACGCGTGGTCGAGCATCAGGCGCTTCATCGAGGCGTTCGTCGCGCCGCCCCAGTGCGAGCGCGCGAGGAACGTGTAGCCGATGACCACCGATCGGTCCGCGGGGTTCCAGTCGTAGTAGCGGCTCGATCCGATCACCCGGCCGGTGGCGGGGTCCTCGGCGACCAGGGCGCCGCCGCCCGCGAGCGCGGCGTCGAAGAACCGGTCGAACACGGCCCGCTCGTGGCGGTTTCGCTCCGAATGCAGCTCCCAGATCGCGGGGTCCGCGGCCGCGGCGTGAAGGGCCTCGCGATCCTCGGCGCGCAGCGGTCGCAGCGCGACCTGCGCGTCCCGCAGGCGCGGCTGCCAATTCGGGACCTCGATGGCGCGCTTCACCGAGCGGCCGTGGGCCTCGAGCAGCGCCCACGCCTCCTCGCGCGTGCGCGACGGGTCGAACTGCATGACGGTGCGGATCGCGCGGTCGACGAGCTTGTCGTTCGTCGCGGCGAGGTCGACCATCAGGTTGCCGCGCACCTTGCCGAGCCGCGTGAAGAGCGCGGTGGTGATGCAGTTGAGGGCGAGCTTCGTGGCGCTTCCGGCCTTGAGGCGCGTGCTTCCGGTGAGGACCTCGGGGCCCGTGTCGACCACGATGAGGTGGTCGCACGCGGGCGGCCTGGCCATGGGCACGCACGCGAGGAACGCCGTCGTGGCGCCGCGCGCCTTCGCGAGCCGGACGGCACCGAGGGGGTACGGCGTGGTGCCGCCCGCGGCGATGCCGACCACCGTGTCGAGCGGGCCGACCGCGAGGCGATCGATCTCCTCGCGCGCGCCTTCGGGCTCGTCCTCGCGGCCCTCGCTGGAGCGGCGCAGCGCGCCGTCGCCGCCCGCGATGATCCCGACCACCTGCCCCGGGTCGCTCATGAAGGTGGGAGGGCACTCGCTGGCGTCGAGGACGCCGAGCCGGCCGCTGGTGCCGGCGCCGAAGTAGAGCAGCCGCCCGCCCTGCGCGAACTTCGGCACCATCGACTCGACCAGCGCGCCGATCGCGGGCGCGGCGCAGGCCACGGCCTCGGCCACGGCGCGATGGTCGTCCGCCATGAGCGCGGCGATCGCGGCGGCATCCAGACGGTCGAGGTGGACGGACGCCGGGTTGCGGTGCTCGGTGCGGACGTGGCTGCGGTCGGGCGGGAGCGTCATGGTCGCGGTCGGGGCGGCGGTCGCGGCGTTCACCCCGGACTCATCGGCCGTCCGGGTCCCAGAGGCCCAGGTTGCGGAGCAGGAACCCCCACTTGGCGCTGGCGTAGGCGGGGCTCGCGATGCCGTGGTCGTCGTTCGGGAAGAGCTGCATCTCGAAGGGGATGTCCTTCGCCTGCCACGCCGCGGCGAGGGCGAACGTGTTCGAGGGGTGCACGTTGTCGTCCATCATGCCGTGCAGGAGCAGCACCCGGCCCTTGAGCTTGCCCGCCAGCCTCACGGCGCTGCCCGCGTCGTACCCGGCCTCGTTCTCGCCGGGGGTGCGCATGACCCGCTCGGTGTAGATGGTGTCGTACTGCCGCCAGTCGGTGGGCGGCGCGCCGGCCACCGCGACGCCGAAGACGTCCGGGTGGCGCAGGACCGCCATGAGCGCCATGTAGCCGCCGTAGCTGTGGCCCGTGATGGCCACGCGCGACGCGTCGACGTAGGGCCGCTTCGCGAGCTCCCTCACGAGTGCCGCCTGGTCGTCGACGTCGGGGCCGCCCAGCCTCAGGTACGTGGCGCCCTCGAACGCCTTGCCGCGGCCGGGCGTGCCGCGGTTGTCGACGCGCGCCACCAGGACGCCGTGCCCGACCTGCGGGTCGACGCCCTCGAACTGCGGCGACACCGTGGCGAAGAGCGGGCCGCCGTAGGCCTCGACCACCAGCGGGTAGCGCTTCGCGGGGTCGAAGTCGGGCGGCTTGCAGAGGATGCCGTAGAGCTCGAACGCGCCGTCGGCCGAGGGGAAGCGCAGGAGCTCCGGGGCGGGCACGCCCTGCTTCGTGAACGGGTCGGGCGAGGGCTTCGCGAGCTCGGCGAGCTCGCGACCGTCCATCGCGAAGAGCGAGGTCGACGGCGGGACGCCCACCGACTGCCGGGTGGCCACGAAGCAGGAGTGGTCGGGCGCGACGCGGAAGCCGGAGTGGTGCAGGTCGTCCTTCGTGAGCCGCTCGCGCGCGCTGCCGTCGAGCCGCGCGCGGTGCAGCTGCGAGTGGATCGCGGTGCGGCTCGACCGCGCGGAGTAGTAGAGCCAGCCCGCCTCCTCGTCGACGTGGACGACGGACTCCGCCACCCACGGGTCGTCGGTGAGGCGCGCGACGCGGCCGGACGCGAGGTCCCACAGCTCCCAGTTCGAGAAGCCGTTCGACTCGCTCTCCCACAGGAAGCGGCGGCCGTCGGAAAGGAACCGAAGCGTCGGCGCGTTCTCCTGCCACGTGGGCTGCCGCTCGACGATGAGCGCGCGGCTCGCGCCGGTGGCGGGGTCGGTCACCATGAGCTCGACCGCGTCCTGGCGCCGCGGCGCGCGGAACCAGAGCAGCGCGTCGCCCTTGGGCGACCATCGCACGCCGTACACGTACTGGTCGGCCGCGGGGCCCACGTCGACCTTCGTCCGCGTGCGCGCGGCGAGGTCGTACACCTCGAGCCGCGCGACCGGGTTGGGGTCGCCGGGCTTCGGGTAGCCGCACGTCTCGACGCGCGTGCGAAGCCCGGCGAGGCCCGCGAGCAGCGCGTACTGCGGCACGGGCGACTCGTCGAAGTCGTAGTAGGCGATGCGGCCGGAATCGGGCGACCACCACATGGCGGACGATTGGTCGAGTTCCTCGCCGTACACCCAGTCGGCGCTCCCGAACCAGCGCTGCCCCGCCCCTTCGGAGGTGACCCGGACCGGCGCGCCCGCCTTCGCGTCGCGCGGCTCGAGCACCACGTTGCGGTCGCGGAAGTGCGCGGTCCATGCCCCGTCGGGGCTCGGGACCTCGGTGGCCTGCCTGGCGCGCCCGCCTCGGGGCGCGCGGTACTCGGGCTTCGCGGCCGGTGCCTCGGGGGGCTCGCCGCCTTCCTGCACGGCGCCGCCGTCGAACGCGACCCACTTCCAACGGCCGGCGTGCTGGAACCACGCGCGGCGCGCCGCGGCGTCCCATCGGACCTCGGCGATGCGCCCCGCGCGTCCGCCCGGGTCGCCGAGCCGGCGGACCTGGTCGGCGCCCGGCAGGTCGGCGAGCGGCGCCCACTGCGCATGGCATGCGGACGCGAGCGCCGCGGCGAGCGCGAGGGCCGCGGCGAGCACGGGCGCGGACGCGCCGCGGGCGGGCATGACGTCAGCGATGCGCATCGAAGGCCGTCATCGCGCGGAAGGCGCGGAACCGGTCATCCACCTGGCCCGCGTCGAGGCGCACGAGGCGCTCGAGGCCGAACGCCTCGATGGTGAAGCTCGCGAGCACGGTGCCCCAGGCCATCGCGTGGCGCAGGGTGTCGAAGTCGGTGCGGCCCGCGCGCGCGACGTGCGCCATGAAGCCGCCGGCGAACGTGTCGCCGGCGCCGGTCGGGTCGACCACCTGCGCGAGGTCCGCGGGGAACGCGGGCACGCTCGCCACGCCGTCGCGGTGGACGAGGATGGCCCCGTGCTCGCCCTTCTTGACGACGACGAACGAGCGCGGCCCGTTCGCGAGCACCTGCCGCCCGGCGGTGACCACGTTGCGGCACTCGGTGAGCTGCATCGCCTCCTCGTCGTTCATGATCACGCCGTCGACCTCCGAGAGGAGCTGCGTCAGCTCGGGGCGCGCGATGTTGATCCAGAGGTCCATGGTGTCGCACACCGCGAACGGCCGGTCCTTGAACTGCCGCAGGAGGTCCAGCTGCACCAGGGGGTGCGAGTTCGCGAGGAACACGGTGCGGCTGTCGAGGTACTTGGCGGGCACCTTGGGCGGCGCCTCCTCCAGCACGCCCAGGCGCGTGAAGAGCGTCTCGCGCCGGTTCATGTTGTCGAAGTAGCGGCCGCCCCAGGCGAAGGTCTGGCTGTTGGCGCGCCGCTCGAGCCCGTCGAGGCAGATGTTGCGGAACCCGCGGAGCTGGCGCTCGTGCGCCTCGGGCCAGTCGCCGCCGACGGCGCCCACGACGCGCACGGGCGTGAGCTGGCTGGCGGCCGCCGCGAAGTAGGCGCAGCTGCCGCCGAGGACCCCCGAGGCCTCGCCCGTGGGTGCGTGGAGCGTGTCGATGCCGATGGTGCCGGTGACGAGGAGCGACATGCGCGCGAGTGTATGCGCGCCGACGGCGCTCACTCGCCCGCGGGCGACGGCTTCGACCACCCGAGACCGACCGGCACGCCGATGAGCGCGCCCGCGGCGACGTCGATCGGCATCGCGCGGGACCACCCCGGGAGCGCGCCCGCCGTGACCGCCGCGTCGAGCGGCGCGCCGAGCGTGAGCGCGGTGAGGAGCTGCGCGAGACCGATGGCGAGGACCGGCGCCGCCATCAGCAGGATCGGCTGAACGCCGGGCTGCAGCCGGCGCGCCGCGATCGCGGTGAGCGCGCCGGCCACCACGGCGGTGCCGAGCGCCTGGCCCTTCATGTCGGTGCGGAGGAAGAACCACGCGACCGCCACGGCCACGAGGCCGGCGAGCGCGCCGCGGAAGGCGTCGGCGTTGAACACCTCGGCCACGAAGGGGCCCTTCGCGTCGCGCGCGGGAATGTCGAGGAGCGGGCCCGACGCGCGGAACACGGCCGCCGACATCGCGAGCGCGGCCGCGCCCCACGCGAGGGTCTCGATGGCCATGGGAAGCAGTCGGTCGCCGTCGAACGCGGCATCCATGATGGTGCCGCAGCGGCCGGCCAGCACGGCGAGCCCGCAGCCGAGGACGAACAGCCCGACCGCGGCGTTGATGAGGCGGCCCACGGCGCACGCGACCGCGGTGCACGCTGCGGCGCCCACCGACAGGGCGATGGCCGCCCGCACCGGGTGGATGGCGTCGGAGGCCGTGGGTCCCGCGACGCCGCGCGCGCTGGCGAGGAACGGGACCACGGGCACCATGACCGCGACGCACAGGGCGATGCCGAGCGCCAGGACCGCGTACCGCACGACGGGATGCTGCATGCGCGTGTCGTACCCGCGGTGCGGGGGGACCGCAAGCCGAAGTGGGTGCCGGGAACGCCGGGGGCGAATTTCGGCCGAAATTCGCCCCGGCGTTCCCGGCGTATTTTCTC
>CAYSFS010000145.1:0-5562 GCA_964430235.1 uncultured Chitinophaga sp. | reverse complement strand
CACGTCCCGTTCTGCTTCCACAAGTGCCACTACTGCGACTTCTACAGCTTCGTCGATTCCGAGGATCGCCAGGAGCCGTACGTCGACCGGCTCGAGCGCGAGCTCTCGGCGCTCGCGCCGTGGGTGCGTGCGCCGCTCGCCACCGTGTTCGTGGGGGGCGGCACGCCGACGCTCCTGCGGCCGGCGCTCCTGGCGCGTGCGCTGCGTGCGGTGCGCGAGCGCCTCGGCACGGCGCCGGGTGCCGAGTGGACGGTCGAGGCGAACCCCGAGACGGTGAGCGACGAGGTGGCCGCCGTCCTCGCCGCGTCCGGCGTCACCCGGGTGTCGATCGGCGCGCAGAGCTTCGACCCTCGCCACCTGGGGACGCTCGAGCGCTGGCACGACCCGGCGAGCGTCGGCCGCGCGGTCGGGCTCCTGCGCGCCGAGGGAATCGGCCGCGTGAGCCTCGACCTCATCTTCGGCATCCCCGGCCAATCGGTGGCGGACTGGGAGCGGGACCTCGACGCGGCGCTCGCGCTCGCACCCGACCACCTCAGCTGCTACGGCCTCACCTACGAGCCGAACACCGCCATGACCGCGCGCCTGCGGCGCGGCGACTTCGAGCCGTGCGAGGACGCCTCGGAGGCGCGCATGCTGGAGGTCGCGTGCGAGCGGCTGGGCGCGGCCGGGTTCCGCCGCTACGAGGTGAGCAACTGGGCGCGCGTGCGCGAGGGCGACGCGCACGCCGAGGAGTGCGCGCACAACATGCTCTACTGGCTCGATCGCGACTGGCTCGCGGCCGGGCCGAGCGCGTCGGGCCATGCCGGCAACGTGCGGTGGAAGAACGTGCCGCGCCTGGGCGACTGGCTGGCGTCGGAAGGCACGAGCCCGGTGGTCGACGTCGAGCGCGCGACCCCCGACATGCAGGCCGGCGAGCGCCTGATGATGGGCCTGCGCCTCGTCGACGGGCTGCCCGAGGCGGAGGTCGCGGCGATCCTCGAGATGGGCGAGCGCGGCGCCGCGCGCGCGCGCGCGATCGGTCGCGCCGTGGACGCGGGCCGGCTGGTGCGCGCCGGAGGCCGGCTTCGCTTCACGGAGCAGGGCATGATGACGGCGAACGCGACGCTCGCGGACCTCGTGTGAGGCGCGCGGAAGCCGCACCGCGCGGGGCCGCGCGTTCCGCGCGACCACCGGGGCTCAGCCGCCGAGGTAGCGCTTCACGCCGCGGATCGTCGTCTGGCGCCCGATCTCGGCGATGGACTCCGTGAGCGGGATCTCCTTCGGGCACACCTTCACGCAGTTCTGCGCGTTGCCGCAGTCGGCGATGCCGCCCTCGCCCATGACGGCGTCGAGCCGCTGGTTCGCGAGCGTGGCGCCCACCGCCTGCATGTTGAAGAGGCGCACCTGGTTCCAGACCTGCGCGCCCTGGAGCGCGGAGTCCCACTTCGCGGGGTCCTCCTCGAGCCCGAACTGCGGGCACGCCTCGAGGCAGCAGCCGCAGGTCATGCACGTGCTGAGCACGTAGCGCGTGTCGGCGTTCGCCGGCGCCTCGAGCGGGCCGCGGCCGAGCGACCACGTCCCGTCGATCGGCACCCACGCCTTCACGCGCGCGAGGTTGCGGAACATGCGCTCGCGGTCCACCGCGAGGTCGCGCACCACCGGGAACTTCGACATCGGCTCGAGCGTGATCGTGCCGTCGGCCTGGACGATGTTCGCGATGAGCGCCGAGCAGCTCTGGCGCACGCGGCCGTTGATGACCATGGTGCAGGAGCCGCAGACCTCCTCGAGGCACCCGGATTCCCAGGCGACCGGCGTGGTGCGCTCGCCCGCGACCGTCACCGGGTTGGCGGCGATCCACTGGAGCACGCTGATGACGTTGGCGCCCTCGCCGTAGGGCACGCGGAACTCCTCCCACCGGGGGGCGGACTGCGGGGTGTCCTGGCGCTTGACGCGGACGAGGACGGTCTGCTGGGCGGCGGGGGCGTTCGGGGCGACCATTTGGGAACGAAATGATAGGCCCGATCCGATACTGGGGAGGCCCATGCTCCCGGCCCCCCTCAAGCTCCTGCGCCCCGGCGACTGGGTGAAGAACGTCTTCGTCCTGGTGCCCCTGGTGTTCTGGCTGGCCGGCGACGGGCGGGGCGAGGCCGACGCGGCCACGCAGGTGATGCAGGCGCTGCTGACCGCGGTCGCCTTCTCGCTGGCGGGAAGCGGCTTCTACGCGATCAACGACGCCCTCGACGCCGAGGAGGACCGCCGGCACCCCGTGAAGCGCCGGCGACCGGTGGCCTCGGGGGCGATCTCGCCCGGCACCGCGACGGCGATCGGCGCGTCGCTGGTGCTCGCGTCGCTGGCCATCGCCTGGTGGGTGCGGCCCGCGGTGCTCGCCGTCGTGTGCGCGTACGTCGCGCTCCAGGCGGGCTACAACGCGAAGCTGAAGCGCGTGCGGCTCGTCGACGTCGCCACCGTGGCCGCCGGCTTCGTGCTGCGCGCCATCGCCGGGGCGCTCGCCATCGGCATCGAGGTGTCGACCTGGCTCGTCGTGGTCGTGTTCGCGCTCACCCTGTTCCTGGGGTTCGTGAAGCGGCTGGGCGACCTCCGCGCGGCGGAGCTCGCGCGTGCGCGCGGCGAGGACACCGGATGGAGGCCTCGTGCCGGCTATGACAGCGCGGAGGACCTGAACTGGCTGCTTGCCGTCACCGGCAGCGTGACCATGATGGCGTACCTGGTCTACGCGCTCAGCGACCACGCGCGCGGCATCTTCGGCGTGCGCGCGACCGGGTTCGCGCTGCTCGCGCCGCTGGTGTTCGTCGTGATCCACCGGATGTACCTGCGCGCGAACCTCGGGAAGGCGGACAGCCCGGTGGCGGCGGTCATCGGGGACCGGGGTGCACGCGCGGCGACGGCGCTGTTCGTCATCGGCGTGCTGGCGACGCTCTTCTGGCCGCCGGCCGCCGAGGCGCTCGACGCGGTGTTCAAGTAGGGTGGATCGCATGCGCGCGAACCGAGGCATCGGGCATGCGAAGGACGCGGGATGGCGCTGGGCGCCCGTCGCCCTGGGCGCGGCCTTCGCGGCGTCCGTGCTCCCGGTCGCCCTCCTCGGCGCCGACGCCACGAGCGAAGCGTGGGACGAGTCGGCCTCGCACCTTCCGGCGATCCGGCAGTTCGCCTCCGAGTGGCCGCGACCGGACCTCGTCGGCTACCCGAGCGCCACGGCGCCGGGGTACCACCTGCTGATGGCGGTCCCCGCCCGAATCGGCCTCGGCGTGCACGCCCTGCGCGCGCTTTCCGGCCTGTTCGGCCTGGCGCTCATCCTCGTCGCGTGGCGCGGGGCCGCGCGATGGGCGGGGCCGTGGCTCGGTGCCGTGCTGGTGCTCCCGGTTGCGCTCGGGACGTACGTGGTGAGCGGCAGCGCATGGCTGACGACCGACGTGCTCTCGGTCCTGCTCGGCACCGCGCTGGTGGCGGTCGTGGCATGGAACCCGCCGTGCGCACGCACGTTCTTCGCTTCAGGCACGCTGTTCGCCGCGGCGGTCGCGGTACGCCAGACGAACGTGTTCCTCGCCGCGCCCGTGCTCGCGGCGGGGCTGCTCGGCTCGCCCGCCGGGCGCGCCGCGTCGCCCGCCGAGCAGTGGGCGGGCGACGAGCCGCGCGCGTGGTCGCGCGCTTGGGGCGCTGCGCTCGCGCTGGTGCCGGGCGCGCTGCTGCTTGCCGCGTTCGTGCGCGCCTGGGGCGGGCTCACGCCGCCGGCCTACCGCACGATGCACGACGCGGGGCTCAGCCCGGTGGCGCCCGTGTACGGGCTGGCGCTCGTCGGCTGCTGGGGGACGGTGCTCGTGGCGGCCATGCCCACGGAGGCGATGCGCGCGTTCCGCAGGCACGCGTGGACCGTCCTCGCGCTGGTGGCGCTCGCCGCGTTCGCCGCGGCGCATCCCGAGAGCGGGTGGTCGAAGGACGCCGGCCGGTGGGGCGGTCCGCTCTGGACCGCCGTCCGCGCGCTTCCTTCGTGGGAGGCACGTTCGCCGCTCGTCATCGCGCTCGCGATGGCGGGAACGTTCGTCCTGTCGGTGCTCTGGATCCGCGCCGCGGAGGTGGGCCGCGGCCGCATGGCGACGGTGACGGTGGTGGCGCTCCTCGCGATGTTCGTCGTGCAGGCCGGGAACAGCCAGGTCTGGGAGCGCTACTTCGACCCGGCCATCCTGGTGGCGCTCGCATGGCTCGCGGCCATGGGCATCGACCGGACCCGGCCGCACTCGGCCGGACGCCTCGCGACGGGCGCGCTCGCGCTCGCCGCCGCGCAGGCGGCGATCAGCGCGGTGACCGTGTGGCTGCCCGCGTTCCGCACGCAGGCTTCGTGACGTCGCGGCCGCTCAGCGCGCCCCCGCCGCCGCCGGCTCCTTCTTCGCCGGGGCGCCGTCCTTCTTCCCGTACGTGCGCGCGCGCGGCGCGACGAGCGGGGCCTCGACCGCCTCCCATCCCACGTTGCAGCGCTGGGTGGCGGGGTCGAACCGGGCCATCGACGTCTTCATGAACTCGGCGTCGTTGCGCTCGGGGAAGTCCGCGCGGTAGTGGCTGCCGCGGCTCTCGCGGCGGGCCTCGCCGCAGGCGAGCATCGCGTCGGCGAGCGCCAGCATGTCGCCGAGCGCGCGCGCGTAGCAGAGGTTCTGGTTGGTCCACGTGCCCGTGTCGCTCAGGCGGATGCGCGCGTAGCGCTCGCGCATCGCGTCGAGGTTCCGGCGCGCGCGCGCGAGGCGCTCGCCCGTCTTCACGACGGTGCTCGCCTCGGTCATCTCCTCGCCGAGCTCGAAGCCGATCGCGTAGGGGTTCTCGGTGCCGGTCGACTCCGTCAGGCGGCGGACCGCGTCCTCCTCGGCGCGCACGGCGTCGTCGAAGAGCGAGGCAGGGGCGTCCGCGGCCGAGGCGCGCTCGCGCGCGTAGTTGGCGATCGAGAAGCCGCCGTAGAGGCCGTCGAAGGTGCAGGAGAGCAGGGCGTTCGCGCCCAGCCGGTTCGCGCCGTGATACTGGTAGTTGCACTCGCCGAGCGCGTACAGGCCCTCGACGTTCGTCATCAGGTTGCGGCTCGCGCCCTGCACGAGGCCCTTGTGGTCGGGCTTCGCCTCGTACTGCACGTACATCCCGCCCATCGAGTAGTGGACGCCCGGGAAGATGCGCATCGGCACCTCGGCCGGGTCCTCGCCGACGAACTTCCGGTAGATCTCGATGATGCCGCCGAGCTTGCGCTCGATGTAGCCTCGCTCGAGGTGCGAGAGGTCGAGGTAGACCTGGCGCTTGCCGCCGACGCCCATGCCGTCCTCGACGCACACGTTGAAGATCTCGCGGGTGGCGATGTCGCGCGGCACGAGGTTGCCGTACGAGGGGTAGCGCTCCTCGAGGAAGTACCAGCGCTCGGCGTCGGGGATCTGGCGCGGGTCGCGCGAGTCGCCCTTGTTCCTGGGCACCCACACGCGGCCGCCCTCGCCGCGCGCGCTCTCGGACATGAGCCGCAGCTTGTCGGCGCCCGGGATGGCGGTCGGGTGCACCTGCACGAACTCGCTGTTGGCGAACGTCACGCCGTGCCGGTAG
>CAYSFS010000144.1:0-5565 GCA_964430235.1 uncultured Chitinophaga sp. | reverse complement strand
CGGTCCTGCCGCGCACGCACGGCAGCGCCTTCTTCCAGCGCGGCGAGACGCAGTCCATCGTGACCTGCACGCTCGGCACCATCAAGGACGAGCAGATCGTCGACGGCCTGCTGCCGGAGTACGCGAAGAAGTTCTACCTCCACTACAACTTCCCGCCCTTCTGCACGGGCGAGGCCGGCCGCATCACCGGGCCCGGCCGCCGCGAGATCGGGCACGGCGCGCTCGCGGAGCGCAGCCTGCGCGCGATCCTGCCGAACCCCGAGGAGTTCCCCTACACCGTCCGCCTGATCAGCGAGATCACAGAGTCGAACGGCTCGAGCTCGATGGCCAGCGTCTGCGGCGGCTGCCTGGCGCTCATGGACGCGGGCGTGCCCATCAAGGCGACGTGCGCGGGAATCTCGGTGGGCCGCTTCACCGGCACCGACGGCACCGTCGGGCACGTGATCGACATCATCGGCGAGGAGGACTTCTTCGGCGAGATGGACTTCAAGGTGAGCGGCACCCGCGAGGGCATCACCGGCATCCAGCTCGACCTGAAGGCCCGCGGCCTGTCGATCGCGGAGATCGAGACGATCTTCGAGATCGCCCGCAAGGGACGCCACGACATCATCGGCCAGATGGAGGCCGTGATCGCCGCCCCGCGCGCGGACATCTCGAAGTACGCGCCGCGCATCATCACGGTCAAGATCGACCCCGAGAAGATCGGCAAGCTCATCGGCCCGGGCGGCAAGACCATCCGCGGCATCCAGGAGCGCACCGGCGCGCAGATCGACGTCGAGGAGGACGGAACCGTCTTCATCGCGTGCTCCGACAGCGAGAAGGCCGCCATCGCGCGCGCCGAGGTCGAGGCGCTCGGCGCCGAGATCAAGGTGGGCTCGATCTATGAGGGCAAGGTCATCTCGATCAAGGAGTTCGGCGCGTTCATCGAGCTGGCCCCGGGCTCGGACGGCATGTGCCACGTGTCCGAGCTGGCGCACGGCTTCGTGAAGAACGTGACCGACGTCGTGAAGATCGGCGACGTCGTGAAGGTCAAGGTCATCAACGTCGACGACAGCGGCCGCGTGAAGCTCAGCCGCAAGGCGCTCATGGAGGCGCCGGCCGGCGGCGAGGGCGGCGGCGGCGACCGCGGCGGCGAGCGGCGTGACCGCGGCGACCGCGGCGGCGACCGCGGCGGCGACCGCGGCCGACGCGAAGGTGGCCGTGACGGCGGCGGACGCCGCGATCGTGAGCGCGAAGGCGCGCCCCAGTGACCCCGGCCCGCGCCCACCGGGCGCGACAACCCACCCACATCCACGCACCCCGCGGCGAACCGCCGCGGGGTGCGTGCGTATCACGGTGACGCCCCGTGCGACGGCTTAACCCGTGGCCCGGGCGGCACCTGCGGCGGAGCCGCGGAACGTGTCCCGGAAAGGACCCCCGAATCGCCTGAACCGAACCGAAATTCACTTGCACAAGTCCGGAAACCGACGCACAATACACCCCGGCTCGGGTCGTTCGCAGCCGAAGGTGCTCACGCACCCGCTTCCGCGTGCGTCGTAGGGGTGCGCGGAGCAACCAAGACGGAGCCCGAATCAACATGGCGAACAGCACGCTCGAGAACATCGAAGGCCAGGTGAAGTGGTTCGATCCCCGCAAGGGCTTCGGCTTCATCGTCGGACCCGAGGGCCAGGACATCTTCGTTCACTTCTCCGTCATCGAGCAGGAGTCGGGTTTCCGCACGCTCAACGACGGCGAGATGGTCACCTACTCGGCCACGCAGGGCGCGAAGGGCTGGGCCGCCACCAAGGCGCGCTCGCTCTCCCGCGTGCCCGCGGCCGGCACCGGCGCGTGACCCCCGCGACAACTTCCCAGCCCGTCCCGTGGATCGCGATCCTCGCGATCGATGCCGTCCTGCTTTCGCTCGCGGCGTGGTGGATGTCGCGTTCGCTCCGCGCCCGCATCCGTGACGCCGGGCGCACGGCGGCAGAGGACGCGCGCAACGCCGAGATCGCGTCGATGACGCGCGGGCTCGCGCACGAGATCAAGAACCCGCTCTCGACCGTGGCGCTGAACGCGCAGCTCCTTCGCGAGGAGATCCTCGACAGCGGGATCGAGGACGCCGCGCGCGACCGCGTCACCCGCCGGGTCGACACGCTCGCGCGCGAGGCCGCGAGGCTCCGCGACATCCTCAACGACTTCCTCCGCTACGCGGGCCGCATGCAGCTCGACCGGCGCCCCGTCGACGTGCGCACCGTGGCGGAGGACCTCGGCGACTTCTTCCTGGCCCAGGCCGAGCAGGCGGGCGTGCGGCTGCGGACCGAGCTTCCCGACGCGCCCGCGACGGCCGACGCCGACCCGGCGCTCCTGAAGCAGGCGATCCTGAACCTGCTGCTGAACGGCCTCCAGGCGATGGAGTCCCTGCCTCCCGAGGCGACCCGGACGCTCGCGATCCGCGTGGTTCCGGTGCCGCCCGAGGGCCGCGGCGCGGCGGCGCGCCCCGCGCGCGTCGCGATCGAGGTCGAGGACACGGGCCCGGGCCTCGCGCCCGAGGCGCGCGCGCAGGCGTTCGAGCCCTACTTCACGACGAAGGCGGGCGGCAACGGACTCGGGCTCGCGACCGCGCGGCGCATCGTCGAGGCGCACGGGGGCAGCATCTCGGTCGCGGACGGCGCGCCGGGCGCGCGGTTCCGGATCGAGCTCCCGGCGGTCAGTCCAGCCAGTCCTTCCGCCTGAGCCGCTCGGGCACGTACGTCTCGCTGACGTACGAGATGTCCTTGGTGATGAGCGACTCGACCTCCATCTTGAAGCCGTTGGAGAGAAGCGCGTCGATCTCCCGCTGCCACCCCTTGTGCCCGGCGAACCACGGGTAGGCGGCGATCTCCTTCGCGCGCTTCACGTCGTTCTCGGTGAGCTCGATCTTCACCGCGTCGTCGAGGCCGCACTCGCGGAAGTCCTTCGCGCGGATCCCGAGGAACTTCGCCTCGGGGATCGCCAGGCGCGAGCTCTCGAACGCCAGCGAGATGGAGCCCTGCTTGATGACGCTGTAGATGTAGTGGCCCCAGGGGTCGTTGTCGAGCACGCAGATGATCGGCAGCTTCAGCTCCTGGTTCAGCCGCTGCAGGAGCCGGCGGCAGCCGCGCGGGGGCTGGCCCGCGCCGTGCGTCAGGATGCAGTTGTGCTTCTCCCAGAACCGGTCCTCGTTGAAGCGGTTCCAGACGGTGCCCTTCTCGACGTGCAGGACGAACTTCGCCTCGCACTTCTTGAACTGGATGACGTCCGGCTCGACGATCGAGGGAAGCGCGTAGCCGCCCGAGCCCATGCGCCGGCAGTCGATCTCGTCGCCCTTGTCGACGATGGTGACGTTGCCGACCATCGACCCGCGGTTCTCGGCGAAGACGTGCAGCTCCTCGCGGAGCGCGCCGAGCGCCACCTCGAGGTCCTCGAGGATCGGGTCGCTCTCGTCCTGCGTGTCGAAGGTGTTCTCGCGCGTCCCGGCGACGGTGTGCTTCGCCTTGTAGAAGACGCCGCGGAGGCTGCTGGTCTTCTCGGCCGCGATCAGGTCCTTGATCGTCGACGCGTGCAGCATCGTCTGCATGAACTGCTTCGCCGTCTTGAGGTCGAAGAGCGGGCGCTCGGCGACGCCGTCGCCCATCTCGAGGATGCCGCGCTTCTTGTTCCAGATCGTGTTGCTCTTCGTGCGCGTCGGGATGTCGAGCTTCGGCTCCTTCCCGCCGAGCGACTTGCGCGCGACGTCGGAGACGAGGTCGACGATCTTCTTGGTGGTGGCGGCGTCGCGTTCCTTGAGGCTGCGCGTGCCGGTCTTGCCCTTGGCCATGGTGGTGGTCGCCTTCGGTGACGGGTTCGGGTGGGTGTGCGGTCAGAAGAGGCCGGGGCCGGCCGGGCCGGGCTTGCCTCGCGAGGCGGCCTTGGCCACGCGGGCGCGCAGCTCGTCGCGCGCCGCGCTCGACTTCGCGGGCCTCGCGGCGCGGCGCGGCGCCGGCGCCGCCCCCGCCGCGCCGCCGCGGCGGCGCGCGCCGGACGCGGGGCGGGCCACGGCCGGGGGGACCGCCCCGGCCCGCGCCCCCCCGCCAGCCGGCGCGATCGCGTCCGGCACCACGATCACGCCGTCCTCGTCCATGGGCTCGTCCTTGACGACCTTGCCGTCCTCGTCGAGCACCTGGTCGGCCACCGCGGTGCGGGCCTTCGCCTGCTTCAGCAGCGCGTCGAAGACCTTGCGCTGGTCCTCGCCGGTGACCTCGTGGATCGCCTTCGAGATCTCGCCGATGTAGCGCTCGAAGACGTCGCGGCGCTCGCCCTCGCGGCGCATCTTCTGGCGCTTGCGCAGGTACGTGCCGAGCTTGCGCCCGCACTCCATGAGCGCGAGCTTCATCTCCTTGCGGATCTCGTCGTAGTCGGCGATCGCCTCCTTGCTCTCGCTGGTGAACGGCACCCAGACAGAGGCCATGTGGATCATGATGACGAGCGGGCCGGCCGGCAGCGCGCCGCGCGGCTGCTGCAGGCTGTAGTTCTTCCACGCGGTCTCGGTGACGGCCTTGAAGCTCGAGCAGGCGCTCTGCTGGAAGAGGAGCGGAACGCGGTTGGCGAAGCGGATGACGCGCGCGGACTCGTCGGCCGGCAGCTCGCCGCCGAAGGCGATCGCGGCCTCGATCTGGAACGGGCGCCCGCGGTAGACCTCGGCCGAGCGGCTCGACGCCGAGTAGAACTCGGCGCGCACCCCCTTCAGCATGCCCGCGAGCAGCTGGCGCACGCCGATGGGCGCGAGGCAGTCCGTCGGCGGCGGCGCGAGCTTCGACTCCTGGAAGACCTTGTAGAGCTTCTCCGCCTGCGGGGGCTCGATGTCGCCGGCCTTCGCCCGGCTGGAGACGCCGATCGCCTGGCACATGGACGCCGCGGTCTGCGGGCTCACCCGGCAGAAGCGCTCCTGGAGGAAGTTGTAGAGCGTGCCGCCCTTCTCGGCGAGCTCGTAGTCCTTCAGCATCTGGAGCAGGATGCCGAGCTCGATGCCCTTGGGGTGCGGCTGGATCTCGCGCGTCTCGGGAGGCAGCTCCTGGACGCCGCGCGGGTACACGATGACGCCGTTGGTCTCGGTGGTGACGGTGGCCTTGGCGGCGGCCGTGGCCTCGGCGGCCGCGAGGACGTCGGGCTCCTCGTCCTCGGTGACGCGCGTCGGGGGAACGAAGACGATGCGCGCGTGCGGGTTCGCGATGGCGGTCAGCTCGAGGAACTCGTCGACCGAGCCGCGCCCGCGCTGGTACTTGCCGTCGAGCTCGATGCTCACCGACGTGCCGGTGGGGAACTCCGATTCCGTCAGGAACCCGCCCTGCTCGGCCAGCGCCTTCGTCCCGGCGCTCATGTCGCGGAAGCGCCGCGGCGGGAACTCCTTCACCTCCTTGTCGAAGGTGACCTCCGCGCGATTGGTCTTGGTGTTCATCGCCAGCTCGATGTGGTGGGTCGGCTGGCCCGCCTTCGGCTTGGTGAAGATGGTCATCGGGCGGCCGGTGGTGATCAGGCCGTACATGCCGGCGGCGCTGATGACGATGCCCTGCTGGCCGCGGCTCATCTTGA
>CAYSFS010000143.1:0-5589 GCA_964430235.1 uncultured Chitinophaga sp. | reverse complement strand
GCAGGATCTTCTCGCCCTTCTCGAAGCCGTACGCCTTGCCGTTGATGGTGACCTGGGCCATGGGGATCGGAAGTGTAGTCCCCGCCACGCGCCCCGGCGGCCCGCGGGATGCGCGTCAGCGCGCCCCGACCACGGTCTCGCAGTCCAGGATCGCCTCGCCGTCGAGGAACTCCGCGCCGGTCACCCGGAGCGTGCGCCCGTCGCCGAGCCGCGTCTCGAGCGGGAGCGGGCGGGCGAGCTCCGGAACGAACCACCCTCCGACGCTTCCCGCGAACGGCACCGGCAGGCTGCCGACGGACGTCCCCGCCGCGCGCAGCGTCGCGGGCGCCCCGCCCTCGCCCGCGTCGATCGCCCAGCGCGTCACCACCACGAAGCCGTTCCACTCGGCGGCCAGGGAGAACCCGTCGGCGCCGGCCGCCGCCTGCACCGCCTTCACGCCCTCGGGCCACGGCAGGCTCCGGTCGTGCTCGAGCCACTGCGGCAGCCGCGCGCCGAGCCACGCGTTCACGTCGGCGGCGCGGACGCGCACGGTCCAGGCCTGCGCTCCCGGCCCGCGCACGCGCGTCGACTCGCTCGCGATTCCCTGCTCGAGCGCACGCGCCGTGTCGAGCGCGCCCGGCGCGTCGCGCGCCGTCGGCGCCCACCACGACGGCACTCGGCGCGCCAGCGCGACGGCGCCGGCCGCGAGCGCGACGGCCGCCAGCAGCCCCAGGAACGCCCGGCGCTGCCACGGGACGCGCCGCCCGGCACGGGCGCCGCTCACGCCGTGAACCGCCTGACGACGAGCGAGTCGTTCTGCCCGCCGAAGCCGAAGTTGTTCGAGACGCACACGTCGACCGGGAGCCTGCGCGACGCGTTCGGCACGTAGTCGAGGTCGAGCTCGGGGTCCGGCACGCGCAGGTTGCGGGTCGGCGGCACGACGCCGTCGCGGATCGCGAGGACGCAGGTGATGAACTCCACGCTGCCCGCCGCGGCGATCAGGTGACCCATCATGCTCTTGATCGAGCTCATCGGGATCTCGCGCGCGAGCTCGCCGAAGACGCGCTTGACGGCCTTCGTCTCGATCGAGTCGTTCTCCTTCGTGCCGGTGCCGTGCGCGCTGATGTACTGGATCGGCGGACGGCCCTGCGCGTCGCGCGCGAGCGGGTCGATGCCGGCCTGGCGCAGCGCCGCCTCCATCGCGACCGCGGCGCCGCGGCCCTCGGGCTGGATGTCGGTGATGCGGTACGCGTCGCAGCTCGAGCCGTAGCCGACGACCTCGCAGAGCGGCGTCGCGCCGCGCGCGTTCGCGTGATCCAGCGTCTCGAGGACGATCATGCCGCTGCCCTCGCCCATGACGAAGCCGCCGCGGTCGAGGCTGAACGGGCGGCTCGCCTCGGTGGGGTCGCCCTTGAACTCGCTGAGCGCGGTGAGCCGGTTGAAGCCCGTGACGCCCAGGAGGTGGATCATGGTGTGCGTGCCGCCCGCGACCATCACGTCGGCGTCGCCGCGGCGGAGGATGCTGAAGGCCTCGCCGATCGCCTGCGTGCTCGCCGCGCACGCGGTCAGGCAGTTGTAGGCGGGGCCGCGTGCGTTGAACTCGCGCGCCAGGTGGGCCAGCGGCATGTTCGGCTCCTGCTCGATCTCGCGCGCGGGCGTCATGCGCGCCAGCGCGGCCTCGGCCCAGCGGCGGCCGTCGACGGCGCCCGCGGCCGGGTCCCACGCGGCCAGGTTCGAGCCGACGTAGTTCGCGGTGTCGAGCACGCCCTCGCCGGCGCCGAGGTAGAGGCCCACGCGGCGCGGGTCGCGCGGCGGCGTGCGGTCGAGCCCGGCCTGGCGCCAGGCCTGCGAGGCCGCGCCGAGCGCGAACTGGCTGTTGAGCCCGGCGGTCGCGTGCACCCGCGCGTCCTTCACGAAGCGCGAGACGTCGTAGTCGCGCACCTCGGCGGCGAACGTCGTGGGGAACGTGCGCGCGTCGAAGCGCGTGATGGGCGCCATGCCGCTCTCGGCGGCGAGGAGCCGCTTCCACACGCCCTCGATGTCGTGGCCGAGGGGGGTGATCCAGCCGGTGCCGGTGACGACGATGCGCGGCGCGCTCATGCGATGCTCCTGATGACGGCGGCGGCGTTCTGCCCGCCGAGGCTCGGCGTGAAGACGAGCACGGCGCGGAGCGTCGCGTCGCGCGCGGGCGCGCCGGCGGCATCGAGCCCGCCCGCGTCGGCGCAGTTGATGCGCGCCGGGAGCCGCTGCTCGCGCAGCGCGCGCACGGCGACCGACGCGGCGATGGCGCCGGCGCCCGCGCCGCAGTTGCCGATCCCGGGGCACAGGGTGATCAACGGGACCTTCGCGGCGCGCGCGCCGAAGACCTTCGAGATCGCGGCGCGCTCGGCCGCGTCGAGCATCGGGACGCCCGTGCCGAACGGGATGATCGCGTCGATGCCGCCCGCGTCCATGCCCGCGTCGGCGAGCGCGGCCTCGATGGCGTCGACGATGCCCTGGCCGTCGGCCTCGGGCTCGACGCCGAGCGTGTCGGCGCAGAAGCTCTGGCTCGCGCCGAAGCCCGCGAGCTCGGCGAGCGCGGTCGCGCCGCGCGCGGCCGCGGTCTCCATCGCCTCGAGCACGAGCAGCCCGCCGCCCTCGCCGGGGACGCAGCCCTTGGCGTCGGCGGCGAACGGCCGGACCACGCCCGCGGGGTCCTCGCCCGGCGAGGTGGCCGCGAGGCGGCGCGCGTAGTGCTGGCGCATCATGCCCATCAGGTTCGTCTTGCTCTCGGCACCGCCCGAGATGCACGCATCCGCGTCGCCGCGGCCGATCACGCGCATCGACTCGCCGAGCGAGAGCAGGCTGCTCGCCTCGCCGCAGGTAATGGTGTTCGAGGGTCCCTGGCAGTCGTGCACGATGGTCACGTGGCACGCCAGCATGTTGGGCAGGTACTTGAGCATCCAGAGCGGCGTGAGGTTCTTCATGCCCTCGGTGCCCCATGCGCCGAAGTCGAAGGACCCGTCGGCCGCCCGCGCGGTGGCGAGGGCGGAGGTGAGCTCGTTCTCCTCGGCCGCGATCAGGCCGGCGCCGACGTGGCACCCGAAGCGGCCCGGCGGGATCGTCACCGTGCCCTGCTCGTGCGCCTTCGTGACCAGGCCGGCCTCGCGCACGGCCTCGAAGGCCGCGCCGACGGCGAGCTCGATGTCGCGCGACATCACCTTGGTCGCCTTGCGGTACGACTTCGGAACGACGTTCTTGACGTCGAAGAGCTCGTCGGGCAGCTGCGCCACGAAGGGCGTCGGGAACCCGCCGAAATCGAAGGTCCGGCACGGGGCGACGGCGGAGCGGCCCTCGCACAGGGCGGCCCAGGTGGCGCCGATTCCCTGCCCGAAGGGGGTGACCGTCCCGGTGCCCGTGATGACAACGCGTCGAGGCTGTCGCGGCATGGGCCGCGCAGTCTACGGAGACGCGAACGACCGCGCGGCGGCCGCAGGGGCCGCCGCGCGGGGGGGGTCGGCGTGGTGCGGCGCGAGAGGAGGGCGGAGGCTCAGCGACGGCGCCGCGCGCCCGCGACGCCCGCGGCGGCGAGGAGCGCGAGGCTGCCCGGACCGGGGACGATCGTGGCGAAGATCGACTGGCCCGCGTAGCCCTGGCTCGCGTAGGTCGATGCCCCGGTCGAGAGAGTCCACGACAGCCCGCCCGAGAGCGCCGGCAGGATCACGTGGAGCGAGAGCGCCCCCGAGGTGATCACCGCGCCGTCGGTCGCGACGAGCTCGAACGCGTGCCCGAGCTGCGGCACGTACGACCCGCCGAGCACGACGTTCATGGTGCCGTCGAGGGTGAAGTCGCCGTCGACGAACACCGTGTCGTACTGGACGCGGCCGGAGGTCAGCGCCTGCGAGTTGTCGGTGCCGGCCAGCTCGAAGAACAGCGATGCGTTGGGGCCGACGCGCATGTTGCCGCCGATCTCCATGACGCCGGGCGAGAAGCCCCACGTCAGCTCGACCCCGGGCGCGGCGGCGTCGAGGTCGAACGCGTCGTACGAGAAGCGCGGCGCGTTCTCCGCGCGGGTCGCGGCGTGGATCACGTCTCCCGCCCCGGCGGCGGCGACCGCCTCCGAGATCTGCGCGTACTGGTAGCCCGCGGCGGTGCCGCCGGGGCCGACCGTGATGAGCCCGGCCGAGGCCGAGGGCACGAGGATCACGGACGCGGCGAGGAGGGTGGAGCAGGCGAACTTCATGGGACAGGACCTCGGCACGACGGCATTCGGGGCTCATTCCGCACGGAACCCCCGGGCGAACGGCCGTCAAATCACCGCGTCTGTCCCAAGAACGCAAGAAAGCCGCCGCGACCATCATCTCTTTGGGGGGACTTTCGCGCCGAACGCGCTTCCGAGGCCCAAGTCGGCCGCCTGCACTCACTTGCGCATGCGCCGGGCCATCAGCATCGCCAGCTCGAGCGCCTGCTCGTAGTTCAGCCGCGGGTCCACCGGCGACCGGTAGGCGTCGGCCAGCATCTCGTCGGACAGCCCGCGGGCGCCGCCCGTGCACTCGGTGACGTTCTCGCCCGTGAGCTCCACGTGCACGCCGCCGAGCCAGGTGCCCGCGGCACGGTGGATCTCGAACGCCTGCTCGACCTCGGCCAGGACGTGGGCGAACTTCCGGGTCTTGACCGGAACGCCCTTCCCCGCGCCCGACTGCGGCACCACCGTCTCGGTGTTGCCGTGCATCGGGTCGCACATCCACACGACGGGGCGGCCGGAGCGGCTCATCGCATCGATGGCCGCCGGCAGGTGCCGGGCGATCGCGTGCGCGCCGTATCGCGTGATGAGCACGACGCGCCCCGGCGTCCCGTGCGGGTCGAGCCGAGCGACGGTGCGGACCAGCGCCGCGGGGTCGGTGTCGGGACCGACCTTGAGGCCGACGGGGTTCTCGATGCCGCGGAAGAACTCCACGTGGCCGCCCTCAGGGGACGACGTGCGCACGCCGATCCACGGGAAGTGCGTGCTGAGGTCCCACCAGCCCGGACGGTGCGGCACCTGGCGGGTCTGCGCCTCCTCGTAGTCGAGCACGAGGCCCTCGTGGCTCGTGAAGAAGTCGACCCGGTGCACCTGCGCGACGTTGACTCCGACCAGCGTCTCCATGAAGCGCAGCCCGTCGCCGATCTGGTCGACGAGCTGCTGGTAGTCGGCCGCGAGCGGCGAGTGCCGCACGAAGTCGAGGTCCCAGTACTCCGGGTGGTGCAGGTCGGCGAAGCCGCCGTCGACGAGCGACCGCACGAAGTTCAGCGTGAGCGCGGCGCGCTCGTGGGCGCGCACCAGCCGGCGCGGGTCGGGCGCACGGCTCGCGGCGTCGAAGGCGGGCCCGTTCACGATGTCTCCGCGGTATGCGGGCAACGACACGCCGTCGCGCGTCTCGAGGTCGGCCGAGCGCGGCTTCGCGTACTGGCCCGCGAAGCGGCCGATGCGCGTCACGCGCCGCCGGCCGCCCTGCACGAGCACCAGGCTCATCTGGAGCAGCACCTTGAGCCGGGCCGCGATGGAGCCCGACTCGCAGGCATCGAAGGTCTCCGCGCAGTCGCCGCCCTGGAGGATGAAGCGCTGCCCGGCCGCGGCCTCGGCGAGCTGCG
>CAYSFS010000142.1:0-5659 GCA_964430235.1 uncultured Chitinophaga sp. | reverse complement strand
TCGCGGGCATGAAGGTGGTCGGCGAGCTCTTCGGCGAGGGCAAGATGCAGCTGCCGTTCGTCCTGCAGAGCGCCTCGGTGATGAAGAAGGCCGTGGCGCTGCTGCAGCCGCACATGGAGAAGGCGGGCGCCACGGGCAAGGCGAAGGCGCGCATCGTGCTCGCGACCGTCAGCGGCGACGTGCACGACATCGGCAAGAACCTCGTCGACATCATCCTGACGAACAACGGGTTCGAGGTCCACAACATCGGCATCAAGCAGCCGCTCTCGGCGATGCTCGAGGCGGTCGAGCGGACGAAGGCCGACGCGCTCGGGATGAGCGGCCTGCTCGTCAAGAGCGTGGCCGTCATGGAGCAGAACCTCCACGAGATGAACGAGCGCGGGATCTCGGTGCCCGTGATGCTCGGCGGCGCGGCGCTCACGCGCCACTACGCCGAGGGCAACCTGCGCTCGATCTACCGCGGGCCGCTGTACTACGGCAAGGACGCGTTCGAGGGGCTCGCCGTGTGCGACGCGCTGGCCTCCGGCGCGCTGGCCGCGATCGACGCCCAGGTGGAGGAGCGCCTCGGCAAGCGGCGCGCGGTGGACGCGAAGGTGTCGGCGGCGCGCGCGGCGGCTGGTGCGACCGAGGCGGGCGGCCCCGGCGCGACCGGCGGCGCGACGGCGGTCGCGGAGGCGGTCGACGGGGGAGCCGCGGCGCGGGGCGAGCAGGGCACGGGCGGCACGGACGCGGCTCGCGCCGCGGGCGGCGTCGAGCCGCTCGAGCGCATCCCCGAGCCCCCGTTCTGGGGCGCGCGCGTGGTCGAGCGCGTCGAGCTCGACGAGGTGTTCCCGTTCATCAACCGCAACGCGCTCTTCCGAGGCCAGTGGGGCCTGAAGCCCGGCGCCCTGTCCGAGGCCGAGTACGAGTCGCTTCTCGAGCGCGAGGCCGTCCCGGCGCTCGAGCGGCTGCAGTCGCAGGCGCGCGCCGACGGCGACGCGTTCCTGCAGCCCAAGGTGGTGTACGGCTGGTTCCCGTGCGCCGCCGAGGGCGACGACCTGGTCGTCTACGACCCGACGGACCCGGGCCGCGCGCTCGAGCGCTTCACGTTCCCGCGCCAGAGGGGCGGGCGCCGACTCTGCATCAGCGACTTCTTCCGGCCCGCCGCGTCGGGCGTGCGCGACGTGGTCGGCTTCACCTGCGTCACCATGGGTGCGCGGGCGAGCGAGCGCGCGAAGGCGCTCTTCGAGTCGAACCGGTACACGGACTACCTCTACGCGCACGGCTTCGGCGTCGAGTGCGCCGAGGCGCTCGCCGAGCTCTGGCACAAGCGCATGCGCGCCGAGCTCGGGATCGGCCACGAGGACAGCCCGCGCATCCGCGAGCTCTTCCAGCAGCGGTACCGCGGCTGCCGCTACAGCTTCGGCTACCCGGCCTGCCCGGACATGAGCGACCAGGCGAAGCTCTGGCGGCTGCTGCAGCCCGAGCGGATCGGGTGCACGCTCACCGAGAACTGGCAGATCGACCCCGAGCAGTCGACCAGCGCGCTCGTGGTGCACCACCCGGGCGCCGGCTATTTCGCGGCCTGAGGCGGCGCGTTACGCTGTCGCGATGCTTGATCGTCCCCCCGTCCGTCGTGCGGCCGCGTCCGTGGCCGCGCTCCTCGCGCTCGCCTCTTCCGTGCCGTTCGCCGGCTGCCGGGGGTCGGGCGGCCCGGTGCGCCAGGTGATGGAGTCGCCCGCCGAGAAGGACCAGGCCGCGCCCGCCGAGCCGAAGGTGGTGGTCGCGCCCGACGCGGACTTCGCGAAGTACCCGAGCGTCTTCGTCGCCGAGGTCGTCGTGGGCCAGGACGCCGCTCAGGGGGACGACGTCAAGCCCGAGCAGATCCGTGCGCTCGCCGACGACCTTCGCTCCGACCTGAAGGCCGCGCTCGGCGCGCGCCGGAAGGTGGTGGACGTGGTCGGCCCGGACACGCTGGTGGTGAAGTCGTTCATCGTCCGGGCGGTGCCGAACAGCCCGCTGCGCAACCTCGCGCCGCAGACGCAGGTGCGCCGCGCGGGCTACGGCTACGCCGCGATCTTCGTCGAGGTGAACTCGGCGCGGCACAAGGGCCCGCTCCTCACGTTCTCGCACGAGCGGTCCACCGAGCGCTTCTCGCTCGAGAAGCTGAGCGAGTGGGGATCGGTGGAGAAGAGCTTCGAGGTCTGGGCGGCCGAGATCGCGGACCTGATGAAGTGACGGCGCTCGCGGCCCCGAGCCTCGTGGTGCGGTGGTCCGTGCCCGCGCCCACGGCGCCCGGCGACCTGCGCGCGCGCCGCGCGGCCGGCAGGCTCGCGAGCCGCGCCGCGCTCGCCGAGGCGATCGACGCGTGGCGCGCCGCGTTCGGCGACGCGCCTTGGCAGCATGCGCCCGTGACGCACGACGCCGCGGGGGCGCCGCGGTTCGACCACCCGGCGTCGCCCCCGATCGCGCTTGCTCACACGGCGGGCCTCGGCGGCGCGGCCATCGCGATGCCGGGCGTGCGCGCGGCCGGGATCGACGCGGAGCCGGTCGACGCGCCCGGGGCGCACGCGCTGCGGCGGCTGGCCGAGGGAACCGGCGAGGCCGCGCTGGCGTGGGGCGACGCGCACTGGCCGCTGCGGCTCTGGTGCGCGAAGGAGGCCGCGGTGAAGGCCGAGCGCGCGCCGGCGGACCTCCTCGGGCGTTCGCTGCGCATCGAGCTTGTCGGGCCGGTCACGGCGTCGGGCGAGCAGCGCGTGCGCGTGCGCAGCCACCTCGGGAACGCGATCGCCGTGTGCACCGCGGTGGCCGGCGCGCACGTGCGCGCGTGGACCGAGTGACGCGCGGTCACTCCTCCTCGACGGGCGGCTCGTCCCGCGACGGCGGGCGCACGAACTGCAGCATCGCGACGGCGCCCAGGATCAGCGGCGCCGCGATGCCGGTCCGCGCGGGGAGCGTCTCGCCCGCGACGAGCGCGCCGAGCGCGAGCGCGACCATCGGGTTCACGTACGCGTACGTCGCGACGGCCGCGGCGCTCACGTGCTGCAGCAGCCACACGTAGCTGCTGAACCCGACGAGCGACCCGAAGACGACCAGGTACACGACGCTCCACGCGGCGCCCGCCGTCACGTCCCCGGGCGCGGGCCATGCGTCCCGCTCGAACGCGACGCTCACGGCGAGCATCGCGACTCCCCCGACCAGCATCTGCATCACGCTCGCCGCCCACAGCGAAGGCGGCCGCTCGGTGTGCTTGGCCACCATGGTGCCGGCCGCCCACGCCATGGTGCTGACGGTCACGAGCAGCACTCCCGCGGCGTCCAGCTCTCCCGCGGGCCCGCTCCAGCTCGGCCCGCCCAGGATGGCCACGCCCGCCACGCCGCAGGCGAGCCCCGTGACGATGGTCCATCCCGGCGCGCCCGCGCGCATGACCGCGCGGTCGAACGCGACGATCCACACGCTGGTCAGCGCCACGACCAGCGCCGCGAGCCCCGAGGGGATCCGCTGGATGCTGACGCTGACGAGCCCGTTGGCGACGGCGAAGAACAGGATGCCCGCGGCGCCGCAGTTGCGCCACCAGCGGGGGTTCGCGAAGTCCCGCGCCCGCAGCGTGCGCGTGGCAAGCAGGATGCCCGCCATCGCGAGGCCGGCCGCGACGAAGCGGACGCCGCCGAGGAGGTACGGCGGGAAGCTCGCCATGGCGAGCTTGCTGCCGAGGTACGTGGATCCCCAGAAGACGTACAGCGCCCCGAACGCCGCGACGACGGCGGCGCGGGAGGGCCTCACGGCGCCTCGGACATCCAGCTCGCGGGGTTCCTGCCCGTGGCGTACCCGAGGTCGGAGAGCGAACGCATGGTCGCCTCCTTGAAGATGCCCTCCTCGGGCGCCTTCCACGTCTGCGGGATGGCCACCCAACGCACCTCGACGTGGCCCTCTCCCCGGAGCTCGGACGCCTCGGTCATGGCGTACAGGTGGCGCAGCGCGATGTTGGTCGACGCACGCACGGCGATCTCGAGGCTGCGCTCGATCACCGACGGCCACGTGGGCTGCACGGTGCGGGGGATCGCCTGCGAGTAGTTGTTGAGGAGCACCCAGTAGCGCACCGTGGGGACCGGCTCGTCGGGGTACATGCGCTTCCAGATGGCCCCGAAGCCCATGCCCCTCTTCGCGTTCCCGCCGTAGATGATGTTGCTCGTCACGGCGCCGTCGACGTAGATGGAACCGTCGATCTCGCGCGGCGGGAAGGCGCCGGGCACGCCGCTCGAGGCGAGCAGGATGTTCCGCAGGCGCGTCACGTCGTGGCGCGCCACGGCGTCCTCGGCGGCGTTCGCCCAGAGGAAGGGCTGCGGGCTCCCGTCGTCGAGGTTGGTGGTGTTGATGAGCAGCATGCGCCCGCTCGCGTGCTCGGCGGCCACGCGCTCGGCGAACGACTCGGTGATCACCGCGTCGATCTCCCGCTCGAGGCCCGGCACCTCCGCGAAGCTCGCGTTGTCCGGCAGGAAGAACAGCAGCCCGCGGGTCTTCACCCAGTCGGCCTTCGGGTTCCGGTAGAGGTCATCGACCGTCTTCAGGTCCTCGGGCGTGCCGAGGAACGCGAACGGCGCGATGAGCGCGCCCGTGCTGACGCCGCTCACGACGTCGAACGCGGGGCGCTTCAGCTTCGGGTCGGTCACCTCGGACCACCCGCGGAGGAAGCCCGTGCCGAACGCGCCCCAGTCGCCGCCGCCCGAGATCGCGAGCACGTCGAGCGCCGCGTCGGGGTCGGTCCTGCGGCGCTCGCGCATGCGCTCGACGAGCAGGCCGACGGCCTGGAGGCCCTCGCCCACCAGCTCCTGCCGCAGCTTGGTCCGCTCCTCGTACAGCTCGGCCTCGGTCTGGAGCGGGCGCTTCTGCGCGCAGCCGGCGACGGCGAGCGCGAGCGAGGCGGCGGCGACGGCCGCGAGCGCGTGGACGGCCGGGAAGGCGGTTCGGTTCATGGGGCGCGGAGTGTAGGGGCGCGTCCCGCGCGGCCCGGGGGCGGCACGCATGCGCCCCTACAATCACGGCATGACGGCCCACCCGAAGACCGCCGCCCCCGCGGGCACCCCCGCCGCGCACGCCAAGCCCGCCGTGGACCCGGAGACCGTGACCATCTCGGGCTACGTGGTCGACGAGCGGTACGGGCCCGCCTCCGTGCGGACGCAGGACCCGGCGGACCCCTCCAAGCCGCATGCGCGGATCGGCGAGCCCGGCAAGTTCCCGTTCACGCGCGGCGTGCACTCCACGATGTACCGCAGCCGGCTGTGGACCATGCGGCAGTTCGCGGGCTTCGGCTCGGCCGACGACACGAACCGCCGCTTCAAGTACCTCCTCGAGAACGCCAAGGGCACGAAGGCGAACACGGGCCTCTCGACCGCGTTCGACCTGCCGACCCTGATGGGCCGCGACTCCGACGACGCGCTGTCCGCGGGCGAGGTCGGCCGCTGCGGCGTCGCCATCAGCACCATCGAGGACATGCACCGCCTCTACGCCGACATCCCGGTGGGCGAGGTCACCGTGAGCCAGACCATCAACGGCCCCGCCGCGGTGATCTGGGCGATGTACCTCGCCATGGCGAAGGAGCGCGGCATCGCGTGGGACTCGCTCGGAGGCACGCTCCAGAACGACATCCTCAAGGAGTTCCACGCGCAGAACGAGTTCATCT
>CAYSFS010000141.1:284-5740 GCA_964430235.1 uncultured Chitinophaga sp. | reverse complement strand
TACTTCGGCGCCGAGGCCGAGGTGCGCATGCGCCCGAGCTTCTTCCCGTTCACCGAGCCGAGCGCCGAGCTCGACATGAAGATGCGCATCCGGGGCGAGTGGAAGTGGGTCGAGCTGGGCGGCTGCGGCATGGTCGATCCCAACGTCCTGCAGTCGGTCGGCATCGACCCCGAGGAGTGGACCGGGTTCGCGTTCGGCCTGGGCATCGAGCGCATCGCGATGCGCCGCTACGGCATCAGCGACATCCGCTGGCTGTTCGAGAACGACGCGCGCTTCCTGCGGCAGTTCTGAGTCCGGCCGGCCCTCAGTCGACGCCGAGTTCCTCGTGCGAATGCTCGCGCTGCTCCTCGATCCTCGCGAGGAGCGCCTTCGCCTCGTCGGCCTTGTCGGCCGCGATCGCGTCCTCGAGGTCGACGAGCATCCGCATCAGCTTCCGCATGTCCGCCGCGTACTCCGCCTCGAGCTTCTGCTTGGCGGCCTCGTCCGCCGCGCCCTTCGTGTAGGCGGCCGGCAAGGGCATCGACTTCGCCGTCGCGCAGTCCCGCTGCATCTCGCTGACGAGCCTCAGGGCCTCCGGCTTCCTCGCCGCGTCGCCCATCGCCGCCTTGATCGCCTTGAGCCCCCGGTTCATGCCCTTCATGGCGCCCTCGACGTTGGCCGCGCCGGCGCCCGGGCCGTTCCCTCGCGGGCCTCCCCGGCTGCCCTCGCGGCCACCGCCCTGGCCGCCGCGTGGCTGGCCACCGCCCGATCCACCCTCCTTCTGCACGGGTTGTCCCTGCGGCGGAGCATCCTGGGCCGCAGACGGAGCCGAGGCGAAGGCGACGGAGAGGCTGGCGGCGATCGCGGCGAGGGGGGAGGTCTTCATGGGTCGGTGTTCCTGGCTGGCGGGGTGGCCGGATCGGCCGTGGGGTGGTTCGTCGGCCGGTCCTGCGACGGGGTCGAACGACCGGGGGTGGGTTCGGATTGCGCGGGCACCTCGCCCGGATCCGCGACCTCGGCGGCGGGCAACGTCGCCCGCTCGACCGAACGGGAGCGGCCCTTCACGAGATCGGCCACCATCTGCGCGAAGGCGGTCTCCAGCGCCCGGTTGAGCGAGGCCCGCGCGTTCAGCACCACCTCCGCCTCGATGGTGCATGAGCCGGTCGAGGCCCACGCGACCTGCCCGGACTCGACGTCCCACGCCTGGAGCGACACGTCGACCGTCGTCGAGACGGTCCAGTTCACGACCAGCCCGAGCACGTTCAGGCGGTTGTTCGAGTAGGTCCACAGGTTGCCGAGCATCGGCATCAGCACCCAGCGCACCTGCGCCGCCTTGCCCACCTTCGCCAGCCGTTCGCGATCGAGGACCCCGCCGGTCACGTACTCGGTCGCCAGGTCGTGCCAGGCGGTGCCGAGCCCGGCTTCGTTGATGCGCCCCGCGACCACGGCGGCCGGCACGACCGTCGCGCCCGGGACCGTCCGCTCGATGGCGCGCATGAGCGCCATGTTCGTGAGCGGCGCGAGTCCGGGCTGCGATGGAGCGACCGCGGGCAGGACGGCGACCTGGGCCGGGCTCGTCGCCAGGGCGTTGCGCGGGGAAGCACGCTGCCCCAAGGCCACCGAGTGCGTCACGGCGTCGACCGCCACGCCCTGGGTCGTGCACCCGCCCGCACCCGACAGGAACACCATGAGCGGAAGCGCCGACGGCGCGGCCGCGCGCCTCAGCCGGGCCGCCGTGGCCCGGGCGCGGTCGATGAGGTGCCCGGCGGCCGTGCGCATCACGTCGTGTAGTCCGCGTTGAGTTCCACGTACGCCTTCGTGAGCCCGCACGAGATGAACTCGTCGGCCCCCGGGCCCGTCCCCACCGCCAGGTCCACCTCCACCATGGGGGCCCGGAAGGCCGCCTCGCGCGCCGCGAGCGGCGTGTCGGCCGGCCCGCCTCGGGCGAAGAGCGCGACGCCGCCCACCGAGAGCGCCACGTCGTCGAGGTCGAGCCGGACGCCGCTGCGCCCGGCCGCGGCCAGGATGCGGCCCCAGTTCGGGTCGCCGCCGGTCACGGCGCAGCGCACGAGCAGGCTCGAGGCGACGGTCCTCGCGACCGTCAGGGCGTCGGCATCGCTCGGGGCGCCCGTCACGCGCACGTGGATGCCGCGCTCGTAGCCCTCGCCGTCGCGCACGATCATGAGCGCGAGCTCGCGCGCCACGTCCTTGAACGCCGTGCGCATCGCCCCGGCCGGGAAGCCGCCTTCGGGCGCGGCTGCCGCGCCCGAGGCGAGCGCGAAGACCGAGTCGTTCGTGCTCGTGTCGCCGTCGATCGAGATCCGGTGGAAGCTGCGCTCGACCGCGGCGCGCAGGTGACCGTCGAGCTCGGCGGGCCCGAGCGGGGCGTCGGTCGCGAGCACCGCGATCATCGTCGCCATGTTCGGGTGGATCATTCCCGCGCCCTTGGCGCAGCCGACCACGGTGCACCGGTGCCCGCCGTGCTCGACCGTGCGCGACGACCACTTCGGGTACGTGTCGGTCGTCATGATGGCGCGCGCGAATGGCTCGACGGAGCCGGTTTGCGCCGCGGCGGCCATGGACGGAACCTGCGCGAGCATGCGGTCGAGCGGCAGCTGCACGCCGATCACGCCGGTCGAGTTCGACTGGACGGCCTCGGGGGCCACGTCGCACGCGCGCGCCACCGCGTCGGTGAGCTCGATCGCCGCGGCCATGCCGCGCTCGCCCGTCGCGGCGTTCGCGCACCCGGAGTTCACCAGGAGCGCCGCGCAGTGCCCGCGGCTCTCGCGCAGGCGGCGGCGGCCGAGCTGCACCGGCGCGGCGCACACCTGGTTCGTGGTGTAGACGGCCGCGAGCGTGGCGCCCGCGGGGCACCGCAGCAGCGCCATGTCCTGGCGCCCGGGCTTCTTGATCGCCGCGCTCGCCGTGGCCGACGTGAACCCGGCCGGCAGGGCGGGCGCGGGCCCCGTGGGGCAGGGCATGGCCACCGACGCGGGGGGCACGGCGCTCGTGCCGGCGGCCGCGCTCATCGCGACCCGTTCCCGTTCGCGGGCACGTCGTGGACCAGCGCGATCTCGTCGCACTGCTCGCGCTTGGGGCACCCCGCGCAGTCCTTGAGCACCTTCTCGGGCAGGCTGTTGACGCTCACCTGGCGGAACCCGGACTTCTCGAAGAAGCGCGGCGCGCGGGTGAGGACGAACACCTTCGGGATGTGGAGCTGGCCCGCAAGCTGCAGGAAGTACCTCACCAGCCCCTGGCCCACGCCCTTGCCTTGGTGGTCGGGGTGCACGCCGAGCGACCGGATCTCGGCAAGCTGCGGCGTGTAGATCCAGAGCGCGGCGCACCCGACCACCTTGCCGTCGACCACGGCGACGCCGAAGTCGAGGATGGCCTTCATGATGTCCTCACGGCTGCGCGGCAGGTTCTCGCCGTGCTTGGCCCAGTGCTCAACCAGCCATTCGATGGCGTCGAGGTCGTCGGCCCGCGCCTGGCGGAACTCGACCTCGCCGGCCGCCGGGTCGGCGACGGCGCGCTCGCGCAGCATGCGGCGCACGCGCGCAATCGCGTCCTCGACCGCGCTGACCGCGGTGCCGCCCTCGACCGAGCGCTTCTCGAGCGTCGCGCCGACGGTGAGCTGCGCGTACACGTCCTGGTTCGCCCTCGGGGCCTGCTGCCGGATCACGTCGAGCGGCAGGTCCTCGAGCGCGCGGTCCTGCTCGATGGCGGTGCGCACCAGGCGCCCCACCTGGTGGTGCGCCTCGCGGAACGGCACGCCCAGGCGCACCAGGTAGTCCGCGAGGTCGGTGGCGTTCGTGTAGCCCTCCGCCGCCATCACCAGCGCGCGGTCGCGGTCGACCGTGAGCCCGGCGAGCATCGGGGGCAGCACGCGCAGGCACAGGCTCAGGTGCCGCATGCCGTCGAAGAGCGGCTCCTTGTCCTCCTGCAGGTCCTTGTTGTAGGCGAGGGGCAGCCCCTTCAGGGTCACGAGCAGCGTGACCAGGTTGCCGACGGCGCGGCCGGTCTTGCCGCGGATCAGCTCGCACGCGTCCGGGTTCTTCTTCTGCGGCATCAGGCTCGAGCCGCTCGTGAAGGCGTCGGGAAGCTCGACGAGGGCCGCCTCGCTGGTCGAGTAGAAGATCAGGTCCTCGGCCAGGCGCGAGAGGTGCAGCGAGCACAGCGCGATGGCCGAGAGCGTCTCGACCACGAAGTCGCGGTCGCTGACGGCGTCGAGCGAGTTGCCGCTCGCGGCGCGGAAGCCGAGGTCCTTCGCGAGCGCGGCGCGGTCGATCGGGTACGCCGTGCCCGCGAGGGCGCCCGAGCCGAGCGGGGAGACCCGCACGCGCTTCAGGGCGTCCGCGAGGCGCTCGCCGTCGCGGCGGAGCATCTCGACGTACGCCAGGCACCAGTGCGCGAAGAGGATCGGCTGCGCGTGCTGCAGGTGGGTGTAGCCCGGGAACGCCGTCGCCTTCTCGCGCTCGGCGAGGTCGACGAGCGCCGTGATCACGGCCTTCACCTCGGCCTGGCGCTGCCGCAGCTGGCGCGCGGTCCACAGGCGCAGGTCGGTGGCGACCTGGTCGTTGCGGCTGCGCCCCGTGTGCAGCTTCTTGCCGAGGTCGCCGACCCGCATCACGAGCTGCCGCTCGACCCACGAGTGCACGTCCTCGTCGTCGGCCTGCGCCAGCAGCGCGGGGTCGGTGCGCCAGGCGGCCAGGATCTCCTGGAGCGCCGCCTCGATCTCGCGCTGCTCGGCGGTCGTGAGCACGCCGGCCCGCACGAGCGCCTTGCTCCACGCGACGCTGCCCTCGACGTCCTCGCGGACGAGCTCGCGGTCGAAGGGCAGGCTGTCGTTGAACTCGCGGAAGAGCGAGTCGGCCTGGCCCTCGAGCCGTCCGGCCCAGATGGCGGCGCCCATCGGTCAGCGCGCCTCGGTGGAGGGTGCGTTGCCGGCCGCGCCGGCGCCCGCCGACTTGCAGCACCCGGCGGGCTTGCCGCAGCCGCAGTCGCCGCCCGCGGGCTTCGCGCCCGCGAGCCCGTGCGCCTTCGCGAGGGCCGCGGCCTCGGCGGCCGAGACCTTCGCGTCCTCGCTCAGCCCCAGGAGCGCGCGGATGCGCATCGGCAGGCTGAAGAGGCGGATGAAGCCCTCGCTGTGCTTGTGGTCGTACACCTCGTCCTCGCCGAACGTGGCGAAGCCGTGGTGGAACAGGCTGTTCGGCGAGCGCCGGCGCACCGCCTCGGCGCGGCCCTTGTGGCAGCGGACGACGACGTCTCCGTCCATCACCCGCGCGATCGCCTCGAAGCTCGCCCACATCGCCTCGCGCGTCGGGCTGAACCACGTGCCGTTGTAGATGATCTTCGCGAAGTCGAGCGCGAGCCGCTCGCGGAAGTGCAGCGTCTCGCGGTCGAGCACGAGCTGCTCGAGGCCGCGCAGCGCCTCCATGAGGATGGTGCCGCCGGGCGTCTCGTAGACGCCGCGGCTC
>CAYSFS010000141.1:0-274 GCA_964430235.1 uncultured Chitinophaga sp. | reverse complement strand
CCGACGAGGCGGTTCTCGCAGATGTCGACGCGGCCGACGCCGTTGCGCGCGCCGATGGCGTTGAGCTCGGTCATGAGCGCCACCGGGTCCATGGCCGTGCCGTTCACCGACACCGGGAACCCGCGGCGGAACGAGAGCGTCACGTCCTCGGGGCGGTCCGGCGCGTCCTTCGGGCTGGTGGTGATCATCCACACGTCCTCGGGCGGGGCGTTCCACGGGTCCTCGAGCTCGCCGCCCTCGTGGCTGATGTGCCAGATGTTGGCGTCGCGGCTGT
>CAYSFS010000140.1:0-5748 GCA_964430235.1 uncultured Chitinophaga sp. | reverse complement strand
GCCGAGGGCGCGAGCGACATCCACATCGAGCCCGACGACGGCAAGCTGCGCGTGCGCTACCGCATCGACGGCGTGCTGTTCCACCGCCTAAGCCCGCCGTACCGCATGCACGCCGCGATCGCGAGCCGCATCAAGATCATGTCGAAGCTCGACATCTCCGAGCGCCGCGTCCCGCAGGACGGGGAGATCTCGGTGAAGGTCAAGGGCAAGCCCATCGACCTGCGCGTGAGCACCCTGCCGGGCAAGTTCGGCGAGAAGATCGTGATGCGCATCGTGGACGTCTCGACCGCGAAGCTCGGCCTCGAGCGCCTGGGCTTCCGCCCCGAGATGCTCGGGCGATTCAAGGGCGTGATCGACCAGCCGCACGGCGTCGTCCTCGTGACCGGCCCCACCGGGAGCGGCAAGAGCACCACGCTCTACTCGGTGCTCGGCACCTTCGACACCGTCGAGAACAACGTGTCGACCGTCGAGGACCCGGTCGAGGCGAACCTCGAGGGCGTGCACCAGGCCCAGGTCAACCCGCGCGCAGGCTTCACGTTCGCCGGCGCGCTGCGCGCCCTGCTCCGCCAGGACCCCGACATCATCATGGTGGGCGAGATCCGCGACGGCGAGACCGCGCAGATCGCGGTGCAGGCCGCGCTCACGGGCCACCTCGTCCTCAGCACCCTGCACACCAACGACGCTCCCAGCGCGGTCACCCGCCTCCAGAACCTGGGCGTCGAGCCGTTCCTGGTGGCCGCGTCGCTCAAGGGCGTGCTCGCGCAGCGCCTGGTACGCCGCATCTGCTCGCAGTGCAAGCAGGAGTTCGAGCCCGACGCCCAGCAGATCATGGCGCTCGGCCGCCACGGCGAGGGCTGCACGCGCCTGTGGAAGGGCGCCGGGTGCCGCAAGTGCCACGAGACCGGCCTCAGCGGCCGCGTGGGCGTCTACGAGCTGATGGTCCCGGACGAGGCGCTGGTCGACGCGATCTGCGCCAACGCCGAGCCCGCCCGCATCCGCGAGATCCTGCGCCAGGGCGGCTTCGAGACCCTGTGGGACGACGGGATCCGCAAGGTCGTCGACGGACACACCACCATCGAGGAGATCTACGGTGCCTGCCGCCGCTGAAGCCGTCGCCGCCGCGCCGGGCCGCAAGTGGACCTACCGCGCGCGCCGCGCGGACGGCGGCGAGCTCGTCCGCGGGGTCGTGGAGGCCGCCGACCACGGCTCGGCCGTGCGCGAGCTTCGCCGGCAGGGGCTCGCGATCCTCTCGGTGGAGCTCGGCGACCGCACCGCGAGCGTCGGCGCGGAGACCGATCCCCAGCGGCGCCGCGCGCGCCTCGCCGCGTCGATGGGCAAGGACGACGTCGTCGCCTTCACGCAGCAGCTGGCCGTCATGCTCCGCACCGGCGTGCCGCTGGCCGAGGCGCTCGAGACGTTCGCCGACCAGGCCTCGAGGAAGGACGTGGCCGAGTTCGTGCGGCTGATCCGCGCCGACGTCTGCGAGGGCGAGGACTTCAGCGCCGTGCTCGCCCGTCACCCGCGCACCTTCCCCAAGGTGCTCACCTCGCTCATGCGCGCGGCCGAGGCGTCGGGCAAGCTCGACGAGATGCTCGCGCGCGTCGCCAAGGACCTCGCGAAGGGCCGCAAGACCGCCAAGCAGATCCGCGGCGCGATGATGTATCCGGCCATCATGCTGGCCGTCGCCGTGCTCGCGGTCACCGTCATCATGGTCTTCGTCCTGCCGAAGTTCGGCCCGCTCTTCAAGGCGCAGGGCGACCGCCTGCCCGCGCCGACCAAGGCGCTGGTGTGGCTGAGCGGCTTCATCAAGACCGGGTGGGCCATCTACGTGCCCGCGCTGCTCGCCGTCGCGGGCGGCCTGTGGTGGTGGATGCGCACCGAGGCCGGGCGGATCACGGTCGACACCCTGAAGATCCGCACCCCGGTGCTCGGGCACATGTTCCGCTGCCTGTACCTGGTGCGCTTCTCGAGCACGATGGCGAGCCTCATGGCCGCCGGCGTGCCGCTGGTCGACGTCGTGCGCATCTGCCGCGACGTGACGGGGAACGTCCACTACACGAAGCTGTGGACCACGCTCGAGGAGCGCATCGAGAAGGGCCAGGAGATCGCGCCCACCTTCCGCGAGTTCGACTTCGTCCCGCGCAACGTGGTCGCCATGATCGCAAGCGGCGAGAAGTCCGGCCGGCTCTCCGAGGTGCTCGAGCACGCGGCGGCCGCGGCCGAGGACGACCTCGACATCGCGGTCAAGGGCACCACCAGCCTCGTCGAGCCCATCATGATCGTCGGCATGGGTGCCATCGTGGGCGGCATCGCCGCGGCCATGCTCCTGCCGATCTTCAACATGTCGCGCGCCATGCGCGGCGGGTGAGCCGCGGCCCGGTCAGCGGACCTGCACGTCCACCGCGGGCCCCGCGCCGTCCACCGACACCGGGACCCTCACCGTTCCCGTGCCCGACGCGCCGCCCGCACGGACGGTCGCCGGCGTGCCGTTCGCCCGCCGTGCCTCGAGCGCGAGCTCCTCGGCGCGCCACGCACCCGACGCGTCCCGGCCGAACACGACCTCGACGGCCCACGTGCCCTCGCCCAGCGCCCGGCGCTCGGGCGCCGCCAGCGACAGCGTGCAGCCCTTCGGCATCGGCCCCACCGCGAGCGTGACCACGCGCGGCAGCAGCGCGACTCCCGCGGGCGGCGCGAGGTTCAGGGCCACCAGTCCCCCGTCGCGGCGCCCGGTCCAGGTCGTGCGCGCCTCGCCCCAGCCGTCGAGCCGCGCGACCACCGTGCGCGGCGCGCCGTCGGCGCGCGGCGCGATCTCGGCCGAGCCGGTGCCGACCGGCACGCCGTCCACCTCGATGCGCGCGTCGCGCGGCGCGACGACCACGCGCGCGCGCTCGGACGCCGCGGCCGCGCCCGCCGTCGAGTCGTCGGACGCACCGTCGGTCGCGGCGGCACCCGTGAGCTGCCTGGCCCGCGCGACCACCGCGCGCACGTCGACCCACCCGAACCCCACGGCGAGCGCGCCCGCGACCAGCGCGAGCACGATGACGACGGCGCCCCATCCGCCCGCCCGGGGGGCGCGGGCGGGCATCGTCGCGGGCGCCGCGCGCGGGGCGGCGGCGTCGCGCGCGCCCGCAACGGGCCGCGCGGCCTCGGGGCCGTCGGTGCTCGCGGCGCGCACGCCCGGCTCCGCCACCGCGCCCCGCGCCATCCACCCGCGCAGCCGCATCGCGAGCGCGTTCGCGTCGTCGGGCCGCCGCGACGGGCTGCGGCTCACGGCGTCCATGACGATGGCGGCGAGGCCTTCGTCGACGCGGGGGTTGCACCGGCGCACGTCGGCCGGGTCGGTCTCGCACACGGTGCGGGACGCCTCGTGCACGGGAAGCCCGCGCAGGTCGTGGGGCTGCACGCCAGTGAGCAGCTCGTAGAGCACCGCGCCCAGGGCGTACACGTCGGTGCGCGCGTCGACCAGCCGCGGATCGGCCATGAACTGCTCGGGGCTCATGTACTGCATCGTGCCCACCAGCTGCCCCGTCTCGGTCCGGATGGTGTTGACCGACGGGTCGCTCGCGATCGCGCGCGCAACGCCGAAGTCGATCACCTTCACGCGCCCGTGCCGGTCGACCAGGACGTTCTGCGGCTTGATGTCGCGGTGGATGTAGCCCTCGCGGTGCGCGTGGCCGATGGCGTCGCACGCCTGCAGGAACTCCTGCACCGTCTCGCGCATGCCCAGCCGCTCGCGGAACACGTGGTCGGCGATGTGCTGAACGCCGTCCACGTACTCCATCACGATGTACGGGACCTCGAGGTCGCCGTCGGGCTCGAGCCCCGTGCGCAGCACCGCGGCGATGCCGGGGTGGCGGAGGCGCTCGAGCAGCCGACCCTCGCGCTCGAAGCGACGGCGCACGGATTCGTCGTGCTGGGTCCGCAGGAGCACCTTGAGCGCCACGCGCCCGCCGGTCGCGGAATCGGTGCCGAGGTACACGCGCCCCATTCCGCCGGAACCGACGATGCGCTCGATCGCGACGCCCGCGAAGGTGCGGCCCACCAGCGGGTCGACGAGGCGCGCGCCCTCCTCGCGCGAGATCGGGGCCGGGGCGTCGGAGGCACCCGCCACCGTGAGCCCGGCGCGCAGCGCATCGTCCACCGTCCGACGATCCGCCTCGGGAAGCCGCAGTCCGTCGAGGTACGCGCGCCGCTCGGCCTCGGGCAGGCGCCGGGCGCTCTCGACGATCCCTGCGAGGCTCGCGCGATCCGCATCCATGCGGTCTCCGAGTGTACGAGTGATGCACTCCGGGCGCGCATTATCGGGACAGGGCGCCGCCGGCGCGTGCCGCCCGGCGGAACTCTGCGGGACCGCGGGCCGTCATGCCGAAACACCCCTCATGCCCAAGGGTGCCCTCTTCGCCGTGATGGCCGCCTCGATCTACCTGCTCCTGCGCGGGGCCGGGATCATCAACGACTCGAACTTCGTGGTGTGGGCGCAGGCCGCGCTGTTCGGCGTCTTCCTGCTCGCCACCGGCGTGAGCGTGAAGGCGGGCAACGCGATGTGGGCCGCGATCTTCGCCGCGCTCGCCATCGGCTGGAACCCGTGGGTGAAGCTGAGCGCCTGGCACCAGCCGCTGCCGTGGGACAAGTGGGCGACCGCGATGAGCCTGCTCTGCGGGGCCACCGCCGGGGCGTTCGTCGTCCGTTACTGGGGCCGCGGCGAGACCGCCTGACGCCCGCCCGGCGCGCGACGGGCCGTCACCGCCGAAGCCACCGCCTGCACCAGCTCGGCCTCGTCGGGCAGGTTGTGCTTGCCGTACGCGTCGCGCGGCGGGATCACCGTGCAGCCGATCGAGGCCAGCGCACGCAGGTTTCCCTCCAGGATCGACGTGTGCATGGAGCCGTGCATCGTCGGCGCGAACAGCACCGCCGCGTGGCCGCGCTCCATCCGTCCGATGCCCGACGCCAGCGCGCTCGTGACCGGCGTGTCGGCGATTCCGTGCGCGCACTTCCCGATCACGCTGTACGTGGCCGGTGCCACCAGGTACGCGTCGAACGGCGCGGTGTCCGAGAGGTGCTCGGCGTCGGCCGAGAGCTCGACGACCACGGGCCGGTCGCAGGCCCACGACAGCGCGTCCCGGCCGACGTAGCGGAGCGCCTCGGTCGTCGCGAAGGCGGTCACCGACGCACCCTGCCGCCGCAGCGCGCGCGCCACCATCGGGGCCTTCATCGCGGCGATCCCGCCCGTGACCATGAGCGCCACGCGCACGCCGTCGAGCGCGTCGCCGTCGCGCGGCACCTCGTGGTCGCCGAGGTCGCTCGGGGTCGGGGGCGGGAATTCCAGGCCGTCGGCGTGCATGGCACGGCAATCGTACCCACGCCACCGATATCCTCCGAAGCCCGTGAGCGCACCGAGCGTCGATCACCTTCCGGACGACGCGCACTGGCTCCGGCGCCACCGCGAGCTCCTGGAACCGGCGGTCGCGGCGGTCGCCCTGCTCGCGGCGTGGACGCTCGAGCGCTCCGGTGCGCACCCCGGATTCTGGGGCACGCTCTACCTGGTCAGCTTCGCCGTGGCCGGGTACGAGGCGCTCATCGAGGGCGCGCGCGCCGCGTTCCGCCTGCGCCTCGACGTCGACTTCCTGATGGCCGTGGCCGCGGTCGGCGCGGCGGCGATCGGCGAGTACGCCGAGGGCGCCATGCTGCTGGTGCTCTTCTCGCTCGGGCACGGGCTCGAGCACTACGCGATGGGCCAGGCGCGAAAGG
>CAYSFS010000139.1:0-5748 GCA_964430235.1 uncultured Chitinophaga sp. | reverse complement strand
ACGTGTACGGCTGGTCCTCGGCGACGCACGCCTCGAACTCGCGCCACACGGCCATGCGCGCGGCCTCGTCCATGGTGCGCCGGCCCTTCTCGATGAGCTCGTCGGCGCGCGCGCTCCGCCACTGCGTGAAGTTGTCGCCGCCCTCCTTCGTGCTCTCGGAGTGCCAGATCTGGCGCGGGTCGCTCTCGGGGGCGTTCGAGCCCCACGCGAGCGTGATCGCGTCGAAGTCGCGCAGCTTGAGGAGCTCCTGGTAGCGGCTCCAGTCCACCGGGCGGGTCTTCATCACGATGCCGGCCCTCGCGTAGCTGTCCTTCACGAAACGGGCGATGCGCTCGGAGATCTCGCCTCCCGTCGCGTAGGTGTATTCGAACGTGAACGCGTCGCCCTGCTCGTTCTCGAGGATGCCGTCGCCGTTGCGGTCCTTCCAGCCCGCCTCGGCGAGCAGCGCCTTCGCGGCCTCGGGGTCGAACGGCAGCGGCTTGACGTCCGGGTTGCTGCCCGGGCTCTCGGGGTTCACGGGGCCCTTCGAGACGGAGCCGATGCCGTCCCAGATGTCGCGGATCATGCGCTCGCGGTCGAGGAGCATGGTCATGGCCCGCCGGACGCGCTTGTCCGCGAAGGGCGTGGGCTTGCCGTTGCGCGGGCCGCACTGCCACGCGATGAAGCTGTAGCCGCAGCGCATGTTCGTCCACTTGAGCGCGTACGTCGTCTTCTCGAAGTCGGGCTCGTCGCGCAGCACGGCGTTGAACTGCGGCGAGGTGGGCAGCATCATCGAGCCCTCGCCGTTGCGATAGGCGACGAGGCGCCCGAGGTCGTCCTTGATGGTCTTGAACCGCATCCGGTCGAGCGAGGGCTTCTCGGCCCAGTACTGCTCGTTGCGCACGAGCACGATGTCCTGGCCGGGCGTCCACTGCGCGTCGAGCTGGTCCGGGCCGTTCGGGAGCCGCTCCATGCGGAACTGGCCGCTCCCCATCAGGAGGCCCGTCGCCTGGTTGACCTGGCTCGGCTCGAACCGCGCGTAGTAGTGCTTCGGCAGCACGGGGTTGCCGAAGGCGATGAGCGTGTTCGTGAAGAGCGGCTCCTTGAAGACGAACTCGACGGTCCGCTCGTCGATCACCTTCACGTCCTTGAGGTTGTCCTGCGTGCTGCGCGCGCGCTCGGCCTCGATGAGCGGGTTGGCGATGAAGTCGAGGTTCGTCCAGCGCACGTCCTCGGCCGTCACGGGCCGCCCGTCGCTGAACCGCGCGCGGGGGTTGATGTGCGCGCGGATCCACAGGCCCTCGGGATCGACCTGCCAGCCGTCGGCGAGCGCGCCCTCCATCTTGAGCGTCTTCGGGTTGAACGACCCGAGGCCCTCGCACACCCGGTCGAGGACGCGTATCGCGTAGACGTCCGCCGCGATGTACGGGGTCAGCTTCGCCGGCTGGGCCTCGAAGAGCTCGGTGAACTCGCCGCCCACGGCGAAGCCGGGGATCGACCCGGGGTCGGTGGCCGGGTGCGGCGCGGGCCACGACTCGACCTTGACGCCCGGCCGCGCCCACGAGGCATCGCCGGCCGCGGCCGCCGCGTTCGGCGATGCCGCCGCGGGGCCGGCCGCGGCGCGCGGAAGCCGCTCGACCCCGCGTTCGAGCGTGCGGCCGAGCTGCGCGACCTGCTGCTCGATCTCCGCGAGCTTCGACTTCATCTCGCCCTGCGCCAGCTCCATGCGCGTCTTCTGGACCATCGACAGCCAGACGCTGCCGAGCGTTGCCAGGAGCACGACCAGGAACAGGAAGTCCTTGACGCCGAATCGGTTCTGCATGGGAATCCTCGCGGGCTGAGAAGCGTAGCGCAACGCGGCACCGACGACGGGACGCGACGCGTCGACGGGCCCGCGCGCCGCGGCGCGTTATCGACGCGTCACCACCGCGACCGCGCCGCGGCGGGGTCGAACCGCGCGCGAAGCGAGTCGCCGACGAAGTTGAGCGCGACGAGCGTCGCGGCGATCATCGCGCACGGTGCCGCGAGGAGCCACCAGCGGCTGTCGACGAGGTTGACCTCGGCGAGCCCCGCGCTCGCGAGGTTGCCCCAGCTCGGGACGGGCTCGCGCACGCCAATCCCCAGGAAGCTCAGGAAGCTCTCGCTCAGGATCGCCGCCGGCACCGCGAGCGTGGCGTAGACCACGATCGGACCGACGAGGTTCGGAAGCAGGTGCATCGCGAACTGCCGCCACGCCGGCACGCCGACGGCGCGGCACGACTCCATGAAGGGCTGCGCGCGCAGGCTCAGCACCTGTCCGCGGATCACGCGCGACATCGTGAGCCACCCCGTGCCGCCGATGGCCACGAAGAGCACCGCGAGCCCCAGCGCCTGCGAGGCCGCGGGCGAGAGCGAGCCGAACCACCGTGCGACGAGGCCGTCGACGGCGACCGCCAGCAGCACCACCAGGAGGATCGACGGCAATCCGTAGAGGACGTCGACGAACCGCATCATCGCCGCGTCCGCGCGGCCGCCGAGGTACCCGGCGAGGGCGCCCCAGGCGGTGCCGAGGGTCACGGCGACGGCGGCCGCGGCGAGCCCCACGGCCAGGCTGAACACGCCGCCCGCGAGGAGCCGCGCCAGCATGTCGCGCCCCAGCGCGTCGGTGCCGAGCGCGCGTCCGGGCACGTACTCGCCGGCACCGGCCGCCGCGTCGACCCGCGCCCGCTGCGCCTCGTCGAGCGCACGCCACGCGGGCGGCAGGTGGTTCAGCGCCAGGTTGGACGCGGCGTAGCGCGCCACCTCGACCTCGCCCATGCGCACGGAACCGAAGCTCCACGGCGCGGCGAGCGCGCACGCGGCGACGATGGCCACGAGCACCGACCATCCTGCGATGGCCCAGCGACGCTGGAGCGAATCCACGGAGCGGAGTCTACGGAGCACCCGCGGCGCCCGCGGGCTTGCCGTCGGTCGGCGCGCGCTCGTCGGCGCGCGCGCGCGGCGGACGCCGCGGATCGCCCTGCTCCCCGCCGCCCGGGCCCCCGCGGTCGCGCCCTGGCAACGGCTGCCCGCTCTTGACGGCCTCGATCCGCTCGGCGACGCGCTCGGCCATGCGGCGCTGCTCGTCGACCAGCTCCTCGCGCAGCGACTTCAGCTGCGCGTCGAGCGCGACCAGTTCCTGGGCGCGCGCCTTGAGGTCGACGTCCACCTGCGCGCGCACCTTGGCGTCGATCTGCTGCGACAGCTGCTGGGCGCGAGCGGCGTCCTTCGCCTCGTTCGCCGCGCGCCACTGCTCCCCGAGCGCCCGGAGCTCCAACTGCAGCCGAAGCTCCTCGACGCGGATCGCGTAGAGATCCGGGTTCCGGTCCTTCAGCACCGCGAGGCCCATCAGCCGACGGGCGTTCTGGCGCATCGACTGCGCCATGCGCTCGGGGCTCTCGGCGCGCGCCTTCTCGATCTCGGCGGCGAGCTCCGGCGAGACGTCGCGCGCCACGGCCACGATGCGGTCCGCCATCTCCGCGGCCATGGGGACGTCGGCGCGCCGGCGCGGGCCGTCGCCACGGCGCGCGGGATCGGCGGGCGCGGCCGCGGGCGCAGGCGCCGTCGGGGCCGCGGGCGCCTGCGCCCGAGCCGGCAAGGCCATGAACGCGGCCACGAGCGCCATGGCGACGGACGCCGACGCGCGTGCACGCGCCCCGCTCATCGCCGGCCCCCGGTCGCGAGCAGTTCGTCGAGCTCCACCGCCACGAGGTCGGCCGACCCGCGGTGCGCGAGCGCGATGGCGCTCGCGGCATCGAGCCCGTCATCGTCGAGCGCGGCCTCCTGGCCGAGGGCCGCCTCCTGGTCGATGAGCGCCACCAGCAGCGACTCGGAGCCGCTGGCCGGGCCGAGCACGGCCGCACGCGCCGCGGCGATGTCGCCGACAGGCACCTTCGCGGCGGGGAGCGCGCGCATGTACAGCGCGACCGACGCCGCAAGCAGCACCGCGGCCGCGGCCGCGAACGACCAGCGGCGCACCGCCGACGCCGCGAATCCCACGCGGCCGGCCGCCGCGACGCCCGGGAGCTCCGGGCGGCTTGCCGCGAACACGCGGTCCGCGAGGCCGGGGCGCCCGGCGGCGTGGGCACGGCCGAGCGCGTCGAGCCGATCCGAGAGCGCACGGAGCGCGGGATCGAGTTCCGGATGATGGTCGGACGAACCGTTCATGGATTGGATCTCCAGTCTGAACGAAGGGCGCCGCGCGGCATTGCATGGCCGGCGCCGAACAGGGTCGATAACGCAGAATCCCGTGGCCTCATGGCGTGCGCTCCCGTGCCGCCGCGGCCGACGCCCCGCCGCCCGAGGCGTCCCCTACGAGGATCGCCCGCAACTTCGCGAGGGCCCGGTGATGTCGCGCCAGCAGCGTCCCGAGGGGTTCCCCGAGATGCTCGGCCATCTGCTTGAAGCTCATGCCGCCCACGTGCCGGAGGTCGATGACCTCCCGATCGGCCTCGCTGAGCTGGGCAAGCGCGCCGCGGAGCGCGGCCACCTCGTCGGCGTCCGGCGCCGCGCGCGGCACGGGCGCCTCGCCCGCGAGCCCCTCGAGCACCTCGGGCTCGCCCACCCCCTTCGCATGGCGGCGGCGCCGGCGGGCCTCGTCCCGGAGGCGGTTCATCGCGATCCGGAAGAGCCAGCTCTCGAACCTCCCGCCCTCGACGTACTCCGCGAGCTTCGCCGCGAGCGTGCAGAACACCGACTGCGTGATCTCCTCGGCCAGGTCGGGGTTGGCGCCCTGCGAGCGCAGCAGCCCGTACACGCGCCCGGAGTACTCGTCGACGACCGCGCGCCACGCCGCGGCGTCGCCGCGGGCGGCCCGTGCGAGGATGGGTGCGAAGTCGACGCTGCCGTCCATCCGCCCTGCAGAACGCGCGTGCGCGCCGCGCATTCCCTCCCCTCCGCCGGTCACGCGGGAATGTCCCCGTCGTACCCGCCGCGCGCCGCGTACTCGACGCCGGCCGCGCGGCCCTGCGGGGCCAGGTTGCGGAACGCGGTGGAGCGGCTGTCCCAGAACAGCTCGACCGTCCCGGTGGGGCCGTTGCGTTGCTTGAGGACGAGCACCTCGGCGACGTTCGCCTTCTGCGGGTTCGCCTCGATCCAGTTCGGGTCCTGCAGGTGGTAGTACTCCTCGCGGTGGAGCATCATGACCACGTCGGCGTCCTGCTCGATCGAGCCGGACTCGCGGAGGTCGCTCATGCGGGGACGATGGCCCTGCCGGTCCTCGGACTGCCGGTTGAGCTGGCTGAGGCACACCACGGGGACCTCGAGCTCGCGCGCCATCGCCTTCACGCCGCGCGAGATGTCGCTGACCTCCACCTGGCGGCTCTCGGTGCGCGTGCCCGCGCTCATGAGCTGCAGGTAGTCGATCACGATCGCGCCGATCCCGTGCTTCTCCTTGAGCCGCCGTGCCTTCGAGCGCATCTGCAGCAACGTGAGGCCCGGCGTGTCGTCGATGAAGATCGGCCGCTCGTGGAGCTCGCCGCACACGCCCACGATGGCGCGCCACTCCTCGCGGCTCAGCATGCCCTTGCGGAGCTTCTGGCCGTCCACGCCGGCCTTGGCGCACAGGATGCGCTGCACCAGCTGCTGCTTCCCCATCTCGAGGCTGAAGAACGCGACCGGCGCGCCCGAGGCGGCCATGTTCTCGGTGATGTTGAGCGCGAACGCGGTCTTGCCCATCGAGGGCCGCGCGGCGAGGATGACCATCTCGCCCTTCTGCAGCCCGCTCAGCATCTCGTCGAGCTGGTCGAACCC
>CAYSFS010000138.1:0-5790 GCA_964430235.1 uncultured Chitinophaga sp. | reverse complement strand
AGCATCTTCTCGCTGTCGACGAGGTTCTTCGGGCAGCCGAGGCTGACGAAGGCGACGGAGCGGATGGTGTCGTCGGCGGCGGGCATGGTCGAAGCCGTGGATCGTACGCGGGATGCGCTAGGACGCGAAGTGCGCGAGCATGGCCCGCCATTCGCCGTAGCGGTAGGGGATGCCGTGCTCCTCGTGCAGCGCGCGCAGGCGCGCGAGCATGCGCTCGGAGAGCTCCTCCTGCCATCCGGCCGCCACGGGGTCGCAGAAGTACGCGCGGCAGCCGACGGGGCGGAAGTCGTGCACCCCGCAGCGGCCGGCCTCGAGGAACGGGCAGTCGTCGCGCGCCGCGGCGGCGCGCACGTCGGCCGCGGTGGGCGTGCGGCCCGAGCCGCGCAGGCACCACGCGGCCTCGAGGCCGGTGACGTAGAGGAGGTGTCCCCACTCGCCGAAGCGGCAGCAGCGGCCGCTCGCGTCGCAGCGCGGCCCGCGCTCGCGCGCGGCGGCGGCCATGTCCTCGTGGATGGCGCGGAGCGCGGCGTCGACCGCGGGCATGAAGGCGGCCGAGGCCCAGGACGCCGCAAGTTCCGCGGCGTCGGGCGGGAGGCCCGCGAACGGATCGCGCACGGGCCGGGGGGCGCTCACCGCGCCCAGCTTCCGCCGCCGGCCTTGTCGCGCTCGAGCGCGATGGTGATCTCGACGAAGTCGTGCACGGGCCCGGTGTCCATGCCGGGGCAGGGCACGTGCTTCTTCGTCTCCTCCCAGGCCTTGCGGCTGCGGAGGTTGCCGTCCCAGAAGGGCCAGGTGCGGCACTGCTCGGGGCGGGCCTCGTAGAGCCCGCACACGGCCTTTCCGGGGATCGACTCGCGGTCGAGGAAGACGCAGTCGTTGCCGAAGCTCGTCACCTTCTCGCGCAGCGAACGCTGGTTGCCCATGCGGCGCGCGTAGCGCTTGAGGAATTCCTCGAGCGGCATGTCCATCTTGGCGGCCATCGCCTTGCCCTCCTCGGGCGAGAAGTAGACGGCACCCTCGGGGCCCGTGCAGCAGTTGCCGCACATGGTGCACTCGAAGCGGAGTCCGTCGCGGTACCAGGGCTCGCCCTTGCCGGGCGCGGAGGGAGGGCTCACGGCGACTTCCCCTCCCACCTCGCCCGCACCCCCTTCGACGCCTGCTGCCGGATCCCGTTCGCCTCCATCACCTGCTCGGTGGAGTCCATGAACTCCTTCCGCCGGAACACCAGCCGCTCGACACCAGGCTCGTTGAACTCGAACACGACCCACTCGCCCTCGAGCGTGCGCATCGCGTCGACGAACTCGCCGAAGTTGGCGATCGACTTCCCGTTCACGCTCTTCACGGTCTGCCCGGGCGCCACGTCGTAGCCGCGCGCCACCGGGCTCGACATCATCGGCCCGAGCACCGCCACGATCTCCTTGCCGCCCGCGGGACGGTCGTCCATGGCCGCCGGGATCACGGGACCGCCGCCGTAGTAGATGCCCGCGTCGCCCGCCTCTCCGAGCTGCGACAGGAAGTCCGCGTGCACCGGCCCGAAGACGAGCGGCCCGCACACGAGGTAGGGGTAGTCGCCGTTCGGGCGGGCGCGGATGACGCCGTCGCGGCCGCCGACCGCGGGCAGGTCGAGGGTGAGCGGCTTCCCGTCCCGGATGACCTCGAGCGCGATGGTCGCCCCGTCCTTCGCCGGCTCGAAGCGGCCGAACGCGCAGGCCATGTCGACCTTGCGCCCGTCCTCCACGGTGACCTGGCCCTTGTTGTCGATGGCCAGGCCGTTGGCCTTGGTGATCACGTCCCACGGCTTCAGCAGGCCGTCCTTGTGCTCGATCACGACGACCCCGCTGGTGCCGCTCCCGATTCCGAGCTTCGCGCGCAGGGCCGGGTTCTCGAGCGTCTGCCAGTCGGCGTGCAGCACGCAGTTGCCCGTGATTCGCCCGGACTCGACCTCCCTCAGGAAGCGCCGGATCTCCTCGGTGGCGATGAGGTACGAGATGTTGTCGGCGACGGCGTTGTCGGCGCCGCTGAAGGCCAGCCCGCCGATCCTCCCGTCGACGAACGCCGGGCCGCCGCTGTTGCCGAAGTTCACGGCCGCGTCGACCTGGACGCGCATCCCTTCCTCGCCGTTGAAGCCGAGCTCGTCCCACTCGCTCCTCGACACGACGCCGCTGGTGGTCGACAGGCTCTCGCCGCCCATGGGGTAGCCCATGACCGTCACGCGCGCGCCGTCCTTGGGGAGCCCGTCGAGCAGCGCGACCGGCGGGTGCGCGTTCGCGAAGTCCGCGTCGTCCACCTGCACCAGCGCGAGGTCCCGGCCGACGTCGACGGCGAGCACCTTGCCGGGCACGGGGAGCGCGGTCTTGTCGGTCTCGAGGAGGACCTCGGTCGCCTCGTGCACGACGTGCGCGTTGGTCAGCACCTTGCCGGGCGCGATGACCACGCCCGACCCGCCGACCTCCATGACGGGCTCGAGCTTCCACGGGCGGACCGCGCTGCGCGGCTCGAGCTTGCACGAGAACTTGATGACCGAGTCGCGCAGCCTCGCCGCGGCCGGGTCGACCGAGGCCGAGGCCGCGGACGGCGGCGGCGCGGGGTCGTCGCCGAGGGCGGCGTGGAGGGGGGCGAGGGCCGCCGCGGCGGCCATGAGCGCGGCGAGGGTGCGTTCGTGCATCACTTCTTCCCGTTCCAGCGGTCGCGGACGTCCTTGGAGGCCTGCTGGCGGATGCCGTTGGCGTCCATCACGGACTCGGTGGCGTCCATGAACTCCTGGCGCCGGAACACCAGGCGCTCGGCGCCCTGCTCGTTGAACTCGAGCACCAGCCACTCGCCCTCGGCGTCGCGCATGGCGTCGACGAATCCCGCGAAGTCGTCGAACGTCTTCCCGTTCACGCTCTTGACGGTCTGGCCGGGCATCGCGTCGTAGCCGCGCGCGAGCGGGCTCGACATCATCGGGCACAGCACCGCGACGAGCTCCTTGCCCTTCGCGGGGCGGCTGTCCATGAGGTACTGGAGCGCCGGGCTGCCGCCGAGGTAGATCATGCGCATGCCGCCCGGGCCGAGGTCGCCGAGGAGGTCCTGGTGCATGGGGCCGAAGACGAGCGGGCCGCACACGAGGTACGGGTAGTCGCCGTTGGGGCGCGCGCGGATGACGCCGTCGCGGGCGCCCACCGCCGGGAGGTCGAGCTTCATGGGCGTGCCATCGCGGATCACCTCGACCGGGATGGAGGCGCCGTCCTTCTCGGGGCGGAAGCGGCCGAACGCGCAGGCCATGTCGACCTTGCGGCCGTCCTCGACCGTGACCTGGCCCTTGTTGTCGACCGCGAGGCCGTTGACCTTCGTGACGATGTCCCACGGCTTGAGCGGCCCGTCCTTCTGGTCGATGACGACCACGCCGCTCGTGGTGCTCCCGACGCCGAGCTTCGCGCGCAGGGCGGGGTTCTCGAGGGTCTGCGTCGAGGCGTGCAGCACGCAGTTGCCGGTGATGCGGCCCGCCTCGGCCTCCTTCATGAAGCGCGCGATCTCCTCGGTGGCGATGAGGTACGAGATGTTGTCGGCCATCGCCTTGTTGACGCCGCTGAAGACGAGGCCCGCGAGCTTCCCGTCGACGAACGCGGGCCCGCCGCTGTTGCCGAAGTTGACGGCCGCGTCGACCTGCACGCGCATCCCCGGCTCGCCGCGGCGGCCGAGGCCGGCCCACTCGCTGCGCGACACGACGCCGCTGGTGGTCGACATCGACTCGCCGCCCATGGGGAAGCCCATCACGGTGACGCGGCTGCCGTCCTTCGGGAGGCCAGGCATCACCTCGACGGCCGGGTGCGCGGCGTTGAAGTCGGCGTCGTCGACCTGCACCAGCGCCAGGTCGCGGCCGAGGTCGAGGGCGAGCACCTTGGCCGGGATCGGCAGGGCGGTCTTGTCGGTCTCGACGAGGACCTCGGTGGCCTCGTGGACCACGTGCGCGTTGGTCAGCACCTTGCCGGGCGCGATCACCACGCCCGAGCCGCCCACCTCCTGCACGGGGTCGAGCTTCCACGGGCGCGAGGCGCTGCGCGGCTCGAGCTTGCACTTGAACTTGATGACCGAGGTGCGCAGGCGCTCGGCGTCGGGGTCGACCGGCGCGTCGACGGGGCGGGGCGACGTGGCGCCGGGCTTCGGCTCCTGCGCGTGCGCGGCCGACAGCAGCGCCGCGAGCGAGATGGCGAGGATCCCCGGGAACGCGATTCGGTGGCTGTGCATGGCCGAAGTCTACGGATGCACGAGGCCCCCGGCGCGCTGCCGGGGGCCTCGGGAATCGTTGCATCGCGCGCGGCCGGGCGTCAGTCGCCCGGCTCGTCGTCCGCGGGCGCGAACTCGCCGCCCTCGGCGCCGAACTCGCCGCCGCCCTCGCCGCCCGCGCCCGCACGGAGCGCCTCGGTGAGGCCCGCCAGGGTCTCCTGGCTGATGGTCGACGCGAACTCGGGGCTCTCGGCGCCCAGGTCCTCGGCCTCCAGGCGAGCCTCCTCGAGGTACTCCTGGTCGCTGGTCTCGTCGCCCTCGGGCACGTCGACCAGCTTGGCCACCTGGATGCGCTGGTACTGGTCGCAGCCGGTGCCGGCCGGGATGAGGTGGCCCAGGATGACGTTCTCCTTGAGGCCGCGGAGCTCGTCCGTGGCGCCCGCGAGGGCCGCCTCGGTGAGGACCTTGGTGGTCTCCTGGAAGCTGGCGCCCGACAGGAAGCTCTCGCTCTGCAGCGAGGCCTTCGTGATGCCCAGGAGCAGGGTCTTGTAGGTGGCCGGCTTCGGCTTGCGCGTCTTGGCCTCCTTGCCGCCCTTGTCCTTCGCGAGGGCGTTGGCCTCCTTGGCCTCTTCCTTCGTCACGAGCCCGCCGATCGGCAGGTCGGTGTCGCCGGAGTCCTCGACGCGCAGCATGCGCGAGAGCTCGTCGTTGCGGTTGCGCAGCTCGAAGCGCTCGACCACCTGGTTGGGCAGGAAGTCGGTGTCGCCCGGCGTCGAGACCTTCACCTTGCCGAGCATCTGGCGCAGGATGACCTCGATGTGCTTGTCCGAGATCGCCACGCCCTGCGCGCGGTACACGTTCTGCACCTCGTCGAGCATGTAGGTGTAGAGCGCCTCCTCGCCGCGGATGCGGAGGATGTCGGCCGGCACCTGCGCGCCCTCGGTGAGGGCGTCGCCCGACTCGACGACGTCGCCCGTGTGCACGCGCAGGTGCTTGCCCTGCGCCACGTGGTGGTCGAACTCCTCGCCGCTGTCGGCGACGACGCGGATCGTCATCTTGCCCTTGCGCTTGTCGCTCAGGAGCTCGACGCGGCCCGAGATCTCGGCGAGCACCGACGGGTCCTTCGGGTTGCGCGCCTCGAAGAGCTCGGTGACGCGCGGGAGGCCGCCGACGATGTCGGCGCTGCGGCCGGCCTCCTTCGGCTGGATGGCGATGGCCTGGCCGGCCTTCACCTTCTCGCCCTCGGTCACCACGATGCGGGCCTTCGCCGGCAGGTGGTGGAAGTCGAGGATGGCGCCCGAGTCGTCGACGACGGTGATCTGCGGGTGCTTCTCGCCGGTGTGCTCGGTGACGATCCGCTCGATGATGGAGCCGCGGGTCTCGACCTTGACGGTCTGGCCCTCGATCACGTCCTCGAACTTCACGGTGCCGCTCTTCTCGGCCAGGATGGGCGTCTTGGTGCCGTCCCACTGCACCAGCGACTGGCCCTTCTTGACCGTGTCGCCGGAGTGGACCAGGATCACGCCGCCGTAGGGGACGGGGTGGTGCTCGAGCTCGCGGCCCTTCGCGTCGTTGATGCGGATG
>CAYSFS010000137.1:0-5803 GCA_964430235.1 uncultured Chitinophaga sp. | reverse complement strand
AATGACCCCCGGCGCCATTTTCCCGACCATCACGACGGTCACCGCCACCAGCAGCACGGCGAACACGCGTCGAAGCATCCCTTGCGGCACCCGCCGCTGGATGGCGGCACCCAGCACGCTGCCCGCCATGCCGCACCCCGCCACGATGGCCACCGGGCGCCCGTGGAACGCGTCTGCATCGAACCCGCCGTTGATCCAGAGCCCAGCCAGGCCGGCCGCGGCGTTGATCGCGATCACCACCAGGCTCGTGGCCACGGCACGCGTCATCGGCAGCCCCTCGAGCACGGCCAGCGCCGGAATCAACAGGAACCCGCCGCCCACGCCAAGCACGCTGGTGAGCATGCCAATCGTGAATCCGACCGCGTACGGCTTCCACCACGCACGACGATCCTCGCCGCGGCCCTCGCCCAAGGCCGCCGATCCGCGTGCATCGCGGTCCGAGCCCGCCCCGACGGCCTTCGCGCCGTCCCCCACGCCACCTGCCGACGCCCACATCCGCCACGCCGCGTAGCCCGCCACCGCCGCGAACATCGCCACCTGCACCGAGGCGGCCATGCGCACCGCGACCGGCGCCGCCACCTGCGCGCCCACGATCCCGGCGGCGCCGAACGACGCCACCCGCGGCCAGTCGACCATGCGGCGAGCGCCCGCGACCGCGCCGGACACTGCCGCGATGCAGCCCGTCACCGCCAGTGCCTCGGCGATCGCGACCTTCGCGTCGTGCCCGAGCAACGTGCCGAACACCGGCACCGTGAAGATGGCGCCGCCCGCGCCCACAAGCCCCATCCCGAGCCCCACCGCGACCCCGCTCGCGACCTCGATCAGCAGTTCATCCACCGCACGACCCGCCGCAGCAGCCCCCGCGGGCGCCCGCGCCCGCGCCGGCACTCGCACCCGCCCCGGCGGCCACCTTCGCTCCCGCGCCGCACGCCGCCGGCGCACCCGTCGGCAGCCCGGCCTTCCTCCACGCCTCGAATCCGCCGGACACGTTCGCGACTTCGAACCCGAGGCGCTCAAGCATGCTCGTCGCGGCCGCCGAGCGCCCGCCGAGCGCGCAGTGCACCAGGATCTTCCGGTCGCGCGGGAGTTCCGCGAGCCTCGGCATCAGTCGCGTGTACGGCACGTTGAGCGCGCCCTCGAGCCGCGCGGTCGCATGCTCGGCCGACCCGCGCACGTCGAGCACGAACCACTCGCCCCGAAGGGCGGCCGCCTCCTGCACCGAGACGTCGCGAGACCGAACCAACCGCGGCGCGCCCGCCAGGGCCGCAGGCGGCACCACGGCCACGAAGCGGTCGTACCCGATGCGCACCAGGTCGCGCACCAGCTCCTCGGCGCGCGCCGGCTCGCACACCAGCACGATGCGCTCCTCGGGCTTCACGTAGGAACCCACCACCATCGGGAACATCTTGCCCGGCACGGCGTGGATCGCCCCCGGCAGGTGGCCGTCGCGGAACGCCGCCCACGGCCGCGTGTCGACCACGACGGTGCCCGCGCGCTCCCACTCGGCCGCGTGCGCCGCGGCGTCCGCCACCACCGGCGGGGCCGGCAGCGCGCCGAGCACCGGCACGCCGTCGCGGTTCAGCGCCTTCATGCGCGCGAAGTAGAGCGGCGGCTCGGGCTGGCCCGCGAGGATGTCCTTGACGAACGCGGCCTCGTCGCCCACCAGCTTCAGCGCGGGGCTGTTGGCCTTCTCGTAGCCGACGGTGCTCTGCGGGATCGCGCCCAGCGCCTTGCCGCACGCGCTTCCCGCGCCGTGCGCGGGCCATACCTGGAGGTGATCCGGCAGCTTCACGAACCGAGCCGCGCTGCGCCACAGGGCGCGCGCGCTCGGCTCGGCGATGCCCTGCACCCCCGCCGCGCTCTCGAGCAGGTCCGGCCGCCCGAGGTCGCCGACGAACACGAAGTCGCCGGTGATGATGCCCATGGGTTCGCTCGCGCCGCCGCCGAGGTCGGTGACCAGGTACGACACGTGCTCCGGCGTGTGCCCGGGCGTGTGCAGCGCGCGGAACGCGATGTTGCCGACCTTGAACTCGGTGCCGTCGTGGAGCGGCGTGTGCGCGTACGCCTTCGCCCACGTCGACTGCCACTCGGGGCCGCCCTCGGCACTCAGGTAGAGATGCGCGCCCGTGCGCTCGGCCAGCTCGCGCGCGCCGCTCAGGAAGTCGGCGTGGATGTGCGTCTCGGCGACGGCCACGATCCGCAGCCCATGGCGCGCGGCAAGGTCGACGTACTGGTCCACGTCCCGCTCGGGGTCGAACACGATGGCCTCGCCGGTGCGCTGGCACCCGACGAGGTAGGCGTACTGGGCGAGCTTCGGGTCCTCGATCTGTCGGAAGAGCATGGGGGTTCCTCTGGGGCGTTGGAGGCGCGCCGCCGGGGCGAGGTTCCCACGAAACCCGGGCGGCCGCAAGCCGCAAGGGGCCCCCGAAGAAAGACCGCCCGCTGCACGGAGGCAGTCGGGCGGAGGCGTGGCAGGGAGCCAGGCTGGGGGAAGAGAGCCGAAACTCAGGTGAAGGTCGTGGTCATGGTCATGCGCGGCGCTTCCGGCGCGCGACGAACGCCGCCATCCCGAGCAGCGCGATCGCTCCCGGCGCGGGCACGTACAGCATGTCGAGCCGCACGGCGTCGAGCGACATGCTCGGGCCCGCGGCGAGGAACTCGAAGCGGAACCCGCTGGCGGTGATCGGGGCGCCCGCGGTGTCCCACGTGTACGCGGTGGTGCGGACGCTGCCCTGCGGCTGCGCGGGCGCGTCGGAGCGGATCTCGCTCGCGGTGGGCGCGACCACGTACTGCGTCCCCGTCGCGTCCCAGAGCGTGAGCTTCACGCTCGCGGGCGCGATGGTCGTGCCGACCGTCGCCACGTTCATGACCGCCTGGAGCGGCGTCTGGCCGTTGCCGAGCGTTCCGCCCATGATCATGACGTAGAGCGGCGCGGTGATGCTGTAGATGTTGCCGCTGCCCGTGATGAACGAGGCGGCGCCGAAGTTCATGAGCGAGAACGGAGCGCCGCCGGCCTCGGGCAGGTTCGCGCCGCCCGAGGCCTGCGTGAACGTGTCCCACGACGCGGACTGCGTGTTGGCCTGGCCGGCCCACGAGGGGATCAACGGATTCACGAGGCCGGCCTGCGCCCGCGGCGCGGCGGCGACGGCGGCGATCCCCGCAACTGCGATGAACGATGACGCGATGACGCGCATGGCCTTTCCCTCTCTCGATGTCGCCTTGGGAGGCGTTTCCCGGGAGCGTTCCCGAGGACATCCTCACCCTGCCGCGGCAACGCGCCGCGGCAAGACGAGAGTCGTCGCAATGGGCGCAAACGCCGCCGAAACCGGGTCACGGCGCCCGAGAACCACGCTGATCGCCCTCAAACCGCGTGATTATCACACTCAGTACGACTTGCCCCACACCACGCGTCGCGTGCTCGGCCGCCCGGTGATCACGCACGCGCCATGCTCCTCGGGTGCGTCGAGCGGAATGCAGCGGACGGTGACGCCCATGCGGTTCTTCACGTCGGCCTCGACCGCGGGGTCGCCGCAGAAGTGACTGAGCGCGAACCCGCCGTGGATCTCGCTCGGGGCGTTCTCGTCGCCGGCACGCTTCGGCGTGAAGAACGCCTCGAACTCGGCCTTCGAGTCGATGCGCCGCGTGTGCTCCTCGCGGTGCGCCTTCGCGCGCGCGAACATGCCGTCCTGGATCTCCTGCAGGAGCGCGGCCGCGCCGTCGACGAACGCGTCGCGCCCCATCGACAGCTTGTCCTTCGCGCCGCGGTCGCGGCGACCGACGAACACCGAGCCCTGCTCGATGTCGCGCGGCCCCACCTCGACGCGCACGGGCACGCCCTTCTTCACCCATTGCCACATCTTGTCGCCGCCGCGCAGGTCGCGTGCGTCGACCTCGACCTCGATCGGCCGGCCCGCGAACGTGCGCGACCGCAGGTCCTCGGCGAGCTTCCGGCAGTGCTCGAGCACCGCGGCCGCGGTCTCGGGCTTGTGCATCACGGGCAGGATCACGACGTGCGTCGGCGCCAGGCGCGGCGGCACCGCGAGCCCGTCGTCGTCCGAGTGGGTCATGATCATGGCGCCGATGAGGCGCGTGCTGACTCCCCAGCTCGTGGTCCACGCGAACTTCTGCTGGCCGTCGGCGTCAAGGAACTGGATCTCGCTCGCCTTCGCGAAGTTCTGGCCCAGGAAGTGGCTGGTGCCGGCCTGCAGCGCCTTGCGGTCCTGCATCATGGCCTCGATGCAGTAGGTGTCGACCGCGCCCGGGAACCGCTCGCTCTCGGTCTTGCGGCCCTGGATCACGGGCATCGCCATCCATTCCTCCGCGAACTCCGCGTAGACCCGGAGCATCTTCATCGTCTCGTCCTCGGCCTCCTCGCGCGTGGCGTGGGCCGTGTGGCCTTCCTGCCACAGGAACTCCGCGGTGCGCAGGAAGAGCCGCGTGCGCATCTCCCAGCGCACGACGTTCGCCCACTGGTTGATGAGGAGCGGGAGGTCGCGGTAGCTCTGCACCCACTTGGCGAACGTGGCACCGATGATGGTCTCGCTGGTGGGACGCACGATGAGCGGCTCGTCGAGCTCGCCGTCCGGGACCAGCTTCCCGTCGGCGCCCGCCTTCAGGCGGTGGTGCGTGACCACCGCGCACTCCTTCGCGAACCCGTCGACGTGCGCGGCCTCCTTCTCGAGGAACGACAGCGGGATGAAGAGCGGGAAGTACGCGTTGCGGTGGCCCGTGGCCTTGAACATCCCGTCGAGGACGCGCTGCACGTTCTCCCAGATGGCGTAGCCCCAGGGCTTGATCACCATGCATCCGCGCACCGGGCTGTTCTCGGCGAGGTCGCCCGCGCGCACCACCTGCTGGTACCACTCGGCGTAGTTCTCGTCGCGCGTGGGGGTGATGGCCGTCTGCTGCTTGCCGCTCATGGGGCGGCAAGGGTACTTGGGCGGCGGCGCCTCGCGCCCCGTCACCTCCCCCGCGTCACCAGCGCCCGCACCACGCGCGCCTTGCGCGCGAGCACGCGCCCCGCGCGCTTGCGCGCCGCGCGCAGGCACGCCGCGCGCCGGTCCTTGATCTCGGAGAGCATCGCGTCCACCTGGCGCGGGTCGGGGAACTCGCCGCGGCGCTCGCGCAGGAGCCCCTCGAGCAGCCCGAGGTCGCGGTCCTCGCCGATGGCGGACACCACCCGGCCCAGCCGCCGCGCCAGCCGCTCGAGCCGCGCGCGCGGGCCCAGTCGCGAGACCAGGTGCAGCTGCAGTGCCAGCCGCTGGCACTCCTTGCGCACCTCGTGAAGCGCGTCGAGGTGCTCGGCGTTCCACGGCACCGCCGCCGCGCGCCGTGCCCGCCGCCAGCGCTTCGCGATCGCGTCGGCCACGCTGTCGGGGGCCACCGCGCGCAGGTCCGCGGCGAGCATGCGCGTGCGCATCGCCTCCAGCTGCGCGCGGATGAGCGCGGCGGCCTGGTGCCAGTCGGCGGACGCGGTGGTCGCCTTGTCTGGCGCCAGCAGCGCCACCGCGATCGCCTGCGCGCTGCGGCGCGAGGTCGGCGGGAAGATGCGCACGACGCCGCCGATGGTCTCGACCAGCACGTCGCGGTCGCGCGTCGCGGAGAGCCGCTCGGCGGTGGCGCGCACCTCCTCCTGCACGGCCTTCACCTCGACGCCGTCGACGGCGCCCTTGCACAGGCTTGCGCCCGCGCGGAAGCGCTTCAGCGCACGGCGCAGCTGGTGCACGGCGTCGCGCCGCTCGGGCTGCTCCCAGCTGGCGAGCCGGTCGCATTCGGCGAGCGCCGCGTCGATCTCCGCGAGCAG
>CAYSFS010000136.1:0-5955 GCA_964430235.1 uncultured Chitinophaga sp. | reverse complement strand
CGCTCGTGTAGTCCTCGGCGTCCTGCAGGTAGCGGTGCGTGGTGAGCATCGCGGGAACGTCGCGGTTGCGGTCGAGGATCGCCTGCGCCCACGCGAGCTCCGCGACCGGCGTGTCGCATGCGAGGTGGATCTGCAGGAAGTCGATGCCGCCCGCGCGGAACGCGGTGCACATCGAGAGGCCCGTCGGCGAGGAGCCCACGTACCACGGCTCGCCCGCGAAGCGCGACGGCCCGAAGTAGCTCAGGTAGTTCTGGGGGATGAACGGCTGGCCGCTGCCGCCCGAGGGAAGGAAGTCGTGGTTTCCCGGGCACACGCCGTAGGGGATGCCCGCGTCGTCGAGCGTTCGCATCGCGTTGTCCGCGTTCACCCACTGGTAGCCCTGGTCGGCGTTGTCGACGAGGTCGCCGTAGTGGGACACGTACTGGATGTCGAGCGCGCCACGGTTCACCCGCACCCAGTCGGTCTGCGCGGCGAAGATCTGCGGGAAGTCGCTCGAGTAGTTCTGGGTGTCCGGGAGGCCGACGAGCGTGAACGTCGACGCCCCGAGCAACGCGGACCGCCGCGCGACGTAGCCGGGATCCTGCGCGACGATCGCGAAGTCCGGCAGCCGCCGCGGGTCGGCATGGTCGTGGAGGCCGTCGTGCGCGAGGGCGTGTGACGCGAGGTCCGCGGCGATGGCGGAGAGCATGGCGACGGCCGGGGTCATGGGTCGGGGCATGGGGGGAATCATGCCACGGAAATCGGGTTGCACCGTGAACGAGCGCCGTGCGGACCGCAAAGAGATGGTTCACGTTCGGTGATGGCGGCGAACGGAAACACCACGGGGCCGAAACACGGCCCTGCCGCGGCCTTCACACGGCGGCGGGAGCATTCCGGGCCGTCGGGGCGAACGGGCGGCGCGTTCGCCGCCCGAGCCCCGGCACCGTGGTTCGCATCAAACAAGAGGAGCACTTCCATGCGCACGTTCATCACCGCCCTCGGCGCGACCGTCGTCGCGACCTCCGCCGCGGTCGCCGCCGGCGACGCCCCCTCCGGCGGTCTCCGGCTGCACCTCCTGCACACCAACGACACCGAGAGCAAGCTTCTCTACCCGTCGTCGAGCCAGCAGAGCTACGGCGGCGCGGCACGCTTCAAGACGATGGTCGACCTCCTGCGGGGCGAGGCCGCCGACGCTGACGACGCCGTGCTCATGGTCTCGAGCGGCGACAACTTCCTCGCGGGCCCCGAGTTCAACGCGAGCCTGTCGCTCCCGGCCGGCAGCCGCTTCTACGACTCGATCGCGCTTCAGGCGATCGGCTACGACGCGGTCTGCCTCGGGAACCACGACTTCGACTTCGGCCCCGAGGTGCTCTCGGAGTTCGTCTCGGGCTTCACCGACGGCACGCCGTTCCTCTCCTCGAACCTCGGGTTCGCGGCCGAGCCCTCCCTCCAGAACCTGGTCGAGCTGAACCGGATCGCCAAGAGCGTGCGCGTGGTCAAGGACGGCGTCACGATCGGCATCGTCGGCGCGACCACGCCCGACCTCCCGTTCATCAGCTCGCCCGGCGACGTGACCATCTCCCCCGACGTCCTCGGCGCCATCCAGTCCGAGGTCGACGCGATGACGAAGGACGGCGTGAAGCACGTCATCGTGCTCACGCACCTGCAGGGAATCGCGGTCGAGCGTGCGCTCGCCCCGCAGCTGCGCGACGTGGACATCCTGGTCGCCGGCGGCGGCGACGAGCTGCTGTGGAATCCGGGCCAGCTGCTGGTGCCGGACGACGCCACCGACGCCAACGGCGACGGCGTCCCCGACGCGCGCTACGGCCCGTACCCGATCTACGAGACCCGCGCCGACGGCGTGCTGCTGCCCATCGTCACCACCCGCGGCGACTACCGCTACGTGGGACGCCTGATCGTCGACTTCGACGCCGACGGCGACGTGATCGCGGTGGACCCGGCGAGCGGCCCGGTCCGCGTGGCCGCGGCGAACCTGCCCGGCGGCGTCGCCGAGGACCCGGTGGTCAAGGCCGCCGTCACCGATCCCGTGGTGGCCTCGATCGCGGCGCTGGCCGCGAACGTGATCGCGACCAGCGAGGTCCCGCTCGACGGCCGCAACTCGACCATCCGCTCGGTCGAGACCAACGAGGGCAACCTGTGCGCCGACAGCCTCCTGTACGCCGGGCGCAAGCGCGCGGCCGCCGAGGGGCTCCCGCTGCCGGTGATCGCGTTCCAGAACGGCGGCGGCATCCGCAACAACTCGATCCTGGCCGCCGGGAACTTCACCGAGCTCAACACGTTCCAGTTCCTGCCGTTCTCGAACTTCGTCTCGGTGATCCCCGCGCTCCCGGTGACCACGCTCAAGGCCCTCCTCGAGAACGCCGTGAGCCGGAACTCGCCGCCCGCGGGCTATCCCACCAGCGGCAACGGCCGGTTCGCGCAGGTCGCTGGCATGCGGTTCTCGTACTCGATCAACGCGCTGCCGGGCAACCGCGTCGTCGACGTGACGCTGGAGGACGGCACCGTGCTCGTCGAGGCAGGCCGCGTGGTCGACCCGTCGCGCACCGTGTGCGCGGCAACGATCGACTTCCTCTGCCGCGGGGGCGACGAGTACCCGCTGAACGGGCTGGCCTTCGAGACCGTCGGCGTCAGCTACCAGCAGGCGCTCTTCGAGTACGTGTCCGACAAGGCGGGCCTCAACGGCCTCATCTCGGCGGCCGACTACCCGGCCGGCGGAGAGGGCCGCATCGTGCGCTTCTCGCCCACGGTCGCTTCGCCTGCCGACATCAACGGGAGCGGCTCGGTGGACGGCGCGGACCTCGGCCTCGTGCTCGCCGACTGGGGCACGGCCTCGCCGCGCTCGGACCTGAACCGCGACGGCTCGGTGGACGGCGTGGACCTTGGCCTGCTCCTGGCGGCATGGACGTCACCGTCGGCAGGCAAGTGAATTCCTGAGACCCTTGGTTCGCCCGGGACCGGTGCCCCGAAGTCGGGTGCCGGTCCCGGGCCTTTCGTTCACCGGTCACCGCGACTCGCCCTCGACCCAGTCCACCAGCAGCCTCACGCCCCAGCCGGTGGGGCCCGCCACGCACAGGTCGTTCGCGCCGTCGACGTTGCCGACGCCCGCGATGTCGATGTGCGCCCACGGGGTCTTCTCTGCCACGAAGTGGCTGAGGAACGCCGCGCCCTGGATCGGGTGCGCGCTGCGCGCGGGGTTCGAGTTGATGAGGTCGGCGTGCTGGCCGCGCATGAAGTCGCGGTGCTCCTTCCACAGGGGAAGCCGCCACAGGCGCTCGCCGCTCGCGTCGCTTGCGGCCTCGATCGACCTCACCAGCGCGTCGTCGTTGCAGAACCAGCCCGCGCAGAAGTGCCCGAGCGCCACGACCACGCCGCCCGTGAGCGTCGCCACGTCGACGATCGCCGTCGCCTCGAGGTCCTCCTCGGCGTAGGTGAGCGCGTCGGCCAGCACCAGGCGTCCCTCGGCGTCGGTGTTCGTGATCTCGACGGTGGCGCCGTTGTACATCGTGATGATGTCGTCGGGCCGCATGCTGTCGCCCGACACCATGTTCTCGGCGGCGGCGAGCAGCGCGTGCACCTCGATTCCGAGGCCGAGCTCGGCGATCGCCTTCATCGCGCCGATCACCGCGCACCCGCCCATCTTGTCGTACTTCATGCCCTTCATGCCGTTGTTCACCTTGAGGCTGTAGCCGCCGGTGTCGTAGGTGAGGGTCTTGCCGACGAGCACCAGCCGCTTGCCGCGCGCGCCGCGCGTGCGCCGGCGCGGGACGTGCGACAGGTGGATGAGGCAGCTCTTGGAGTCGCTGCCGTGGCCCACGGTCACCAGGCCGCCCATGCCGAGCTTGCGCGCGCGTGCGTGGTCGATCACCTCGCACTTGAGGCCGGTCTCCTTGGCGAGCGCGCGCGCCCGCGCGGCCACCCAGCCCGGGTTGCACACGTTGGGGGGCGTGGCGCCGATCTCGCGCGCGTAGTTCACCGCGCCGCCGAGCAGCAGCCCCCGCTTCAGGCCGTCGTGGAAGTCGGCGTCGCCCGCGTCGACCGCGAGCGCGCCGCCGCGCGGCTGCTTCTTGCTGACCGCGCCGTCGAACCCGTCGACGCGCCAGTTGGCGATCGCGAGCCCCTCGCCGAACGCGCGACCGAGCGCCTCGACCTCGGCGCGCTTCTTCGGGAAGCCGGCGGAGAGGTCGACCGTCACCGCCTTGTCCTTGCGCCGGTCGAGCGCCTTCACGAGCTTCGCCGCGGCCGTGCGCACGGTGGCGGGCGTCACGGCGTCCGAGGCGCCGAGGCCGAGCAGCACGTGCCTCGGCCCGGCCGCGAGCACCTCGCCGTTGTCGCCGTTGAAGCCGGGCGTCTCGAGCGCGGCCTCCACCGCGGGGACCTTCGCGTGCGCGGCGGGGACGGTGCGCCCGTCGGAGGTGACGCCGACGACGGTGACGACGGAGCGGGGGGAACCGGACGCGGCGGTGATGCGGCTGAACATGGGGCGTCAAGTGTAGGTGCGCGCGGTCCTATCCTGTGGCGGTGCACCGCTTCGACGTCATCGTGATCGGCGGCGGCCACGCGGGCGTCGAGGCCGCGTGGGCCGCGGCGTCCGCGCTGGGGGAGGGCGGTCGCGTGGCGTTGGTCACCATGGACCCCGGCAAGATCGGCGCGATGAGCTGCAACCCCGCGATCGGCGGGCTCGCCAAGGGCCAGATCGTGCGCGAGGTCGACGCGCTCGGCGGCGTGATGGCGCGCGCCACCGACCACGCCGGCATCATGTTCAAGGTGCTGAACACCTCGAAGGGCGCCGCCGTGCGGGGCCCGCGCGCGCAGTGCGACAAGCACCACTACGCCGCCGAGGTGCAGCGCATCCTGTCGACGCAGCCGCGCATCGTGGTGAGGGGGGGCACCGTCGCCGACCTCCTGACCGTGGACGAGGGGTGCAGGGGCGTGCGCCTGCCCGCGGGCGGGCGCACGGCGGTGGCCGACGCGGGCGCCATCGAGCGCAACCTGCGCGCCGACCGCATGGCGGACCCGGTGTTCGTGGCGGCGGGCGCGCCGCGCGCCGCGTGCGAGCTTCGCGCGACCGCCGTGGTGCTGACGACCGGCACCTTCATGCGCGCCCTGATGCACACGGGCGACGCGACGACGCCGGGCGGCCGCGTGGGCGAGGGCAGCGCCGTGGGGATCAGCGCGATGCTGCGCGGGCTGGCCTTCGAGCTCGGTCGGCTGAAGACCGGCACGCCGCCGCGGCTCGCGCGCGAGGGGCTCGACTGGGACGCCCTCGAGCCGCAGGCGGGCGACGACCCGCCGACGGCGTTCAGCGACCTGCCGACCTCGAGCCTGGCGCGCGGCGCGTTCCCGGGGCTCGCGCAGGTGGAGTGCCGGCTCACGGCGACGACGCCCGCGATCCACGCGCTCATCCGCGACAACCTGCATCGCGCGCCGATGTACAGCGGGCGGATCGAGGCCGAGTGCGGGCCGCGCTACTGCCCGAGCCTCGAGGACAAGGTGGTGCGCTTCGAGGGGCGCGACAGCCACCAGGTGTTCCTCGAGCCCGAGGGGCTCTTCACCGACGAGGTCTACTGCAACGGGATCAGCACCAGCCTGCCCGCCGAGGTGCAGGAGCGCATCGTGCACGGCATGCGCGGCTGCGAGCGCGCGCGCATCCTGCGCTGGGGCTACGCCGTGGAGTACGACATGGTGTGGCCGCACCAGATCGACGCCACGTGCGAGACCAAGCGCGTGCGCGGGCTGTTCCTCGCGGGCCAGATCAACGGCACCAGCGGCTACGAGGAGGCCGCGGGCCAGGGGCTGGTGGCCGGCCTGAACGCCGCGCGCCGCGCGCGCGGGCAGGACCCGGTGCGCCTGGGTCGCGAGCAGGCGTACGTCGGCGTGATGATGGACGACCTGGTGACGCGCGTTCCGCGCGAGCCGTACCGGATGTTCACGAGCCGCGCGGAGCACCGGCTGCTC
>CAYSFS010000135.1:0-6083 GCA_964430235.1 uncultured Chitinophaga sp. | reverse complement strand
TGGCTCGGCTCCGAGACGGAGAAGGCGCTCCCCGTGCGGCTCGACCCGCCGCAGACGCGCCAGATCATGCGCGGCGCGCTCGCGCTCCTCATGCACAGCTGCGAGATGCCCGAGGCCAACTACTGGGGCCAGCAGGTGGCGATCTCCGCGATCGACGCGCTCTCGAGCCAGGACTACCTCGGCATCATCTCGCTCGGCGGCTCGCCCGACGGGCAGCAGCGCCAGGGCTACGGATGGGGCTTCCCCATGCAGATCGTGGGCGACAAGGGCCGCGCGAAGGGCGCCGCGAAGTCCATGGTGGTGGGCGACATGCCGAGCTTCACGACCCCGCTCGAGATGGTGCTCGAGGAGATGACGAAGCTGCGCGCGGGGCAGAAGCACGTCATCGTGACCTCGGACGGCGACCCGTCGGCGCCGCCGCCCGAGCTGCTCAACGACTTCAAGCTCGCGAAGATCACGGTCACCACCGTGATGCTCGGCGGCAGCGGCGCGGGCGGCATGGGCCACGGCGGACCCGAGGACCGCCGCAAGATGCAGGCGATCGCCACCAAGACGGGGGGTCGCTTCTACCAGGTCGAGAACCCGCGCAAGCTTCCCCAGATCTTCATCCAGGAGGCGACCGTGGTGTCGCGCTCGCTGATCGTCGAGGGCGACTTCCAGCCGCGGCTCGTGAACGCGTCCACCGGGCCGCTCCAGGGGTTCGACTCGCTCCCGCCGGTGCGCGGCTACATCCTCTCGGTGCCTCGCGAGGGGCTTGCGCAGACCGCCGCGGTGGTCAAGACGAAGGAGGGCGACGACCCCTTTTATTCGTACTGGAACTACGGGCTCGGCCGTTCGGTCGCGTTCGCGTCCGACGCCACGGGGCGCTGGGGCCCGGCGTGGACGCAGTGGGACCGGTTCCGTCCTTTCTGGGAGCAGACCGTCCGATGGGCGATGCGCCCCCCGACCCCGCAGGATGTCGCGGTCAGCACCCGCACCGACGGGGACCGCGCGTTCATCGAGGTCGAGACGCGCGAGGCGGGCCAGGGCGGCTTCGCGGCCGCGACGCGTGCCGAGGCGCGGCTGGTGACGCCCTCGGGGCAGGTGCGCGAGCTGCCGCTGCGCCAGGTGGGCCCCGGGCGATTCACGGGCGAGTTCGACGCGGGCCAGCCGGGCGCGTACCTCGCGAACGTCTCGTTCGCCCGCGCGGCCGCCGAGGGCGGGGCGCGGTCGGGAAGCGTGCAGGCCGCGGTGAGCGTGCCGTACCCGGCGGAGTACCGCGCGGTGCGCGACGACGCGGCGCGGCTGCGCGCCGTGGCCGAGCGCACCGGGGGCCGCGTGCTCAGGCTCCAGGACGCGGCGACGTGGGAGCTCTTCGACCGGTCCGACCTCGGCGCGTCGCGCGCGGCGCGCGCGCTCTGGGAGCTCGCGGCGATCCTCGCGGCGGTGCTCATCCTTTTCGACGTCGCCTGGCGGCGCATCGCCTTCGATTCACGGGACGCGCGCGAGCTCGCGGCGCGCGTGACGGGCGGCGCGGCGTCCGGCGGCTCGGGAGGCGTCGACGCGCTTCGGCGTGCGCGCTCGGGCGCGGCGACGGCGGGCGCGGGTCCGGGCGCGCAGGGAAGCGGGGCGCAGTCCACGCGCGCGGAGGCATCCACCCGCTTCGAGGCCGCGCAAGGCGCTCCTCGGGCCGACGCGCGCGACCTCGCCGGCGAGACCGGCGCGCGCGGCGAGCCCCCGCGGCCCGCGCCGGGCGCGGGCGACGCAAAGGACGACGCCGGGCCGGCCGACTCGCTGGCGCGCCTTCGCGCCGCGCGTCGCCGCGCGCAGGAACGCACCGACGACGCGCCGCCGGCGGGCGGCGAGGGAGGCGGCTCGTGAGCGTCGACCTGACGCTTCCCGCCGACGTCGCGGCGCTGCCGCCCTTCGACGCCGGCATCGACGACGAAGCCACCGCGCGCGAGCGGTGCGCCTCGTTCCGCGACGTGGCGCGCCGGCTGCGCGAGGCCGTGGGCGCGCGGCTCGTCGGGCAGCAGGCGGTGGTCGACCAGGTGCTGTGGTCGCTGTTCGCCGGCGGCCACGTGCTGCTCGAGGGCGTGCCGGGGCTCGGCAAGACGCTCCTCGTGCGGACGCTCGGCGACGCGATGCACCTCGACTTCTCGCGCATCCAGTTCACGCCCGACCTGATGCCCGCCGACATCGTGGGCACGCAGATCCTGGTGGAGGACGCGCACGGCCACCGCGTGATGCAGTTCCGCCCGGGGCCCATCTTCACGCAGGTGCTGCTCGCCGACGAGATCAACCGCGCGAGCCCCAAGAGCCAGTCGGCGCTGCTCGAGGCGATGCAGGAGCGCGCCGTCACGGTGGGCGGGCAGACGCACCGGCTGCGCGCGCCGTTCCTGGTGCTCGCCACCCAGAACCCCATCGAGCAGGAAGGCACGTACCCCTTGCCGGAGGCGCAGCTCGACCGGTTCCTGCTGAAGGTGTCGGTGCCCTCGGTGGAGCGCGCGGACCTCATGGAGATCCTGCGGCGCACGACGGCCGCGAACGAGCCCGTGGTCCGGCCCGTCCTCGACGGCGAGCGCATCCTCCAGGCGCAGCGGCTCGCGCGCCGCATCGTGGTCGCCGGGCCGGTGCAGGACTACGTGATCCGCCTCGTGCTCGCGACGCACCCGGGCGGGGAGCGCGCCGACCCGCATGCCGGGCGCGAGATCGCGGTGGGCGCCTCGCCGCGTGCCGCCCAGGCGATCGTCACCACGGCCAAGGTGCGTGCGCTCTTCGACGGCCGGTTCCATGTCTCGATGGGCGACGTGCACGCCGTGGCGCCCGCGGCGCTCCGGCACCGGGTGCTCCCGAGCTTCGAGGCCGAGGCCGACGGGCTCGACGCGGACAAGGTGGTCGCCGGCATCCTCTCGCGCCTGCCGCGGCACGCGGCGGAGGCCGCGCCGTGAGCATGTTCTTCCGGAACCCGCCGAAGGCCGCGCGCCCGCAGCGCGTCGACGACCTCCTCGGCAACGAGCTCATGGCGCGCATCGGCAGGCTCGACGTCGTGAGCCGCAAGATCTTCAGCGGCAAGCTGCAGGGCGAGCGGCGCTCGAAGCGGCGCGGCCAGAGCGTCGAGTTCGCCGACTTCCGCCCCTACGTGCACGGCGACGACCTGCGCTTCATCGACTGGAACATCTTCGGCCGCCTCGACCGCCTGTTCCTCAAGATCTTCCTCGAGGAGGAGGACCTGTCGCTCGTGATCGCGATCGACACGAGCGCCTCCATGGACTGGGGCGACCCGAACAAGCTCGCGTTCGCGCAACGGCTGGCGATGGCGCTCGGCTACGTGGGGCTCGTGAACCACAACCGCGTCACGCTCGCGTCGTTCGGCGAGGCGGGCGGGCTGCGGACCCTCACCAACCTGCGCGGGCGCCGCCGGACCTCCGAGATGGGCCGCTGGCTGCTCGACCTGCAGCCGGGCGGGAGGGGCACCTTCGAGGAGTCGATGAAGTCGCTCGCGCTCAAGCGGCAAGGGCGCGGCGTGATGCTCGTGATCAGCGACTTCCTCTTCAAGGAGGGCTACGAGAAGGGCCTGCGGTACGTCGCCGGGCGCGGGTACGACCTGTGGTGCGTGCAGGCGCTCGCGCCGCAGGAGATCGACCCCACCGCGCACGGGCTCGCGGGCGACTGGCGCCTCACGGACCTCGAGGACCGCGACGAGGCCGAGGTCACCGCGACGCCGGGCTTGGTGGAGCAGTACCGCGCGAACCTGGGCGCGTGGTGCTCCAACCTGCGGGACTTCTGCGTGCGGCGCTCGATCATGCACCTCGTGGTCGACACCTCGACCGACGTCGACGTCCTCATGCTCGAGTACCTGCGCCGCCGGGGGCTGCTGCGATGACCGCGTTCCCGCACGGCATGCCCGCAGCGGCGCTCGCCATCACCTGGATGACGCCGTTCACGGGCCTCGTGGTCGCGTCGGTGCTGGTGCCGCTCCTGGTGGCGCTCTACTTCCTCAAGCTGAGGCGCCGGCCCGCGGGCGTCCCGAGCACGCTGCTGTGGAAGCGCAGCGTCGAGGACGTGCGCGCGAACACGCCGTTCCAGCGTCTGCGCCCGAGCCTGCTGCTCCTGCTCCAGCTGGGGCTCCTGGCCTTCGTCGCGTTCGCCCTCATGCAGCCGCGCATGGACCTGGGCCTCGGTTCCGGCGGCCGCACGGTGATCATGGTCGACGCGTCCTGCTCGATGGGCGCGAAGGACCTCGACGGCGAGCGCACGCGGCTCGACGTGGCGAAGGAGCAGGCCAAGGCGCGGGTGGAGGCGATCTTCGCGGGGGGGCTCTTCAGCGCGGCGCCGGGCGAGACGATGGTGATCGCCTTCGGCGACGCCGCGAAGGTGATGCAGCCCTTCACGCGCTCGAGCGGCGACCTCATGCGCGCCATCGACCGCATCGAGCCCACCGACGGCGCGTCGCGGATCGGCGACGCGCTGGCGCTCGCGCGTGCGTTCTCGACCGTGGTGAACCCCGACGCGCCGGGCGCCGCGGCCGAGCCCGCGACCATCGAGCTGTGGTCCGACGGACGGATCGCCGACCTCGACGCCGAGGGCCTGCGCCCGGGCGAGCGGCTCGTCTACCACGTCACCGGTCGCGCGGACGCGGCGAACCTCGGCATCGAGGGCATCGCCGCCGAGCGCAGCGCGACCGACCCCGGGCTGATCCAGGTGTTCGTCACGCTCCGCAACGACGGCCCGGACCCGGTGGAGACGGACCTCGAGCTCTTCGTCGACGGCCAGCGGCGCGCCGTGACGCCCAAGCCCGTGCGCGTGGCGTCGGCGACCGGCGCGGGCGAGCCGGGCGCGCGCGCGACGGGTGCGGCCGGCGCGGGCGAGGGTGCGGCTCCCTACGCGCCCGGATACGAGCGCGTCACGTTCCCGCCGTTCGTGCAGCCGCGCGCGGGCGTTCTTCGCGTGCAGGCGGTGCGGGCCGATGCGCTCGACGCGGACAACCGCGCCGAGGTGGCGGTGAGCGCGCCGAAGCGGCTGAAGATCGCGGTCGTGGGTCCGGTCGACCAGTTCACGCGGTTCGTGGTGCAGTCGCTGCCCAGCGAGCGCACCCAGCAGCTCTCGGCCGAGGACTTCGCGAACCTCGGCGACCGGAGCGACGAGTTCGACGTGGTCGTCGCGGCGCCGGGGGCGCTGCCGAAGGCCATTCCGCCGGGGCGGTACCTCGTGATGGGCGTGCCGGCGGGCATCGACGGGCTGAACCCGTACGGCACGAAGGAGTCGCTCGCGGTGCGCTCGCAGCGCGGCGAGCACCCGGTGCTGCGCGCGGTGAACCTCGACGACCTGCGCGTGGCGAAGGCCGTCGCGATGGCGCCCGCCTCCGACGTCGAGGCGATCGTCGAGGGGCCGGACGTGCCGCTCGTCCTCGTCGCGCGCCGCGGGCCCGTCACCGCGGTGCTCACGGCGTTCGAGCCGCTCGACACCAACTGGCCCTGGCAGCGTGCGTTCCCCACGTTCATCGCGAACGCGGTGGAGTGGCTCGGCGGCATCGACCAGGCGGCCGTGGGCGAGGAGCACCACCCGGGCGACACGCTCTCGGTGCGCGTGGCGGCCGGCACGAAGGAGGCCACCGTCACCATGCCCGACGGCGCGCGCGAGGCGATCGCCGCGCGCGAGGGAAGCGTGACGTTCGGCCCCGTCACGCGTGCCGGCGCGTACGCGTTCGCATGGACGGACGAGCGCGGCGAGCAGCGGCGCGACTTCGCGGTGGTGCCCGCGACGGGCGAGGGGCGGATCGCCGCGGCCGCGGAGCTCTCCGTGGGCACGCAGACGGTGGCCGGGACCGCGATCGGCTCCGGCACGCTCGACGACCTGTGGCCGTGGGCGCTGGCCGCGGCGCTGGTGCTCCTGGTGGCGGAGTGGTGGGCGTACCACCGTCGCCACTGGATCCGCGCCGCGCCGGGCGCGCGCACGGTTCGGCCGATCGGCTCGAAGGAGCCGTTCGGCGGGGGCGCTCCTATCATGCGCCCATGACCACCGCTCCGCAGGGCATCGACCGCATCGGGCAGTTCGAGAAGATGGCGTCGGCCGACCCGACCAACGAGATGGCGCACTTCTCG
>CAYSFS010000134.1:0-6144 GCA_964430235.1 uncultured Chitinophaga sp. | reverse complement strand
GTCCCTGCACGATGCGCGGGGTGCCCCAGACGGGCTCGATGAAGCAGCCGCCGGCCGTCGCCTGCCAGGCGCGCAGCGCCCGGCCCCGGATCACGCCGGATGCCCGCTTGCCGACGCGGTGGGCCATCGACGCCGCGTCGCCGTCGAGCACGAGGTCAAGCCGGTACGAGGTCCCCGGCACCGTCACGCGCACGCGGGTCGGGAGCGTGGGCGTCGCGGGGAGGATCTCCTCGACCTGGACTCGGGCAAGGGCGGTGGCCGTGGCGGTGGTCATGGGCGATGCAGTGTAGGGGGTATCGCGGCGATCACTGGCCGTCGGACTTGGGCTGCACCACCGACTTCACGGTGTTGTTCGCGTTGTAGACGCTCAGCTCGCCGTTGCCCGTTGCGTCCACCCCGAGGCGGCCGACCTGCATGCCGGACGTGTTGCGGACGCTGACCGCGCCACCGTCGCCGTCGGAGGCCGCGCCGGCCACCACGATCGGCTGTCCCGCCAGGTCGAGCAGGTTGAACAGCCCGCCGGCGCGACCCGCGCCGATGGCGACCACCCGCCGTTCCTGCGAGTAGAGCCCCGCCACTCCGGATTGTCCCTTCGCTTCCGCGCCGAAGGCCGGCAGGCCCGTGGCCGTGCCCACCATCAGGCGTCCGCCGCCGTCCTCGCCGACATCGGCGGTCAGCACGCCGGCGCCCGCGCCGTTGAGGATCTCGAACGCCGCGCCCTTCCCGGCGCCGCGGCTCGCGAGCGAGGCCACCATGGCGCCGGCGCCGTCCTTGAGGGCAAGCGCGCCGCCGGCCGCGGTCACGAGCGAGGCGGACTCGTCGCCCTCGGCGTCGGCGAGCCGGAGCACGCCCGACTGATCGGCGGCGGCACCGCCGTACAGCACTTCCTTGCCCGCATTGTTGCGCATCGAGAGCACGGCCGCGCCCTGCGCGACGCCGGCCATCATGCCGATCTCGCCGCCCGCGCGGCTCATCGACAGGACGGCGCCGGCGGCGCCGGCCTCGGCGCGCAGCGTGGCGGCCTCGGCACCCGCGCCGTGCAGCACCATCGCGCCACCGTCCGCTCCGCGAGCGAAGGTCGCCAACGGCGTGCCCTCAGCGTCGCCGATCTCGATGCGCCCGCCCAGCCCGGTCGCAAACATGCCCGCGATGGTCTTGCCCTCGTTGTTCCAGAGCGTGAGGTCGCCCCCGTCCGCCGCGGACGCCAGGCGCACGGTGTTCGCGCCGCCGCGGGCCCACACGTCGACCTGGCCCCCGGTCTCGCCGGCATGGGCGAGCACCATCACCTTGTTGTCCGCGCCGAGCACTTCGAGCCGTCGGGTGCGGATGACGTCGACGACGGGCGAGTCCTGCACCGCGGCCAGGAGCGTGCCGGCACCGAGCAGCACGACGCACGTCACGGCGGCGCGGCGCCAGCGGCGCGAGTCGCCGCGTGCGCGGTCGAGCTCGGCCTCGAGCCGGGTGAGTCGTGCGTCGATCGATCGGGCGTCGGCGGTGGAACCGTGGTTGTCCATGGTGCCCCGTAGGATACGGAAATTCCAATGGCAAAGACCCGCAAGACCCTCGGCATCGGACTGGTGGGCACCAAGTTCATGGGGAAGGCGCACAGCAACGCCTGGATGAGCGCTCCCCGCTTCTTCGACCTGCCCATGGACGTGCGGATGCGCGCCGTGGCCGGGCGCGACACCGCGGACGTGGCGGCGTTCTCTCAGCGGTGGGGCTGGGACTGCTGCACCGATGACTGGCGGGACCTGCTGGACGATCCCCAAGTCGGCCTGGTGGACAATTGCACGCCCAACCACCTGCACGCGGAGATCTCCATCGCCTCCCTGGAGGCGGGCCGGCACGTGGCATGCGAGAAGCCCCTCGCCGGGACCTTGGACGATGCGCGCGCCATGCGCGATGCCGCCCGGAAGGCCGCGCGCAAGGGCGTGCGGACCTTCGTCTGGTTCAACTACCGCCGATGCCCGGCGGTGGCGTTCGCCCATCGACTGGTGGCGGAGGGCCGGCTGGGACGCCTGTTCCACGTGCGCGCGTCGTATCTCCAGGACTGGGGCGGCCCCGACACGCCATTGCTCTGGAGATTCCAGGGGAAGCTGGCCGGCAGCGGCGCCCACGGCGACCTCAACGCCCATCTGGTGGACATGGCGCGCTTCGTGACCGGCGAGGAGATCACCGAGGTCGTCGGTGCCATGGAGGAGACCTTCGTCAGGGAGCGCGAGGTGGTCGACGCCTCCTCGGCCGCCGCCGCGCGCGCCGCGCCGCGCGGGCGGCGTCGGCGCACCGCCAAGAGCACGGTGGACGACGCGGTGCTGTTCCTCGCCAGGCTCTCGGGCGGGGCAACGGCGAGCTTCGAGGCCACCCGGCTCGCCACGGGAAACCAGAACCGCAACGCGATCGAGTTGAACGGCGAGAAGGGGAGCCTGCGTTTCAACTTCGAGCGCATGAACGAGCTCGAGTGGTGGGATCACACGCTCCCGGAGCGGATGCGCGGCTGGACCCGGATCATGTGCACCGATCCGTCGCATCCCTACGCCGGCAACTACTGGCCGGCCGCGCACGTCCTGGGCTACGAGCACGGGTTCGTCAGCCAGGCGGCGGACGTCGTGACCGTGCTCGGCGGCGGCCGGCCCCAGGTGGCGATCCCCGACTTCGAGGATGCATGGAAGACGCAGTGCGTCCTCGACGCCGCGGTGCGCTGCGCGCGCTCCCGGCGCCCGGTGCGCGTGTAGCCTCCCGGGCATGCCCATGCGCATGCTCCTTGCGATCCTGGTCGGCACGGTCCTCGCGTTCGCGTGGGGCGCCGTCTCGTGGACCTCCGGCATGTACGACGCGGCCATCCGGCCCATGCCGGGCGGATCGGACATCGCCGCACGCATCGCCGGTGCGGTGGAGACCGACGGCGCGTACTACCACCCCTCGCCCCCGGACACGGCGGGCATGACCGAGCAGCAGTCCACCATCGCCATGGACGCGTTCCTCGCCGAGCACCGCAAGGGCCCGCTGGTGATGGCGATCGTCCGGCGCGAGGGCGTGGACCCCATGTCGCCGACCATGCTGGCGCGCGGATTCGCCATCGAGCTGTTCGCCACGTCCTTGCTGGCGGCGATCGTGGCGGTGGCCGCCAAGTTCGGTGCGCGGTTGCGCGAGCGACTGGCGCTGGTGTTCCTGGCGACCGGCTTCGCGATGCTCGGGTCGCACGGCGTGCTGTGGAACTTCTTCCACCTGCCCGACGCCTACTCGATCGCGCTCTTCGCCGACGGCACCGTGACGTGGCTGCTGGCCGGCCTGCCGTGCGCGATCCTGATCCGCGCCCAGAGGAATTGATGCGCTTCCAGTCGCCCAAGGGGACCCGTGACTTCTACCCCGCGGAGATGGCGGTTCGCCGCCGCATCGAGTCCGCATGGCGGGAGGCGAGCGTTGCCTTCGGCTACGACGAGGTGGACGGGCCCACCTTCGAGCACCTCGGGCTGTACACGGCCAAGAGCGGCGACGGCATCGTCAGCGAGCTCTTCAGCTTCCGCCGCGCCGGCGGAAGCGACGACTACGCGCTGCGCCCGGAGTTCACGCCGACGCTCGCGCGCATGGCCGCGGCGCGCGCCGCGCAGCTTCCCGTGCCGGTCAAGTGGTTCGCGGTGCCGAGCTTCTTCCGGGCCGAGCGGCCGCAGCGCGGGCGCCTTCGCGAGTTCTTCCAGTGGAACGTCGACCTGCTCGGCCTCGAGGGGCCCGCGATCGACGCCGAGGTGATCGGCGTCGCCGTGGCCGCGCTCGCGCGGCTCGGCCTCGCCGCGGCCGACGTGCGCGTGAAGGTGAGCCACCGCGTCGCGGCCGGGCGGCTCGTGCGCGCGCTCGGGGTCGCCGAGGACGCCGTCGCGGGCGCGTTCGAGCTGCTCGACCGCCGTGACAAGATGCCGCCCGAGGAGTTCACCAAGCGCGCCGCCGCGCTGGGCCTCGCCGCCGATGCGCTCGCCCGGTTCGAGTCCGCGGTGCGCACCCGCGTCCCCGTCGCGGGCGACCTCGGCGAGCTCGCGAGGAAGGCCGGCATCGACGGCGCGGAGCTCGCGGAGCTCGAGGCCCTGCGCGGCGCGCTGGTCGCCGCGGGGCTGGCGGACTGGTGCGAGTTCGACCTCGGCATCGTGCGCGGGCTCGCGTACTACACGGGCACCGTGTTCGAGATCCACGAGGCCTCGGGCGCGGAGCGGGCCATCGCCGGCGGCGGCCGCTACGACGGCCTCGTCGAGCTTTTCGGCGGACCGCGCACCCCGGCCATGGGGTTCGGCATGGGCGACGTCGTGCTCGGGCTGGTGCTCGCCGACCGAGGATTGCTCCCGAAGGACGGTGCGGAACTGCTGCCGCGTCCCGATGCGTTCGTGATCTCCGCGGGAGAGCCCTCCGCCGAGGAGGAGTTGCCGCGCCTGGTCGCGCGCATGCGTGCCGCGGGCCTGCACGTGCGCCACTCCTACAAGGCCACGCGCAACGTGGGCAAGCTGCTCGCCGACGCCTCGAGGCAGCGCGCCCGGTGGGCCGTGATCCTCGGCGCCGAGCTTGCGCAGGGACAGGTGCAGCTCAAGGACCTTTCGAGCGGCGAGCAGCGCCTCGTGCCGCTGGCCCAGGTCGCGGACGCGGTCCGCCGGGAATGACGCCGGGGGTGGTTTCCCCGCGATCGTGACCGCGGAAAATCACCCCCGGCGTCATTTTCACGCCCACAGCGCGCCGACCACCAGCACCGTCCACATGACGGCGCCGATCGCGGCCTTCGCGATGACGCCCGCCACGCGCCCGGCCGCCGCGCCCGCCGCCGGAGCCAGCAGCTGCCCGGCCCGCCGATCGCCGTAGGTCAGTTCCCCCGCGAACGCCCCCAGGCCCGCGCCGATGAGCGCGCCCGCGAGCGTCCCCGCGATCGGCACGAACGCCAGCACCACGGTCCCCACCAGCGCCCCCGCGAGCGACCCGAGCACCGCGCCCCACGCGCCGCGCGACCGGGCTCCGCCCGCCTTCGCGCCCGCCGCGCCCATCGCGGTCTCCGCCACCTCGCCCAGCACGGCGAGCGCCGCGAGCGCCGCGAGCGTCCAGCCCGAGTAGACGCCCGCGCCCCCGTCGCGCGTGGACCACACCTGCGCGATGCCCGCGGCGAGCAGCATCAGCCAGTTCCCCGGGAGCGTCACCACCGTCAGCAGCAGGCACAGCCCGCCGAGCGCCGCCATCACCACGCCGTAGATCACGCTCTCGCCGGTCATCCGTCGGTCCTCCTGAGTTCACGGCCACCGGGCGCGAACCGCATGGTCATCCGTCCCGTGTCGCGCCCCGGGGTCCATTCGACCTCGAACGCCCCTCCGGCACCGGGCGCACCCGGGGGATCCGCCCCACGCACCCGCCAGCGCCCGGTCGCGACGGGCCGCACCGTTCCCCGCCCGCCCGAGAGCACGCGTGGCCCCTCGAGCGACAGGTACGCCGCGCGATGGTCGTCGACCGGCTCGCTTGCGCACGAACCGCCCGCCATGAGCGTCGACGGGTCCGTGCCGCAGCGCCATGTCGCGCACGCCCGGTCGTCGGGCCCGGCCGGCTCGCGGACCGCGAGCAGCAGGTCGAAGTGCCGGCCGACGGGCGCGTCATGCTCGATGACCGCTGCCGGCAGCCAGCCGCCTCTCGCCGCGGCGTCCGTCCGTCCTTGGCCCTGCGATGCGGGTTCCACGCCGATATCATCCCACGCGCCGCCGGCCTTCGCCCGCGGAGCACAGTTGCCAGGAGGGCACATGCCACATCTCGCCATGCACGGACGCACGGTCCCCGGATCCATCCTGCTCGCCGCCCACGCCGCCGCGCTCTCGTGCGCGCTCGCGGGCTGCAACACGACCTCCAACGAGGCGCGCGCCCGCGAGGCCGACGAGCGCCTCAAGTACGGCCAGTACGCCGAGGCCGCGGCCGCGGTCGAGCCCGTCGTCAAGGACACCCCCGGCGACTGGCGCGGCCAGTTCGCGTACGGACGTGCCATGCTCGGGCAGGGCAAGCTCGACGACGCGCGCCGCTCGCTCGACCGCGCGTACCGGCTCCAGCCCGCGAACGAGGAGATCGTGATCTCGCTCGCCGAGTGCATGGCGCAGCAGAAGGACGTCAAGGACGCCTACCAGGTGCTCCGTGCGTTCG
>CAYSFS010000133.1:0-6232 GCA_964430235.1 uncultured Chitinophaga sp. | reverse complement strand
CCCATCGCGGGCAGGATCATGATGTAGACGGCCGGGTGGCTGTAGAACCAGAAGAAGTGCTGGTACAGGACCGGGTCGCCGCCCATCTGCGGGTTGAAGATGCCGATGTTCACGGTCCGCTCGACGATCAGCAGCAGCAGCGTGATGCCGAGCACCGGCGTCGCGAGCACCTGGATGATGGCCGTGGCGTACAGCGCCCACAGGAAGAGGGGCATGCGGAACCACGTCATGCCGGGCGGGCGCAGCTTGTGCACCGTGACCACGAAGTTGAGGCCGGTGAAGATCGAGCTGAAGCCGAGGATGAACACGGCCGTCAGCACGGGGATCACGCCGCCGGTGGACGTGGTCGTCGAGTACGGCGTGTAGAAGGTCCAGCCGGTGTCGAAGCCGCCCATCGCCAGCGACAGCACGCAGAGCACGGCACCCGTCACCCAGAGGTAGTAGCTGAAGAGGTTCAGGCGCGGGAAGGCGACGTCCTTCGCGCCCAGCATGATGGGCAGGATCACGTTGCCGAGCGCCGCCGGGATGCTCGGGATGATCACGAGGAACACCATGATCGCGCCGTGCAGCGTGAACCACTGGTTGTACGTGTCGGCGCTCGCCGTGATCGTCGGGCCGGGGGTGAGCAGCTCGGTGCGCAGGAGCAGCGCGAACGTGCCCCCGAGCAGGAACGAGGCGAGCACGGACCACATGTACATGACGCCGATGCGCTTGTGGTCGAGGGTGAACACCCATGACAGCACGCCGCGGGTGTGCGTCAGGTAGTTGTCGCTCTCGGGGCGCGCCTCGATGGTGTCGCGCACCGGGCCGGACGTCGGGAGGGGGATCGTGGTCATGGCTGGCGGGTCCTGTGGGGTCGTGTCGGGTGCGTCACTTCGCCGCGCCCGTCATGGGCTGCGCCGTCTGCGGGTCGAGGGTGGGCAGGAGCTTGCCCGTCCTCGGGTCGAGCTTGTCCAGGTTCTGCATGTAGCCGATCACGGCGTCGATCGCCTTGTCGTTCAGCTGGCCCTTGAACGTGGGCATCGCGTTGGCGTACGGAGGCACCACGTACTCGCCGGGCACCAGGATCGAGGTGCGCACGTAGTCCTCCCACGTGCCGTACTTCTTGCCCTCGCCGACGAAGTCGTAGCCCTTCACGCGCTCGACGATGCCCTTCCAGGTGGGCCCGATGCCGTTCGTCCCGTCGAGCGAGTGGCACTGGCTGCAGCGCGAGAAGAGCTTCGGCCCGGCCTTGAACCAGAGCTCCTCCTCCGGGATCTTGTCCATCCACTGGCTCTGGTCGACCATCCACTGCGCGAACGAGGCCTCGTCGAGGACGTACACGAAGCGGTTCATCTTCGAGTGGCCGGTGCCGCAGTACTCGGTGCAGTACAGCGCGTGGCGCTGGCCCTCGCCGAGCGGAAGGTCCACCGTCGCGGCGTTCGGGTCGCGCACGTCCTTGCCGGGCATGCCGGTGGGGTGGTCGCACTGGAACCACGCGTACGTGTAGCGGCCGGGCACGACGTCGCGCTTGACGCGGAAGTCGGGGATGTAGAACGAGTGCAGCACGTCGCTCGAGCGGAGCACGATGCGCACCGGCTTGCCGGCGGGGATGTACAGGTCGTCGGACTGCGCGCCGTTGGGGTACTGGAACTGCCAGGCCCACTTCTGCGCGGTCGCCTTGATGTCGAACGCGTTCTTCGGCGCGGTGTAGATGTCGAGGTAGCTGCGGAAGCCGACGACGAAGATCCCGATGACGATGATCGTCGGGATGATCGACCACGTCACCTCGAGCGGCGTGTTGTGGTGCGGATACTCGGTGCGGAACCGCTCGCCCTTGCGGTGGCGGTACTTCGCGACGAAGAACACCATCAGCCCCAGGATCAGGGCGAAGAAGACGTAGCAGATCCAGTTGATGACGTCGAGCGTGTGGTCGACGCCGGGCGCGATGGTCGACGCGCCCTCGGGCATCCAGAACGTGCGCGGGGTCGGTCCGTCGGCGGCCTGCGCGAGCCCCGTGAGGGCATGCGCCTTGGCGGCTGCGGAGGAGAGGGCCTGGTGGATGGTGGACATGGGGAAGTCTCGTGTGTTCGTGATCAGCCGCGCGCGGGGCTCCCGTGCGCGGCGGCGTCCGCGGCCGGGGGCGCCAGCCGGCGCGACTGCGCCTCGCGCCACCAGAACCAGCCGAGCCCGCCGGCGAGCACCGCGAGCGTCGCGGCGCCGCCGAGCTGCATGACACGCATGGCGAGCACCACGTAGCCGCCCGCCTGCGCGTCGTAGATGTGGCACCAGAGGATGATGCGGTCGAGCGTCGTGCCGATCTTCCCCTCCGAGGCCTCCAGCAGCGCCATGCGCACGTTCGCCGGCTCGTACTTCACGCCGTACAGCACGCGGCTCAGGCGGCCCTGCGGCGTCAGCACGAACACCGCGGCGGCATGCGAGTACTCGCCGTTCTCCTGCTGCCGGTACTGGAAGCCGACCGCCTCGGTGACCTTGCGGATCTCGGCCTCGCTGCCGGTCAGGAAGTGCCAGCCCTTGGCGCTCGCGGGCCGACCGTACTCCGCGACGTAGCCGGCCTTCTTCGCGTCGGCGAGGTCGGGGCCCTCGTTCGGGTTGACCGACAGGCAGATGACGTCGTACTGGTCGCCCACGGTCCAGTCCACCCCCTGGATGCCGCGCACCAGCGCGTTCATCACGAGGCTGCAGAGCATGGGGCAGCGCAGGTAGCCGATCTGAAGGATCGCCGGCCGGTCCTTCGGCAGCACCTGCCCGAACGTCACGGCATTGCCGCGTTCGTCGCGGAACGCCGCGTCGAGCGGCACCTGCGCGTCGAGGCGGTCGATGATGTCGACGCCCTCGAGCTCCTGCGCCGGGTCCGTGGTCGGCGCCGAGAGCGCACCGGGCCCCACCGTCACCTGCGCCCACGAGGCGTCCGCGGCGACGAGCGCGGCGGCGAGTGCGGCGATGGGGGCGGAAAGTCGCATCTGCAAACAGTAGGCGCGTCGGCGCGGTCAGTTCGGCATCGCGGGGGCCGCGGTGGGCGTCGTCGGGGTGGCTTCGGCGGGCGACGGCGCCGCGGGCGCGGCATCGGTCCGCGAACCCGCGGGCGGGACGGCGAGGGCCGGGTTCCCGGCCATCATGCGGATCGCCTCGGCGACGGGGATGCGCCGGCGCTCCACCTTCTGGCCGCCGACCTCGGTCGTGTAGGTGCCCGAGCCGGCGAGCAGCGAGAGCTGCGCGGCCTTCAGGTCCTTCAGCGCGAGGTACTCGGGCTCGATCACCTTCGCGTCGACCTCGGCCTGCTCCGTGCGGAAGTAGATGACGCTGATCGCGATCACCAGCGCCGCGAGGATGGTGATGCCGATGATGGTGACCAGCCACGTCTTGCCCGCCTCCGGGTCGTCCCACAGGACGCCCGTCGGGGTCACGAACTCGTTGTCACTCGTTGCGCTCGTCATGGTTCGTTCCTTCCGGGGATCACATGTTCTCGAATGCCAGGCTCTCGCGCAGCGACGGGTCGCGCGCGGCGAGCAGCGACTGCCCCGACAGCGCGCGCAGCGCGCCGCCCAGGACCAGCATCAGCACGCCGAGCGTCATCGCGAGGAACGAGGGATCGAGGAGGTGGGGCGCGTCGCCCGCGTGCTTCGCCGCGAACTCGCCGTAGGTCGTGAACTCGCCGAGGTCGTGCGGGATGTGAGGCATGACCAGGTAGTAGATGTCGATGAGCCCGAAGAGCAGCATCCACGCGCAGCCGAACGTGAGCGTGGCGCGGATGCGCTTCGTCCAGCGCGAGATCAGGAACACGAACGGGATCGCGAAGTGCCCGAGCAGGAGCGCCCAGCTCAGCCACAGCCATCCGCCCACCTGGCGCGGCAGGTACCACGCGGTCTCCTCGGGCAGGTTGCCGTACCAGATCAGCATGAACTGGCTGAAGGCGATGTACGCCCAGAACACGATGCCGAACGCGAAGAGCATCTTGCCCAGGTCCTGGAAATGCTCCGGCGACACGATGCCGCGCAACCGGCCGAACTGGTCCTGGAGGCGGAGCGTCAGGAGCGTGATCACGCTGATGCCGCACGTGGCGCAGGCGGCGAAGAAGTAGACGCCGAACATGGTGCTGAACCACGCGGGCGAGAGGCTCATCATCCAGTCGAACGCGGCGAAGGTGATGCTGAGCCCGAACACGATCATCGCGGGCCCCGACCACTTGCGGCACGCGGCGCTGATCGCCGGGTCGCCGGTGCGGTCCTGCCGGACGCTCGCGCGCCAGAAGTACGCGGCGATGCCCGCCCAGGCGACGAAGTAGATCGCCGCACGGACGAAGAAGAACCGCTGGTTCAGGTAGCCGGACTTGTTCGCGACCAGCTGCGCCTCGGCGGGCGCGACCTTCGCGAGCTCGTCGAGGTCGGCCCACGGGAACAGCGTGTCCAGCGAGCCGTTCCAGCCCATCCAGGCGACGGGAATGAACAGCACCCACGCCCAGCGCAGGTTCTGCATCAGCGCCTCGGCGGGACGGCGCACGGCCACGCTCCATCCGGCGCGCGTCAGGTGCTGCACGACGACGAAGAAGGTCGCGCCCAGGCAGATCGCGAGGCCGAACATCATCGCGACGAGCCAGTGGCGGGCGAAGTGCCCGGCGTCGCCCGAGCGGTATCCGAGCCAGGCGCCGACGGCGACGGCCGCGATGCCTGCGCCGATGAGGGTGCGCGCGGCGGGGGCGAGCACGGAACCTCCGAGGTTCGCGTCGCTCAGGTCGTGCGCATGGTGGTGATCGTGGGCCATCGGTGTTTCCTTGCGGTCGTCAGTTCGCGGGCGCGTCCTGGCTCAGCTGCAGCGCCTTGACGTAGGCGGCGATCGCCCAGCGGTCCTCGACGGTGATCTGCGAGCCGTAGCCGGCCATGTTGCGGATTCCGTGCGTGATGGTGTTGAACAGCTGGCCCATCGGCTGGTTCCGCGTGGTCTCGTCGTGCAGGCTCTTGGCGGCCACCCACTGGGTTCCGTTGACCGGCCCGTTGGCGTTCGCGACGAGCTCCATGGCGCGCTGGTTCACGGCGCCGTCGCCGAAGCCCGCGTAGCCGTGGCAGGCCGAGCAGTAGATGTCGAAGCGCTGGTGGCCGCGGGCGAGCGTGGCCTCGTCCATGGACATGGACGACGGCAGCGTGGTCGCCCAACCGCCCGAGGAGACGCCCTCGTAGAGGTGCGTGTCGACGTAGGACTCGCCGCGCGCCACCGTGCCGTCGACCGGCGCGCGCATCGCGCGGCCGTCGGCGAAGAGCGGGTTCGGCGCCTGCGTCTTGAACTTCGGCTGGAAGTCCATGTCGTAGAAGATGTGGATCGGCCGGTTCGGGCTCGGCGCCGCGCGCATGCGCGCGAAGACGAGCGGCGGGATGAGCGCCAGGCAGCCGGCGATCATCAGCGAGTAGACGATGATGCGCGGGAGCTTCGGCACGTCAGTCCTCCACCGCCTCGACGGCGGTTGCGCCGAGCGACTTCAGGAAGTGCTCGGTCTTGGAGCGGTAGAAGCGCGGGTCGCGCGCGTCGATCGAGATGAAGAAGCGGTCGTCGGACGCCCGGCGGAACCGCTCGCTCGAGAAGAGCGGGTTGCTGAGCCACGGCAGGCCGTTCATGAGGAGCATGAGGCCCACGGTGCTGAGCGCCGAGAACAGGATGGTCAGCTCGAACATCACGGGGATGAACGCCGGGATGCTGAGCGCCGGCTTGCCGCTGATGAGGAACGGGTAGCCCGTGACCTTCACCAGCGCCCAGATGGTGAACCCGTAGGAGTTGGTGAAGAGCTGGAGCACCAGGCCGGTGGTGCATCCCGCGGCGCCCGCGAAGAACACGAGCACCGGCAGGATGGTGCGGCCGATGCCCATGGCCTTGTCGAGGCCGTGCACGGGGAACGGCGTGTGGCAGTCCCAGTGGCGGTAGCCGGCGTCGCGCACCTGCTCGGCGGCGGCGACGATCTGCGCCGGGTTCTCGAACTCCGCGAGCAGGCAGGCGAGGCGACGCGGCGCGGCCGCGGCCGTCGTTCCGTGCGCGTGGGTGGGGGAGAGCGTGGTCACGTTCGTGTCTCCGTGGTGGTTCCGTGGTTCAGGCGCCGCGCCCGCCGGGCTCGCCGGGCTCGTGGGCGGCCGCGGGCATGCCCGCGCCGTGGTGGTGTTGGTGTCCGTGGCCGCCGTCCTTCGCCCAGCCCGGCCAGTGCGGGTCGGCCTGCGGCATGACCGCCTTCACCTCGGCGATGGCGATCATC
>CAYSFS010000132.1:0-6368 GCA_964430235.1 uncultured Chitinophaga sp. | reverse complement strand
GCGGCTTCGTCGCGCTTGACGAGGATCTTGTCTCCGAGGGGTCGGACCTTCATGTTCACGTCTCCTGTTGGTGTTGGGGGTTGGCGTGGCTGGTGTTCGTGGCGGCGGCGGCGCGACGCGCGACGGCCCGTTCCACGTAGTGTCGTTCGATGATGCGCTGCATGACCCGCAGCATGGTCTCGGGGTGGCACGGGCGGTCGACCACGCTGAACGCGCCGTCGAGGAGCGCGTCGACCAGGCCGCGCGTGCTCTCGCGGCGCGTGGGCTGCGGCGGGCGCACGACCACCACCGGCGGCGGGGCGTCGAGGCGGCGCAGCAGCTGCAGGACGCGCGCGCCCGCGGGCTCGCTGCCGATCGACGAGCGGTCGTCGAGGGGCAGCGCGAGGTCGACCACGGCGATGTGCACCGTGACGCTGCGGATGACGTTCGAGGCCTCGACGCCCGAGCGCGCCTGGATGACGTTCACGCCGTGCGCGCCCAGGATCTGCGGCACGGCGACGGCCCATGCATCCTCGCGCCAGCCGCCCGAGGTGAGCAGCAGGTTCAGGAGCGGGGTGCGCCGGCCCGCGCCCGGGCCATGACCGCCCGCGCCGCCAAAGGCGGTGTGGTCGGCAGGCTGGGGGTGGAGCAGGCGGAAGCGCATGCGGAGGTGGAGGTGGATGCAAGGGGCGTGCCAATGATGGGTGGGGAGAGGGGGGTGATGTGTCCGGTAATCCATGCCTTCACACGTGCGTGGTGGGCATGCGATCAGCATCGGCGTGTCACGGCGGGGGGGCGCGGGGTGCGCCGAGGTGTCAGAGTGGCAGCGGAACTCACCCACGCCGCCCCCCGCGTATTTTCAGCCCCCCATGCACGCCGGCACCCCCATCGCCGCCATCCGCCGCTCGCCCGACCAGTGGAACGACCGCCAGGCGATCGTCCAGGGGTGGGTGCGCACCCGCCGCGACTCGAAGGCGGGCATCAGCTTCGTGAACCTGAGCGACGGGTCGTGCTTCGACCCGCTGCAGCTGGTGGTGCCGAACTCGCTCGCCAACTACGCGAGCGAGGTGCTCAAGCTGACGGCCGGATGCAGCGTCGAGGCCGAGGGCCGGCTGGTGAGGACGCAGGGCAAGGACGGCGCCGTCGGCATCGAGATGCAGGTCGAGCGGCTGCGGGTGCACGGGTTCGTCGACGACCCCGACACCTACCCGATCCAGCCGAAGGCGCACACGATGGAGTTCCTGCGCGAGCAGGCGCACCTGCGCGCTCGCACGAACACCTTCGGCGCGCTCGGGCGGCTGCGGCACACGATGGCGCAGGCGGTGCACCGCTACTTCAGCGACAACGGGTTCTTCTGGATCCACACGCCGATCGTGACGGCGAGCGACTGCGAGGGCGCGGGCGAGATGTTCCGCGTGAGCACGCTGGACCTCGCGAACCTGCCGCGCACGCCCGACGGGAAGGTGGACTTCAGCCAGGACTTCTTCGGGAAGGAGGCGCACCTCACGGTGAGCGGCCAACTGAACGTCGAGTGCTGGTGCCTGGCGCTGAGCAGGGTCTACACCTTCGGCCCGACCTTCCGCGCCGAGAACTCGAACACGAGCCGGCACCTGGCGGAGTTCTGGATGATCGAGCCCGAGCTCGCGTTCGCCGACCTGAAGATGGACGCGGACTGCGCCGAGGGCCTGCTGAAGGCGATGTTCCGCGCGTGCCTCGAGGAGCGCGCCGACGACATGCGCTTCTTCGCCGAGCGCGTCGACAAGGATGCGGTCGCGCGGCTCGAGCGGTTCTGCGGGGCCGCGTTCGAGCGCATTGACTACACGGAGGCGATCCGCCAGCTCGAGAAGGCGGCGGCCGGCGGGCACAAGTTCGAGTACGAGCCCAAGTGGGGCATCGACATGCAGAGCGAGCACGAGCGGTACCTCACCGAGCAGGTGTTCGGCCGCCCCGTGGTCGTGATGAACTACCCGAAGGACATCAAGGCCTTCTACATGCGCCTGAACGACGACGGGAGGACGGTTGCCGCGATGGACATCCTGGCGCCCGGGATCGGCGAGATCGTCGGCGGGAGCCAGCGCGAGGAGCGGCTCGACGTGCTCGACGCGCGCATCCGCGAGATGCACCTGGACCCTGCGGCGTACTGGTGGTACCGCGACCTGCGCCGGTACGGCACGGTGCCGCACGCGGGCTTCGGCCTCGGATTCGAGCGGACGATCGCCTACGCGACGGGGCTCGGCAACGTGCGCGACTGCATCCCGTTCCCGCGCACGCCGAAGAGCTGCGCGTTCTGACGAAAATGGCGCCGGGGGCCATTTTCGCTCGAAAATGGCCCCCGGCGTATTTTCCGCGCATGGCCCAGCCAGACCCCGACCGCTTCACGGTCCGCCCAGGCTCGCGCGTCCGACTCATGGACTGGGATCCCGACGATGACGGCGGGATGGACAAGGCCGCGGGCGAGGCCCGCCTCGCCGAGAACCTCAAGCAGGTCGACGAGCTGCAGATGCGCTTCTGGGCCAACCGCTCGCGCGCGATGCTGATCGTCCTCCAGGGCATCGACACTGCCGGCAAGGACGGCGTCATCCGCAAGGTGATGACCGCCCTCAACCCCCAGGGAGTGTTCGTGCACTCGTTCAAGAAGCCGAGCGACGCCGAGCTCGCGCACGACTACCTCTGGCGGGTCCATTCGCGCTGCCCCGCGAAGGGCGAGATCGCGATCTTCAACCGCAGCCACTACGAGGACATCATCGTCGGCCGCGTGCACGGGTTCCTGAAGCCCAAGGAGATCGAGCGGCGCCAGAGGCAGATCAACGATTTCGAGCGGATGCTCGTCGAGGAAGGGACGATCGTCCTCAAGTTCTTCCTCTCGATCACCAACGAGGAGCAGCTGAAGCGCCTGCACGCGCGCCTCGAGGACCCGTCGAAGCACTGGAAGTTCTCCGTCAACGACGTGACCGAGCGCAAGCGGTGGCCGCAATACATCGAGACGTTCGAGGACATGCTGTCGACGACGAGCACCGACCATGCGCCGTGGATCGTCGTCCCCTCGAACAGGAAGTGGTTCCGCAACCTGCTGGTGAGCGATGTGCTCTGCAGGAAGATCGACGGGCTGTCGCTGAACTGGCCGGAGCCGGCCGAGGACCTCTCGGGGATCAGGCTGGCGTGACGGAAGACGACCCGGGGGCCAGGAGAGCCGTTCCGGGCATGAGCATCCACTTGCGGGGACGCCCTCGCGGGCGGCGGCGCACGGAGCGCCCCAGCGTCGCCTCGATTCGATCGATCCAGGCGTCGTCGCCGAGGGGATTGGATGTCCGCGACGCCCGGTGAAACCGGATCGCCCGCTCCGGATCCAGCGGATCCCTGAGCATGGCGCGCCACTCGGACGGCTTGACCCCCGCGGGGTTCATCGCGCCGGGCATGAGGATCTCCGGCCGGGGACCCGTACCCACATGCCATGCGGCACTCGACCAGTGCCAATCCTCGGCGCGCTCGACCAGCCCTGCGGCGACGGGGTTTCGTTCGATGTACCTGGCGGCGGCGATCGCGTGCGCAGGATCCATCGGAGACGCGAAATAGCGGGCCTGCCAATTCGGGCCGTTGTCGCCGCGCATGAGATTGAGCCAGCGCGAGAACGCCTGGCAGGCGCATCCGAGCATGGTGGCGAGCGAGCGTTCGCCCGGGGGCGTGGCGCTCAGGTGGATGTGGTTGTTCAGCAGCGCGAAGGCGTGGACCACCACGCCCGTGCGCTCGGCCCATGCCGTGAGCAGGTTCATGAGCACTGCCTTCGCGTGCTGGCTCTCGAGGATGAACTCCCCGTGAGCCGCCCGCTGGGTCACATGGTGCGGGACGCCCGGAACGATCCTGACGAGCCTGGGTGGCATCCGTGCATCGTGACATCGGTTTCGCGCGACCCGCCAAAACCTGCGGAATCTCCGAAAATCGCCCCCGGCGCATTTTCGCACGAAAATCGGGAAATGATGCCCGGCGTCATTTTCACTCCACCCACCGTACGTCCACCTCCACGTCGCGGCCGACCGTGAGCTCCGCGCGCAGCCACTCCGCGAACCGGCGCTCGAAGAACTCGCGCGCGGCGCGGTCGGCTCGCTCGCGCACCTCCGGGCGCGACACCGCCTCCACCAGCCTCGGCCGAAGCTGCTTCACCAGCTCGTCCCGGTTGTCGGTGCCGAGCCACGCGCGCGCGTGCCGAAGCCCGGTGTTCCGCTCGGTGAACACCACCGACTCCGGCGCCACCGCCAGCATCTGCTCGTCCACGCGCGGCCGCGGCACGAGCACCAGGATCCGCGCCGGCGCCCCACCCTGCGCCGGCACCAGCACCACGTCGCGGTCCGTCACGCCGTCAAGCGGCACCACGAACTGCGCGCGGCATCCCTTCGCGGCCACCCGGCTGCACGTGTCCCCGTACCAGTGGTCCTCGACCAGCTCGACCTCGACGTCCGCCGCGTGCGTGTAGACGACCAGCTTCGGCGTGTCATCCTCGCCGCGCAGCACCACGAGCGGCGTGCTCGACACCGCGGGCTTCAGCGCGTCCGCCAGCGTCTTGAGGGCCGCGCGAGCCTCGCTCCCGCCGGCCTGCACCACCGCCACCGGCGAGCACTGCCGCAGCAGGTCGAGCACCAGCCACGCGACCGCCACGATCGCGACGCATGCCACGGCCCACTTCGCGACGGATGCCCACGGCGACACCGCGCGCCCGGCGCGCCCATCACGCACGACGTGCCCGTCTCCCTCGCCGCCCGCCGCACGCCGCTCGTCTGGTCTCGTGCCCTCGCCTGCCTCGCCCATCCCCCGTCAATCGGTCTTCTCGAGCTCCTTCGACCAGATCTTGTTCATGGCCTCGCGGTCCTCCTGCGACCACTTCTCCTGCTCCATGAACTTGGTGACCTTGTTGGCGGCCTTCTGGGACACCTCCTGCGCCGCCTTGTAGGCCGCGCGGGTGCCCTCGGAGTTGTCCCCGGCCTTGATGGACTGCCAGAGCTTCACCATCTTGTCCTGCGCTTCCTTGTGTGCCTTCACGAGGGGCAGGAAGCCCGAGTACTTGGACGCGTCCTGGGCAGGAGCGGCGGGCACGGCCGGGGCGGCAGGCATGCCGAGGGCCACGGCCGGAAAGCCCGGAACCGCGACAAGGACCGCGGCGGAAAGCAGCGAGGGGCTGAAGCGCTTCATGCCTCCATGGTACGGAGAGCCCCCCCGTGCGACTACCCTGCGAGGCGATGACCCCCATGCGCACCGCTCAGCCCGACGCCCCGACCGCCGTCCCGAGCCGCCTCCGCACGGGCTTCAGCCTGCCTGAGCTCCTCATCGTGGTGGCCATCATCGCGCTGGTGATCGGCCTGGTCATCCCCACCATCGCGGCCCTCCGCGCCCGCGCACGCACCATGCAGTGCATGACCAACCAGCGGACCATCGCGCAGGCGCTCTACGCCTACGCCACCAGCAACGGCACGCGGTTCCCCAGCCCTCGCACCGACTCGACCGGCACGCTCTTCATCGACGGCGCGAACGTGAACAGCACCACGACGCCCTGCTGGGTGCGGGCCGAGGGCGCGTACCTCGCGCCGGGCGGCCAGTTCGAGCGACCCGGGGCCATCGAGAACGGCACGCTCTTCCCGTACATCGGCGACCTCAAGTGCTACGTGTCGCCCGACGAGCCGACCAACCCGTACCTGTCCCAGGTGAGCAACGTGTCGGTGCGCGTCCGCAGCTACAGCCTCAATGCGCTGCTCGGATCCACCCGCCCCGACGAGCTCCCCGAGTTCGACGACGACTTCACTTCGACCACCGGCCCGATGGGCGGCGTCAGCACGCCGCTCTCGCGCTACAACGCGACCACCATCGGCACCGTGAAGAGCCCCCAGCGCATGATGTGCACGCTCGTGGAGGACGACTCGGTGGCCTACAACAACCAGGGATGGCTCGTCTACCCGCAGAACCCCACCTGGGTCGACTGGCCCGCAGGGTGGCGCCCCGACGCCATCACGCTCACCTACGTCGACGGCTCGACCGACGCGCGCGCGCTCGCCGACCCCACGCTCCCGCAGAGGTGGGACACGTTCGGGCACCGCTGGGTCGATACCGCCGGCACCGACAACGCGTTCGACTGGCGCTGGTTCCGCGACCGCATGAACCCGGGCGTGATCCCGAACAGCACCGCGGGCTTCATGGGCACGAACTGAGCGCGCCGCGCGCCGCGCGCGAGGCCGCGCCGTCGCTTCCGCGGCAGACGCCGGCCGCGCCGCGGAATCGTCGCACCCCCGCAGGATGCCGACCGCGCCGTCCCCGCATGGTGCCACGGGTACCATCCGCCCGAACTCGCGGGGCGTAGCTCAGCTTGGTAGAGCGCCTGCTTTGGGAGCAGGAAGTCGTCGGTTCAA
>CAYSFS010000131.1:0-6392 GCA_964430235.1 uncultured Chitinophaga sp. | reverse complement strand
GGAGCCGGCCTCGCCGCGCTGGGACTGTGGCAGGGATCGCTCCTGCTGATGGCGACGGGAGCGATCGTCGCGCTCGGCGGGGTGCTCTGGGCCTTCGTCGTGCTGGAACTGGCGAACCCGTTCGACCTGTTCTGAGGGGCCGCCGGGGGGCAACGCGGACCGCGGCTCCCGCCGCCCGCTTCCCCGGGGCGTCGGCGGCCCCGTCCCGTCAGGCGGGGCGCACGGCGCCGCACTCGGGGCAACGCGCACCCGGTTGCCGCCCGACACCCGCGTATCCGCACGACCAGCAGGCGCCGGCGCGCAGCCGGCGCGACATGCCGCGCCGGCGAAGCCACAGCAGGACGCTCGGGACGCACAGGAGCACCGCAGGCGGCCACAGCGGCACCGAAACCACGCGCGAGGATCCGGCACCGCCCGTCGGCGTGTACCAGCCGAGCGATCCGGCTCGCCACTCTCGCCAGTCGGCGAAGTACCACGCGGAACCCAAGGCGCGATCCCGTTCCGGTGGGACGGGTGCGAAGATCCACTCGGTGCTCGACGTCGCCGGATTGTCCACGGCGGTTCGCTGGGGCACCACGGCCGAGATGAACTCCTCCTCGAACCACTCCACCCGTCCGTCGCCGACCCTCCAACCGCGGCGCATCGAGCGCAGCTCGGCCATGCCGGTGGCGGGCACGGGCACCCACGCCTGGTCGATCCGCGCGCGGCCCGCGCCCCGCCAGTACGACCATCCGGCGCACACCGCCCCCAGCAGGCCCATCACCAACGTGGCCCGCGCGAGGTGGCTGAAGCGCGGAATCGGGCGACCCTCGGCCATGCGTGGCCCATGGCATACCACGACGTGACCCGTGCGTCGGGCCGGCCACGCTTCGAGCGCGTCGGGTTCGCGCCGTGCCGGACGCGAAAATCGCCGCCCGATGCCCCCGTGGGGTTTGACGCATTTACCTGTTGTACGTATCATCTCCCATCCCATGCCCCAGCCAACCACCCTTGCCCAGGAGCTCGGGAAGAAGCGCCCCTTCGACACCGCCGAGGAGGAGGCCTACATCGGCATCTGGCGGACCGGCGCCGTGCTCGACGGCGAGGTCAACCGCCTGATGCGCGGTCATGGGCTGACGAAGACGAGCTACAACATCCTCCGCATCCTGCGCGGGGCGGGCGAAGCGGGACGCAGCGGGATCGAGATCGCCTCGATGGTGGTCGCGGATGTCCCCGACATGGCGCGCCTGATCGACCGCCTGGAGCGGCTCGAGTACCTGCGACGGTGCAAGTCCACGGACGATCGGCGGTGCGTGCGCAACCACCTGGCACCGAAGGGCAGGAAGGTGCTCGAGGCGCTCGACAAGCCTCTTCGCGCGCTCCAGCGTCGCCAGTTCGCGGCGCTGTCGCTCGCGGAGTTGCAGGAATTGAACGGGCTGCTCGCCAAGATCCGCAGGCGCGGGGAGGATTGAGATGACCGCACCACGGAGGAATCGAACGCGTATGCCGTCGCAACGCCTGTTGTAGGTAGTGTCAGCCGCTACCCCTGCATGCCGGCCTGCGGCACGGCTCCGACCGCCGTGCCCGGGCGCACCGAGGTCCTGAAGGCCGGCGAGCTGCAGCGCATGTCGACGGGCACGGGCATCCTGCACAGCGAGTTCAACGCGTAGTCGACGGACCCCGTGCACATCCACCAGAACTGGATCGTCCCCGAGCGGCGCGGCGTCAAGCCGCAGGGATTCGAGGAACAGGGGATTTCTGACGCCGCGAAGGGTGGTTGCCCTGAAGCGGAACGGCCCCGGCGTCCACCCGTGGACACCGAGGGTGATTGGCGGCCTCCGCGACTTCCGCCTTGACCCGCGAGGACGGACCTTTTTCGGTCGTCCCGGGACCGCCGCTCGGCGCCCAACGAAACGCAACACCAGGAGTCACCCGTGCACACCATGAATTCCGCCCGCACCGCCGTCCTCGCCGCCGCTTGCCTCGTCGCCCTGAGCGCCCAGTCCGCCACCGCCGCCGACGTCGCCTTGTTCAAGCAGTGGCGGACCCGCGCGGTGGACAGCTCGGGCGCGGTCCTCGGGTACGTCGCGAACATCTCCCACAGGCAAGGCCAGAGCCCCGCATCCCCCATCGCGGCGACCCGACCGAACGGCCAGCAGACGTGGTCCTCGAGCAGCGATTCCGAACTGCAGGCCTCGTTCGCGCTCACGTCATCGGTCTCAGCGATGAACACCTGGTGCGAGGACAACTTCAAGGGCGTCTGGCAGTACGGGCAGGGAGGCACCGCCACCCGCACCTTCGACACGACGCCCTACTACGCGATGCAGGCGTCGCAGGAATACGTGTCCCTCACCGCGGACTCGATCAACCTGTTCAACACGATCCGTTCGCAGGGCCTGACGGGCACCTTCACGTTCAACCTGACGCAGCAGGCGCCGAACAGCTACTACACCAATCCCGATTTCAGCATGGTCGGCCACTCGTGCAAGGCGCTCATCGCGGGCGAAACCGGCGCCCCGTACGAGATCCTTGAGATCACCGGCAGCTCGTTCACCGTGGACATCACGTCGGCGCTCGGCGCGAACGCGATGATGATCATCGACAACAATCTCCAGTGGCAGTACCTGTCCATCGAGACGAGCCACACGGTCCTGTTCCAGAACCGGTCGATCTTCGGGCTCCCGAGCGCAATCCCGGCCCCTGGCGCGATCGCGCTGCTCGGACTCGCAGGCCTCACCGGTCGTCGCCGCCGCTGAGCGAAGATGCAGGGTCGACCGACCGCCGTCCGCCCGTGGACGCCCGCGCTTGCCTCCCACCGGAACCCCTCCACATCGACTTCGTCCCTCGCCCACCCCGAGAGACCTCCGCGCACGCAACGCCTTGTCGCAAAGCGCCGTACGCACGCCGCAAAACGCGAACGCCCCGGCCGTGTGGCCGGGGCGCTCGCTCTGAACCGTTCGGGGCGGCAGTGTCGCGTGCGGCCCATCCTCTTCACTCGGCGTCTCGCCGCTGGATTCAGGCGGCCTTCGGCCCTTGATGTGAAGTAGTGAAGTGAATTGGTCGCGCTCAGTTCGCTTCGCCGTCATCTAGAGCGGCGAGGTCCGGCACCGCGAGGCAAGCAGTCCGGTTGCTTCGCGGAGGTCGAGATCGGCGACGAGCAACCCCGCTCGGCCGTACGGTTGGAAGCAGAGCAGCGTGCCGTCCGGACGAGCGATCGCCGAGGTGGTGCCGGAGCCATCGCTCGCGCAGTTCACCGAGGCGAAGTAGCAGGTGTTCTCCGCCGCGCGACAGAGCACCGCCTTCTCATGGAACGAGTTGCAGGGATCGGCGAACGTGGTCGGGCGGTAGCTTCCGGGTTCGGCGACATGCGCATGCGGGTGAAAGACGACCTGCGCACCCCGACGGACGGCCCACCGCACGGTTTCGGGATACCTCCAGCCTTCGTGGCAGATCACCACTCCGAAGGTCAGTGGTCCGGCGGTGAAGATCTTGCGTTCCGAGCCGAACGCCGGGTAGATCGCGTCTTCCGACGGATCGAGCTGTACCTTTTCCTGCCAGCCGGCGATTGTGCCGTCCGGGTTGATGACGCACACCGCAATCTGCAAGCCGCGATCGGTCAGTCGCTCCGTGCCGATGATGACCGTGATGCCTGCATCCTTGGCCGCACGGGCCACTTCGGATAACGCCCGCTCGAGAAACGCCGGATCCGGCGGCGGCATGTTCGTGCCTGGCCAGCGATATCCCGGAATGAAGCACTCGGGGAAGCACACCACGAGGGCCCCTCGCCGACGAGCGTCGGCGATCGTCGAGGTCGCGAGGAAGACGGACTCGTCCGGAGTCGCCGCGATCGGGATGTTGGCGAGAGCGATGCGAACAGTGTTCATTTGGATCCTTGAGCTAGGACGGTCCCGAAGCGGATCGCTCGACGACATTCATGACTCCGATCCGCGGTGCCCGGGAAATCGCGCTCGGCCCGAGCTTCATGTGCATTGCCGGGCACCGACAGCCTTGCGCCCGCGGCGAGCGCGATCGAGTCGATGTGAGCAGTCATGCGCTGTCCCATGTGGACGAAAATGGCATGCATGTGGACGTTTGATCCATGGTGGGTGAGAACGCCCGGCGCACCCGCCGCGTAGAGGCCCACGATGCGTATCTGAAGAGGCACGTCGATGGACAGTCGGAACGCCTCAGCATTGGGGTCGGCATGGGCGCAGGTGCCTGCGATGACGTGCGCACGCAGCATGGTCGCCGTGGCGTCGATTGCGAACATGAACGGCTCCCGAGGCATCCCGACCAAGGCGCCTGCACGGCCGATGGCTTCCTCGAGCGATTCGTCCGCCATCGCGATCTCGATCGTGGAAGTCACGGGATTCTCGATGGAACCGACCGAAAGCAGCGTAGCCCGGTCCGTTGGGGTACAGCCAGGTCCCGTGGTCACTGGCTTGCCCGCTTCCACCCGGGAGACCCAAACTTCCCCAGAATCAATGGTCACCTCGCCAGAGAGGCCCTCCAGCGCCCCGACTCCGAATCGCGTGCGGCCATCCGCGACATCGCAGACCGTGACGCGAGCCTCAGTCTGCCCTTCGCGCATGACCGCGCGCATGGCGCCGTACTGCTCGGGATGCGCGTGTTTCGATGCACAGGACGCGAGCGGGACCGTCGAAGCAGCAACCAAGACGATTCGCCACATGCCTCCGAGTATCGCGGCAGATGTGCGCAAGTGCAACCGCGGCCCGCCTGCGCGCACGGGTCAGCCTCAACGCTGCACACACTCAAGGCGAACTCAGTGGAACCACAACTCATCACCCGAGACTTCCGCCTTCCGCGGCCTCCGCACGCGCGCCGCAAAACGCGAACGCCCCGGCCGTGAGGCCAGGGCGCTCACTCTTAACCTGCTGGCGCGCCAGTTTCGCGCGCACCCTTTGAAGTAGGGCAGGCGGAACGGGTTTCGAACAGGCGAGTTGGCTCCCGACTCCCTTCGAGAGCGAGATCCCCTTCGGCGCATCGAAAGCGTGGCTTCATCTCACTCGGAAGAGTCGCACCGTCAAGCCCACAGTGCCGCGAGAGGCACCGCGAACATGCCGTCACCGAATCCGACGGTGAGTTCGCCGTCATAGGCCACCACGCCGCAGCCGAATCGCTTGCCGCAGGCCTCTCGCAGCGCCTTCAGGCCGTTGAAGTCCGACGCGCGCACGGTCGACGAAGCCTTCACCTCGACGCCGCTGATGCGGCCCGCGCCGTGCTCGACCACGATGTCGACTTCCGCGCCGTCACGATGCCGGAAGTGGCTGAAGCCGATCGGTTCATCATGGCCCGACGCCTGCCGGCGAAGTTCGAGGTAGACGAACGTTTCGAGCATATGGCCGAAGGCATCCCGATCCGCCCACAACGCTTCGGCGGAGAGTCCGAGCAGCGCGCAGCCGAGGCCGGTGTCGGCGATGTGGACCTTCGGGCCCTTGACCAGCCTGCTGATTCGGTTGGTGTGCCAGGCGGGCAGCTCTTCCACCAGGAAGAGCCGCTCCAGCAGCGTGACGTACTCGCGGATCGTGGGGCGGCTGAGGCCGAAGGGGCCCGAGAGATCGCTGATGTTCAGGGTGCGTGCAGTCTGACCGGCGACCAGTTCCAGCAACCGGGGCAATGCATCAAGCGAAGCGATGCGAGCCATCGACCGCACATCCCGCTGCACGATGGCCTCGACGTAGTCCCGGTGCCATCGCGCGCGGCGCCTTGCCGTTGGCAGCGGCAGCAGGGCCGGGAACCCTCCCTGCACGATGCGATCGGCGAGCTTCGCTCGCTGCCGGGTCGCCGACACCATGGGGAATCGGCCTGCGATCAGCCGCTCGAGGAAGTCGGGGTGCGTCTTCTCGAGTTCGCACTGTGCGAGCGGATGCAGCCGCACGATCGCCATGCGGCCGGCCAACGAGTCGGCGAGCGTGGGCAGCAGAAGTACATTCGACGAGCCGGTGAGCAGGAAGCGTCCCGGGGTGCGATCGCGGTCAATCGCCATCTTCAGCGCAAGGAACAGCCCGGGCACGCGCTGAACTTCGTCGAGGATCACGCGGTCGGGAAGGTCCGCGACGAATCCCGCAGGATCGGACTGCGCGAGGTTCAGGACGGCCGTGTCATCGAACGTGAGTGACCGGTAGCCGCGGCGGGATCCGTGCGCGGTCGCAAGCGTCGACTTGCCGGACTGGCGCGGTCCATGGATCAGCACCACCGGCGAATCCTGCATCGCCTCTTCAAGAGGCCCGGCAGCGAGGCGCGGGAGCAGGCGATCGGAGGTCATACGCGGATTGTAGACTACATGTCCGCGGATTGCAAGTTTAGATCTCACCAATTGCAGATCTCTTGCATCCACAGGATGCGCCGGACCAGGTACTGGCGGTTGCGGGTGCGCGAGTCGTGTCCGCTGA
>CAYSFS010000130.1:0-6539 GCA_964430235.1 uncultured Chitinophaga sp. | reverse complement strand
CCAGGTGCAGCAGCACCGTGCTGTCCTTGCCGATCGAGTACATCAGCACCGGCCGCTCGAAGCTCGCGGCCGTCTCGCGGAGGATCTGGATGGCCTCCGCTTCGAGTTCGTCGAGGTGGGAGAGGGTGGGGTGCACGAAGAGCGAAATGCTATCGGGGCCGACGGCGCGGGGGCCATGCGCCGATCATCGCGTCGAGCCGCGCCCGGTCGCCGCGAGCGCACTCCGTGATCCTGGCCCGCGTCGCGGGGTCGATCCCTGGGAACGTCCCGCGCCCGCCGAGCCGATCGCGGACCGCGCGCCGGATGGTCCGCGCCTCCCACGCGGTTCGTGCGCCGTCGACCGTGACGACTGCACCGACAAGCCGCACGGCCTTGCGCACGAGCGGCGTCGCGCGGTGGCGTTCCAGGCCGGAGGAATCGTTCACGCGGACGTCGGTGTCGGTCCCGGCGATCTCGTGGCCCACGACGAAGCGCGCGAGCGCCGCGAGGAATGCGCGCGGTTCGGCCCGCAGCTGCTCGTAGCGAAGCACCAGCACCCGGCCCGGGCCGAAGGCGTCCGACCATTCCCGGCACAGGTCCGACCACCGCAGGTCTCCGACCTGCACGATCGCATCGGTGCGTGGATCCGTCGCGAAGAACCGTTCGAACGGGATGAACCGCCCGAACCGATCCTCCCGCATCACGAGTTGCCGGTAGATCGACTCGCACCACTCCGCATGGTCGCGCACGCAGATCACGGCACGCGCGCCTGGGTGCAGGGCGGCAAGGCTGCGTGCGATCGCACCCGAGTTGAGGAGCGGGTCGTGCGAGGCGCCGCACAGGCCCTCGGCGCTCACGACCGCGGGCGCGCCCGTGCCCGAGAGCTCCGGCACCGCCTGGATCTCGCGCGCCGCGATTGCGCCAAGCATGGACACGCGCCGCTCCCGAGGCAGGCGGTCGTCGATCCAGCGCCCGTTGATCCGGTAGACCCAGTCCATCGACCGCGGCAACGCACCCCCGTGGGTCGTGTGGAACGGGATGCCGAGCCTCGGGAAGAAGCGTTCCTGCAGGAAGCTGGTGCCGGTCTTGGGGAGCCCGACGTGGAAGACCGGGCCCGCCGGCGGAACGTGCGCGTCGATCGACGCCGGCTCCCTCATGCGTCGTTCCGCAGCAGCCAGACATCCATCGCCGAGAATGCCTCGAGCACCGGCCTGAACCCGAATGGAGCCAGGTGGGCGACGATCGCGTCACGGTGGCCCGGCGCCCAGTTGTGCTCGATGGCCAGGAATCGCACATCCCAGCGCGTGAGGTCGAGCCCGCGCAGCACCTCGAGCTCGGACCCCTCGGTGTCGATCGACATGAAGTCGATGCGCGCCGGTGCGCCATTTGAACCAAGGATCGTGTCGAGCGTCTGCGTCTCGAGCACGCGCACCTCGCCGCGGCGATGGCGGCCATCCGCCCCGCGGAACCCGCGAAGCGTGGAGAGCGCGCCGGCGTGCGATGACTCCAGGAACTCCATGCGCTCGCCGTCGCGGCTGAAGGCCGGGGCCGTCACCAGCGTCGCGGTGCGCGTGCGCCGGATCGGCGCATGGAAGCGGCGATCGGGCTCGACGAGGATTCCGCGCCACCCGAAGTCGCGCTCCAGCATCAGCGTATTCGAGTGCGTGGTGCCGTCAGCGGTGCCGACCTCGACGAAGAACCCGTCGCGCCCGCGGCCCGTCAGCGCAAGCGCCGCGATGTCCTGCAGGAACTGCCCGTGGCTCGCTGGCAGGAGCCGCGATGCGTGTTCCATGAATGCCATGCTCTCGCGCGGCATCGAGCCGATCTTCGCGTCGTCGCGCAGCCCCGCGAGCACCAGGCCCAGGCAGCGGCCGAGGGCGGAGGGGTCGCCCAGGCGCGCAAGCTCCACCGCGATGCGCACGTCCTGCGGGCTGTTACGCGCCGCCTGACGCAGCAATCCAACGTCGCGGCGCGCGCGACCGAGCCGGAACTGGGCGTCGGCGATGATCTTCTTCAGCATGGATGGCCTGAGGATAGGGCCGCGGCCCTCAGCGCGGCCCGCGCTCCCAGAGCTCCCACACCATCGGGAATCGCCACGTGCACCGGTGCGCGATCCCGAGTTCGCTCCGTGCCCGGCGGAACCGGTCCTCCCATCCCTCGGGCTGCTCGTGGAACTGCACCAGCACCGACCGGCAGCTCGCGAGCGCGCCGGAATCCGCCAGCCGCTCGAGCACCTCGTACTCGCCGCCCTCGATGTTCAGCTTGAGGCAGGCCACGTCGCGGTGCGCGGCCCGCACTCGATCGACCACCTCGGCAACGTCGACCACTCGGGCCTCGACGGCGCCCTCGTCCCGTCCCCCGAACTCCGAGCTCGCCACCGAGTCGATCGCGAACCGCGCGGTGCGCGCCGACCCGCCGAGCGCGGCCTCGTGGACGTCGACGCGCCGGTTGTTCGCGAACCGCGTGCGGCATGCCTGGGCGAAGGCCGGGATCGGCTCGAACAGCTCGACCCGGCACCCGAACTTCACGAGCATCGTCGCGGCCCAGTCGCCCTCGAATCCGCCGGCATCGATCACGACGTCGTCGGTCGTGACCGGGAGCGCGTGCAGCAGGTCGTTCCCGCCCGCGCGGTAGAAGTCCCCGATGGGGCCCTTCCGGGCGAACCGCGCGCGGTCCTGCCTGGCCTGCAGCATGCGGATGAGCGTGGTGTGGAGTCCCATGGCGGATGGGGGCGATCGGCCCGCGTCAGAACGTACCCCATCCCGGCGGAACGCAGTCGGCGTTGACGAAGTTGTCCGCCGCGCGCACCTCGCCGGGGCCGTGGGCATGCCGCTCGTGCGCGAGCCACGCGCCCCACCAGTAGAACGAGCTGTTGTTGAGGACGTGGTGCCGGCACCGCGCCATCAGCCATAGGTTGGCCAACGCGCCGCGGAAACCGGCGTCCTCGGTGACGAAGGTGGTTCCCGGCGGAAGCACCAGCGAATCGAGCGCCGGGGCGCGGTGGGTGCAGAAGACGAACACGCGGGCCCCCGGCGCGCGCGCCACGACGTCGGCGACCGCCGCCGCCTGCGCAGAGAGCGGCTTGATCCGGCCGTCTCGCGCGTTCGCCGCGGGGTTGCGGTCCTCCTCGTAGAGCCGTACGCCGACGGCCACCGAGTCGCACGCGGCCATCTCGTCGCCGAGCGCACGCATGCGCGCGTCGTCCGGCGGCGGGGGCTGCAACTCGTCGCGCAGCTCGCGCGCGATCCCATCGAAATAGCGAGCGCTCTGCCAGTAGCCCTTCATGAAGGTCGTCCGACGCACACGGAAGGATGCGGCCTCGGGAAGGAACCGCTGCGCCGTCTCGGCGAGGAAGTCGCCCCAGGGCGCACGGCGCACGAGGGTACGCCCCCCGAACCGCAGCGGCTTGCACCAACCGTCGGCGATGCCCACGGCACGCTCGCCCGTGGTCGCGAGGCGCGCGCGGACCCCGAGCGGCGCAAGTTCGTACGTTCGCCTGAAGCGCCGGTCGCGCGCGAACCCGGTGCGGTCGTCGAGCGCCAGTTCCGCACCCGACGCGCGCGCGAGCGCCGTGCCCGCGGCGTACTGGAAGAGCTGATTGCCGAGCCCGCCCTTGAGTTGCACCACGAGCTTGGGTCCCATGTCGGTGCCTTCGGCGGTGTTGCGAGAATAACCTACGATGCGTCGGGCACCGGACATCCGAATGCGAGTCGAGGCGCTCATCATCAGCATGCGCGACCAGCCTGCGCGCGAGGCGCAGGTGCGGGCCATCCGCGAGGCGTGTCCCGTTCCCAGCAGCGTGGTGGCGGCGATCGACGGGCGTGCGCTCGGCGATGCACAGCGCGCTCGGGTCTTCTCCGCGGCGCGCCACCGTCCGGCGTACCCGTTCCCGCCGCGCCCGGGCGAGATCGGGTGCTTCCTGAGCCATCGCGCGGCGTGGCAGGCGATCATCGACCGCGGGCTCGACGCCGCGCTCATCCTCGAGGACGACGTCGAGCTGCGTCGACCCCGGTTCGACGCGGCGCTCGACCTGGCGTGCGAGGCCTCGCGCGCGCACGGGCTGGTTCGCCTGCCGCTCATGGAGCGTGCGGGCGCGGCGGCGCGCGCACGCACGGCACCGTCGGTCTCGCATCCCATCGTGCTCCCGCTCGGGACCCAGGCGCAGGTGGTGTCCGCCGCCGCCGCGCGCCGCCTCCTGGAGGTGTCCGAGCCCTTCGACCGGCCGATCGACGTCTTCCTCCAGATGCGCTGGGTGACGGGCGTTCCGTCGTGCGTGGTGTCGCCGTCCGGCGTGCATGACGCGACGGCGCGCGTGGGCGGCTCGACCATCCAGGCGCGCGGCAAGCCCTTCGGAGAGATGCTCGCGCACGAGATCCGGCGCCCGCTCTATCGGGCGGCGATCCGCGCCCTCGGCGTGCGTGCATGGATCGCCGGCTCTCCGCGCGGAGGCGCGTAGCGGCCGCATGGGCGTCGCCTTCCTTCCCTACCGCGTGCCGGCGCGCCCGTTCATGCGGCTCGCGGGCATCTCGCTCGCCGGATGCGAATGGCGCGATTCGCGCGACCCGGCTCCGGTGACGGTCGCGGACCTCGGCCCGGACGACCACCTCGTGGTCGGGGTGTCCTCAAAGGCGGTCCTGGCGCGGTTGGGCGGGACGCGGTGCCGCGTCTCGCTCTGGCTGCGTGAGCCGCCCTGCGTGCAGGGGCGCTTCTACTCGACGCTGCCGTGGATGGCGGGCCGTTGGCACCGCGTCATCACGCACCAGGCCTCGCTCGCCGCGCGTTGCCGCAATGCGCTGGTGGTGCCGCACGGGGGAACCTGGGTCGATCGCGCGATCGACGCCGACGCGCCGCGCGCCGGGCGCATCGCCATGATCGCCTCGTCGAAGGCTTCCACCGAGGGCCATCGCCTGCGCCACCGCATCGCGGACTGGGCGCGCGCGTCGGTGCCCGAGATGGCGCTCCTCGGGCGCGGATACCGCGCGCTCGAGGACAAGGCCGACGGGCACCTGCCGTTCATGTACTCGGTGGTCATCGAGAACGGCTCGTATCCCGGCTACTTCACCGAGAAGCTGGTCGACTGCCTGCGCTGCGGCAGCGTCCCGATCTACTGGGGCGATCCCGAGGTGGCGCGGCATTTCGACATGGACGGGATCATCGCGTGCCGCGACGAGGGCGAGCTCCGCGCGGCGATCATGGGTGCGGATGCCGCCGGTTTCGAGTCGCGCCGACCGGCGCGGTTGGCGAATGCCGCGATCGCCGAGCGGTTCGCCGATCCATTCTCGCTGGCGGCGGCGGCGCTTCGCGTCGGGTGACGCCGTCGTCGCTCAGCCGCCCATCAGGCTTCGCACCAGCGCCGCCGGATGGTGCTCCTTCGCGAGTTCCTTCGCCGCGTCGCGGGCCGCGGCCGACACGCGGTCCCAGTGGTCGATGCACTCGCCGGCCGCCGTGGCGAGCGCCGCCGCCGTCCACGAGGGCATCACGCGCCCCGCGCCGAAACGCTCGACGAGGCCAGCCTGCCACGTCCCCGCCGTCGCCACCACGGGGCTGCCGTGGAGCAGCGCGTCGAGCGCGATGCCGCTGACGTTGTCCGCGAACTTCGCCGGGTCGTACGGCGTGAGCGTGACGGCGCCCCGGAAGCGCTGCGCGTAGGCGCGCGCATCGGGCGCCTCGGAGTCCATCCGCAGCGCCGGGTATCCGCACGCGCGGAGCGACTCGAGCGCGGCCGACTCGCGGCGCCCGCTCACTCCGCCGCGGCGCTTGCCGGTGGTCTGGACGAGCACCGGGGGGCACGGCACGCGAGCGGCGAGCATCGGGAGCGCGCCGGCGAGCCGCTCGATGCCCTTGTTCATCCGCACGGCGCCGGCCATCAGGAGGTGCCGGAACGGAGACGGCGACGTGTCGCGTTCCATGGCGCGGACCGGGTACGGGATGCACTCCACGTTGCGCCAGCCGGTCCTCCGCAGGAACGCCGCCGTCACCTCGGTGGGCGCGATCGCACGCGATTCGCGGCGCACGCGCATGCACGCGGCGATCGCGAGGCGTTCGACGAGGCCGCTCTCGCGCCAGTGGAAACAGAGGCACGCGTGCCGTGGTTCGATGCCGGTGGCGCGCACCGCGCCCTCGAGCCGCAGGACGTCGGTGTGCCGCGCCGTGAGCAGGAGGAACGGCTCGCGCCGCTCGAGGCATTCCCGCAGCACGCGCCGTTCCTCGCGCTGGCGCCCCACGAGCCGGAACGGACGCTCCACCCGCACGCGCGGCGCGTCCGCGAGCACCGAGTCGGGCAACGCCTCGTCGCACAGTACGATCAACTCGTCCGCGGGCGACGTGCACGAGGCCAGCGACCTCACGAACTCGGCGTAGTGCCCCTGCTCGCCGAAGAGGTTCGATTCGATGACGGTCAGGCGGGCCATGCGTCGTACGGCGCCACGTTACCCCCACCCCGCGACGTCCCGCATCGCCCGCGATCCAGGCCCATGACCACGCCCGCCCCTTCCCCGAACCTCACCTGGCACCCGTCCGACGACGCGTCCGTCGCGCTCAGGCGCTCGCTCCTCCGCCAC
>CAYSFS010000129.1:0-6716 GCA_964430235.1 uncultured Chitinophaga sp. | reverse complement strand
AGCTCATCACGATGAGCTTGTGGCCGATCCCCGAGAGCCGCGCGCACGCGCCGTTGACGCCGATGACGCCGCTGCCGCGCTCGCCCGGGATCACGTACGTCTCGAAGCGCGCCGCGCTGTCGCAGTCGGCGACGAGCACCTTCTCGTTCGCGCGCAGGCCGCTGGCGTCGAGCAGGTCGCGGTCGATCGTGATCGAGCCGACGTAGTCGGCGTCGCAATAGGTCACCGTCGCGTGGTGGAGCTTGGCGTGCAGCGCGTGGCGGAGCATCGCGGGGCCCTCATGCGCGAGCGCGGGCGGGCGCGGGCACCTCGACGGCGATGCCGTCGGCCCAGAGCGACTCGAGGTCGTAGTACTCGCGCTGCGCGGGCTCGAAGAGGTGGACGACCACGTCGACGAAGTCGACGACGATCCACGTGGTGCCGGTGTCCCGGTCGGAGCGGAACGGCGGCTGGCCCCGCTCCTTGCCGAGGTCCTCGAGCGCCTGCGCGACGCTCTTCATCTGGCGGTCGGAGGTGCCGCTGGCGATGAGGATGAAGTCGCACACCTGGCTCACCGCGCTGACGTCGCGCAGCACGACGTCGGTGCACTTGTCGAGCACGCACGCGCGGGCGAGGTCCGTCGCGAACGCACGGACCGCGGCGGGGTCACCCTTTGACTTGGTCCGGATCATCGGCGAGGCCGGTCGCGGCTCAGGAGCCGCGTCCGCCCGAGCGGCCGGACGGACGGGCCGCCGGGGCGCCGGGGCGCGCGCCGGGACGCGCGGCGTTGCGCGCGGCGATGGCACGCAGGCCCTCGCGGCGGATCGTGGCGCGGCGCTTGAGCTCGGAGGGCTTCTCGTAGTACTGACGACGCTTCACTTCCTTCGTCAGACCGTCCTTCTCGCAGAGCTTCTTGAAGCGGCGGACCATCTGCTCGACGGTCTCGCCTCCTCGCGCCTTGATCTTGATCGCCATTCGGGAGTGCCTTTCGTTCGTGACCCCGGCGGCCCGGCCACTCGGCCGCCGCGGGGAGTCGCGCAGTAGACCCGATCCCGCGGGGAAACTCAAACGCGGCGCGGCGCCTACGATGTCCGATAAAGGCCAGGATGCTCCTCGTCGACGCCTACAACGTCCTGCACGTCACCGGGGTGCTCCCGCCGGAGCTCGCGGGCTTGGAGGCACCGGACCTTGCCGACCTGATCGCGGCGAGCCGCTGGGGTCGACACCAGGCGGTAGTGGTGTGCGACGGGACGAAGCCCCGCGACGTCCGTGCCGCCGAGCGCGGGCAGGTGCGCGTGTCGTACGCCGGGGGCGGCGCGAGCGCCGACGCGGCGATCGAGCGCATGCTCAACGAGAGCACGCACCCGCGGCGCATCACGGTGGTCTCGAACGACCGCGCGGTGCAACGGTCGGCCAGGCGGCGCGGTGCGCGGGTGCTGGGAGCCGACGCGTTCCTGCGGCAACTCGCGCAGGACGCCGCGGCGGCCCCGCGCGGCACGCGCGCGGTCGCGAAGCGGGACCCCGGGCCGCTGACCGCGCGCCAGGTGGATGCGTGGCTCCGGTACTTTGGCATCGATCCCGGCACCTGAAGCGAAGGCACCCCACCATGATGAAGCACCCGCCCCTCGAGCACGCCGCGAGCGCCCTTGACTTCGAGCATCCGCCCGCGGACCCGATGGACGCGTTCCGCCGCTGGTTCGACGCCGCCCACGAGGCGACGACGGTGCCGAACCCGAACGCGATGAGCGTGGCGACGATCGACCCCGACGGCCGCCCGAGCGTGCGCGTGGTGCTCTGCCGCGGGTTCGACGCGCGCGGCATCGTCTTCTACACGAATCGCGAGAGCCGCAAGGGCGAGGCGCTGCGCGCGCACCCGCGCGCGTGCGCGAACTTCCACTGGGACCAGCTCGACCGCCAGGTGCGCATCGAGGGCGCGGTCACGCACACGACTGAGGCTGAGAGCGACGCGTACTGGGCGAGCCGCCCGCGCGAGAACCGCGTGAACGCATGCGCCAGCCAGCAGAGCCGGCCGATCGACGGCCGCCGGGCGCTCGAGGACGCCGTGCGCGAGCTCGACGAGCGGTTCGCCGGGCGCGAGATCCCGCGGCCGCCGCACTGGGGCGGGTTCCGCATCGCGCCCGAGCGCGTCGAGCTCTGGCAGGGGCACAAGCACCGGCTGCACGACCGCATCGCGTACGTGCGGGAAAGCGACGGGGGGTACACGTGGACGCGGCTGTGCCCGTGAACGAGGGCGCGGGGGACGGAGGCGCGCATTCGGAGCCCCTGACGGACGTCACGTGGCCCGAGCCGGTCGTCGTGCCGGCGTGGCGCTGGCGCGTGTGGCTCGCGCCGGGCACGTGGCTGGTCGCGCTCGGGGCGTTCGTCGTCGTCGTGTTCGTCGCGGGCGCCGCGTTCGCCGCCGCGTTCTTCTCGTGGAAGGCCGTCGACCGATTCGCCTTGCAGGGGATCGCGGACTTCGCGGCACGCACGGCCGCGGTCGTCGCGGTCCTGGCGCTCGCTGCGCTCGCCATGCGCGACGTCTTCCGGCGCGCCTCGCGCGGCACGGCGCTGGGGTTCGCGGGACACGTCCCGGCGGGCGACCCGGCGCGGGCGTTCATGCTGGCCGAGCTCGCCGAGGGCGGACCCCCGAAGGATTCATGGGGCGCGCGACATGCCCGCCGATGGCTCGATCGCGTGCGCGAGGGCCGGAAGGCGCGCGCGTACGTGTCCGAGCACCTCGCCTCACGGACCGAGCGATACGACCGCACCGACCGGCCGATCGAGCCCGAGACGATCGGCGGCGGGATGGGGCGCGGCGACATCGCGCAGGTCGTCACGTGCGGCGCCGTGGGCGCGGGGTCCTGGTGGGTGTCCGGCCGCGGGTTGAACCCGGTCACGATCGTGTGCGCGACGGTGATCGTCGCGGCGATCTCCCGGATGGTGCGGCGGCGCTCGCTCTTCGCCCCGGTGGTCGCCGGCACCGGATGGGTGCAGCACGGGTCGGTGCGCTGGACCGTCGAGGACTCGGTGCTCGTCGCCACGGGCTGGGCGAACGCACGGGCGTGCCTGGTGGGGCCGAAGGGCGTGCTCGTCCTGCGGCTGCGGACGGGCCGACACGGGGACTTCGAGTCCCTGTGGGTGCGATGGATGCACCCGGTGCCGCGGCCGGACCAGCGGGCATTCGACGCGTGAACGGAATGGACGTGCGCAGCGGGCGATGACGCGCGCGGCGGGCACGCCTTACCCTTCCGGAATGGACCCTTCCACGCAGCCCGGCCGAACGCTCACCTTCCGCGAGGCGCTCGAGTCGGGCGGTCGCCCGCTTGGCTGGCTCATGGGGACGGCGGGCGTGCTGATGTGGCTCGTCTGGAAGGACCCGGCGCCGGCGTGGAACGCGGTGCGCACCGGGGCGACCGTGGTCATCGCGCTGGCGTGGACCGTGCCGACGTACGCGGTGCCGGTGCCGTCTGCGGCCCGCGCATGGCGATGGGCCGCGGTGGCCGCGGCGGCGGCGTGGCTGCTGCTGCGGTGACGGCCGCGGGCTCGAGGAACACGGTCTGCAGCCGCTCGCGGTGCGTGCGCGACGCGACCCGGCCGATGGGCCAGTGGTCCGTGGTCTCGACGAGCACCAGCGTGCGACCCTCCGGGCGGACGATGAGGTCGTCCTTGCGCACGGGGATCGCGGCCGCCGCGAACATGTGCGCGTGGTCCGCGTCGCGCACGAGGTGCACGTCGCAGAGCCCGATGCTGCGGGCGAGCGCCGCGAGCAGCACGGCGCGCGTGTCGCAGTCGCCGGTTCCCGTGGCGAGGGCCCAGAGCGGCATCGAGAGGCCGAACCGGTGCTTGCCGTCCCCCACCTCGGGGCTCACGCCGTAGCGCAGCTCCTGGACGAAGCTCGCGAGCGCGCCGAACTGGTCGCGCAGGTCGCGCGCGCCGCGGCGGCGCGCGTCGTCGACGATCGCGCGCGCGAGCGGGCGCACGTCGTCGAGGCTCGCGGCGATCATCCACTCGTAGTCGGGGGCGAGCACGTCGCCGTCGTCGGCGCGCCGCCGCAGCACGCCGTGTCGCGCGAGCACGCCGTCGAGCGACGCGCGCTTGGCGGCGAGCTCGTCGTCGTCGCGGTAGCGGATGACGGCACGATCGATGTCGTAGCCGAAGGCGCGCTCCATCGCGAGCGCCCGGTTGAGGTCCACCGCGACGCGGACCGAGAGCATGCGGCCGCGCGCCCCCGGCTTCACGATGCGCGTGTCGCCGTCCCACCGGACGACGGGGACGGTGTTGACGTCCTCCCACGCCCAGCGACGTTCCTCGAGGTCGGGCGAGAGCCCGGCAAGGGCCTCGAGCCCCGATCCATGCGCGCCGGGCTCGAGCCACGGGTCGCGCCCGCGGTCGGCGGCGCGGCACGTCGGCAGGCGCACGGGCCCGCTCGCGGGCGGCGCGGCCACCGGCATGCACCGGTCGAACGCGCGCTCCGCGACGCCGACGACGTCGCCGACCGCCGAGCGGAACGCCGGTTCACGCCGCCATGCCCAGGCGCCGGCCGCCACCGCGATGCCCGCGAGCGCCGACGCCCAGACCGCGCGTTCGAGCCGTGAGGACGCGGGAACCATGCCGAGCGTTCATCGGCACGCGCGCGGGGTCACTTGAGGTGCGCGTGCAGTGTCCGGAAATCCCTCGAAAATGACGCCGGGGGCCCTTTTCCTCCGAAAATGGCCCCCGCCGTCATTTTCACTCCGCGTGCGCGGCCTCGCGGCGGGCACCCCACCTCGGGCGCTCACGCTGCGGGACGTATCCGCCGATGACGCGCACCTTGCCCACGCCGTCGAGCGTCGCCGCCACCTTCGCCAGCAGCGCGCGCTCGGGCACCACGCGCAGCGATCCCGAGCGCATCTGCACGCAGCGCCCGTCGACCGTCACGCGCAGGTGCACGTCCACCGGGCGCCCGTGCAGCGCCGCCACGGTGCCGGACGCCTGCTTGAGGATGCCGCTGGCCATCTGGAGCGCGCCGAGCGCCGCGCGGCCGCCGCCGCCCGGTGCGTCGAGGCCGGCGCCGGGCTCGCCGTCCGCGCCGTCGCCCGCCGCGTCGACCGAGATCTCGATTCGCGTCGCCAGGTGCTGCGCGGCGTCCTCGATCGGGATCACGCGGTCGACCACCAGCTGCGGCGACCCGCGCGAGTGGTCGAGCCTCGCGACCATCACCACCACGCGGTCGGGCTGCATCAGCTGCGCGTGGGCGGCGAAGGTCTGCGCGAACAGCACGCCCTCGATCGCCGCGCCCTGGTCGGCGATCGTGAACATCGCCATCGCCTGCCCCGCGCTCTTGCCGGTCTTCGCGACCACCGTGCGCACGCGCGTGAGCATGCCGCCGACCACGACCGACGCGTCCTGCGGCATCTGCGCGACTCGGTCGACGCTGCCCGAGCAAAAGGTCGCGATCTCGTCGCGATACCCGTCGAGCGGGTGCCCGCTCACGTGGAACCCGAGCGCCTCCTTCTCGAAGGCCAGCGCCTGCATGCGCTCCCACGGGGCCACCTTGCGCAGCGCGCCGCCGGCGCCCCCGCCCTGGCCCGCGCCGCCCGCGCCCGCCGCCGCGGCCGGGGCCTCGAAGTCGCCGAAGAACGTCATCTGCCCGACGCGACGGTCCTCGCTGCGGCCCTGCGCGCTGCGCATGGCGTCCTCGACGGTCGCCGCGAGCGCCGCGCGCGCCTCGACCCCGTGAAGACCGTCGAACGCGCCGCCCTTGATGAGCGCCTCGACCGTCGCCCGGTTCACGGCGCGCAGGTCGACGCGGTCGCAGAAGTCGAAGAGGTCGCGGAACGGGCCGCCCTTGGTGCGCTCGGCGACGATCGCGCGGATCGCGCCCTCGCCCGCGCCCTTGATCGCCTTGAGCCCGAAGCGCACGTGCCCGTGCACGCCGTCGCGCGGCTCGCCGTCGCCGTAGACGACCGCGAAGTCCTCGTACGAAAGGTTCACGTCCGGCGGCCGCACCTCGACGCCCACGTGCGGGCGCGCCTCGGTCGAGTCGGGGAACGCCGTGCGCCGGCACTCGTCGAGGTACACGGACCAGTCCTCGACCTTCTGCGCCTGGCTCTCGAAGGTCAGCACCGCGGCCATGAAGTGGTTCGGGAACCAGGTCTTCAGGTACGCCGTCTGGTACGCGACGATCGCGTAGCCGGTCGAGTGGCTCTTGTTGAAGCCGTATCCGGCGAACTTCACGATGAGGTCGAAGAGCTCCTCGGCCCGCGCCTGCGGCACGCCGCGCGTGCCGGCGCCCTGCACGAACTCGGCGCGCGCGCCGTTGATCACCTTCTCGCTCTTCTTGCTGATCGCCTTGATCACCGTGTACGCGGCGCGGAGCGGGATGCCGCCGAGCAGGTGCAGCACCTGCATCACCTGCTCCTGGTAGACCATGATGCCGTAGGTCTCGGCGAGCAGCGGGTCGACCGCCTCGTGCACCGCCGGCACCGACTGCCTGCCGTGCTTGCGCGCGTTGTAGTCGGGGATCAGGCTCATCGGGCCCGGGCGGAAGAGCGCGTTCGCCGCGATCAGGTCCTCGAGGCGGTCGGGCTGCATGTCGGCGAGCAGCCGGCGCATGCCGCCCGACTCGAACTGGAACACGCCGCCCGTGTCCGCGCGCCGGAAGAGCCCGAGCACCTTCTGGTCGTCGAGCCGGATGCGGTCGAGGTCGAGGGGGTGCGGCCCGCCGTCGCCCGGCTCGCGCCCGACGCCGCGCCAGA
>CAYSFS010000128.1:0-6721 GCA_964430235.1 uncultured Chitinophaga sp. | reverse complement strand
AGCAGGAAGCACCAGGTGCCGGCCGCCACCCACGTGACGGCCATGCCGGCGCGCATCCACGCGCGAAACCGGCCGAAATCGGCGACCAGCGCCTCCACGAACGTCAGGAGGCAGGCCGCGGCGACCATTCCGCTCGTGAAGAGGTACCGCTCGTCGGTCACGGCGTCCGCGATGAAGAGCAGCCCGAGGAGCACGCACAGGCCGATGGCGGCGAGGAAGGCAAGCAACGCGGGGCGGCTGCTCGCGACTCGGTCGCGGCCGCCGCGGAGGGATCGCTCGTTCATGGTGAATCCTCGGGCGCGGGTTCGGGTTCGGCTTCTGGCTCGGGCACGGGCGCGGTCTCGTGTTCGGGTTCCCCGTCCGCCGCCGGGGCACCTTGATCCGGCACGGTGGCCGCGGCCGCACCCGCCGCGGTCGCGGCCTTCACCGCCGCGGTCGCCGGCATGACGACGAAGAGCACGAGCCCGCTCGCCGCCAGGCCGAGCATGACCACCGCCGGGATCACGACCGCCGCGACCGCGCGGCCGGCGGATGCGCGGCACGAGGACCCGAGCGCGATCCCCGCCGCCACCAGCCACCAGACGCCCGCCACGTACACGCCGCAGTACGGCCCCACGCACGGCACCGCGCACACCACCAGCGGCGCGGCCGTGTACGCGAACGTCGGCCATGTCCGCCGCCACGGCGCATCGACGCCCGCCATCCGGAGCACGAGCGTCGCGAGCCCGGCGACGGCAAGCACCCCGGCAAGCGCGGCCGCGACCGCGACCGCGACGCCCGCGGCGCACGCCATAGCGATCGCGAGCAGATCGTTGCGCGCCGAGGCCGCGCTCCACCTCGACGCGGGCGGCATCGAACCCTCCAGGAAGGCCCCGAACGCGAAGGCCGCCAGCGCCGTCGGCACCGCGGCCACCAGCGTCAATGCCAGCAGGAACCGCGCGGATCCCCCGCCCTGCGAGCACGCGATCGCGGCCCCGAGGCGGCTCGGCCGCACCATGGCGTCGCCGACGGTCCGCAGGAAGCGCCTGCGCCACGCAAGCGACCGATCCTCCCACGGCACGCGGTTCAGCTCGGCCTCGTCCTCCTTCACGCCCGGCGCCGGCCTCAGCACCATGGCGCCGAGGTCGCACGCGGCGCCGCACGACACGCACGCGAAGGCGCGCGGCTCGGGCAGGCCGCGGGCATCGGTGCCGTAGTAGGGCTGCATGCATCCCGGACAGCAGAACTCGACCGCGTTGGGGCGGAACTCGAAGTCGGCGGGCGAGAACGCGGCGCCGCACTCGGGGCACGTGCGGCCTCGGTGGTTGAAGAGCGAGTATCCGCAGCCCTTGCAGCGCATGGTGCCTCGCCTGCGCGCGGTCGGCGCGCGTTCAGTCCTCGGGGGCGCCCGCCATGATGCGCCGGCGGAACTCCGCCTCCAGCCGCTCGGTCACGGGCCCCATGCGCCCGATGCCGATCGTCCGGTCGCCGATCGCGCTCACTCCGATGATCTCGGCCGCGGTGCCGGTGAGGAACACCTCGTCGGCCCCGTACAGGTCGTCGAGCGACATGCGGCGCTCCTCGACCGGGATTCCGAGCGCGGGGGCCAGCTCGTCGATCACGAACTGCCGCGTGATGCCGTGCAGGATGCCCGCCGACGTGGGCGGCGTCGAGATGCGGCCGCCCGTGATCGCGAAGATGTTGTCGCCCGTGCACTCGCTGACGTCGCCGTGCGTGTTCAGCATGATCGCCTCGAGGACGCCCGCGTCGATCGACTCGATCTTGGCGAGGATGTTGTTCAGGTAGTTGAGGCTCTTGATCGCGGGGTCGAGGCACTCGACGGGGATCCGCGGACGCTTCGCGACGATCACCTTCATCCCCGAGCGGTAGAGCTCGTGCGGGTACAGCTGGATCGTGTCGACCACGATGATGACGCCCGGGCGCGGGCACGTGAAGGGGTTCAGGCCGAGCGTCCCCGCGCCGCGCGTGACGACCAGGCGGATGTAGCAGTCGGGCTTCTCGCACGCCGCCATCGTCTCCTTCATCGCCGCGGCGAGCTCCGCGCGCGAGTACGGGATGCGCAGGCGGATGCGCTCGGCGCTCTCCTCGAGCCGGCGCAGGTGGGAATCCATCTTGAACACCCGGCCGCGGTAGCCCCGGAGGCCCTCGAAGCAGCCGTCGCCGTAGAGCAGCCCGTGGTCGTAGACCGACACGTGCGCGTCCGCCGGGTCGACCAGGCGGCCGTCCATCCAGATCTTCCGTGGGCGCGCGGGCAGCGTCGCGTGGGCGGGTGCGTGGGCGGCCGGGGTCATGGGCGGAGTGTAGCCGTCACGCGCCGTGCGACTTCCGGCGGCGCGCCGACGGGATCCCCAGCTGCTCCCGGTACTTGACCACCGTGCGGCGCGCGATGGTCACGCCCCGCTCCTTGAGCCGCCGCGCGATCGCCTCGTCGGAGAGCGGGCGCGCGCGGTCCTCCGCGGCGACCTCGTCCCGGACCATCGCCTTGATCGCCTCCCAGCCGGCGGTCTGCCCGTCGGCGGTCTCGACGCCGCCCGTGAAGAATCGGCGAAGCTCGACGACGCCGCGCGGCGTCTGCATCCACTTGCCGCTCACGGCGCGGCTGACCGTGCCGGTGCTGACGCCGATGCGGCCCGCGACGTCGGACATCTCCAGGCGCCGCATCGCCTCGGGCCCCTCGTCGAACCACGGGCGCTGGCGCTCGATCACCTCCTCGACCACCTTGAGCAGCGTCGTGCGCCTGTGGTGGATCGCCTCGATGAGCCACTCGGCGGACCGGACGTTGGTGCCCACGAACTCCCGCGCGGCCGCGTCCGCGGACGGGTCCTTCGCCATGCGCGCGTAGGTCGGGCTCACGCGCAGCACCGGCAGGTTGCCGTCGGCGAGGGCGGCGACGTACCGGTCGCGGTCCGCGTCGTACTCGACCACCACGTCCGGCACCACGGCCTGCGCGCCCGGGTCCGCCACGTCGCGCCCGGGCGCCAGGCGCAGCCGGCGCAGCGCGTCGCGCGCGGCGTTGATGCGCGACATCGGCATTCGGGCGCGCTGTTCGATGCGCGGCAGGCGGTTCTCGAGGAAATCGTCCCAGTGGTCCCGCAGGATCACCAGCGCGTCGGACAGCGCCTCGCGCGCGGGCGCACGCATCCGCGTGCCGTCGCGACCGTCGAGGATGGCCTCGGCCTGCAGCCTCAGGCACTCGCGCACGTCGCGCGCGGCGATGCCGGGCGGGTCGAGCCTCGCCTGCACCGCGGCCAGCGCGCGCGCGAGCAGCGCGTCGTCCCAGGCCGCCCCGCCCCGCGCGGAGCGGAGCTGGGCGAACGTCGCGTGGAGCAGTCCGTCGGCGTCGAGCGCCTCGATGATGGCGGCGCCCGGGGCGCGCAGCGCGGGGTCGACGTCGGCCAGGCGCCAGTCGTGGAGCAGCCGCTCCGAGAGGTTCTCCTCGCGGCTCGGCGCGTTCGCCATCGCGTCCATCTTCGAGTCGCGCTCGCCGTCGTGCCGGCGGGCACGCGGCCCCTCGCCGTCGAGCATGTCCGCGTACGAGCCCTCGAAGTCGCGCAGCCGCTCGAACGCCTCGGCGCTGCCGTCGTCGGCTCCGATCGGCCGCTCGTGCTCGGGCCGCACGAGGTCCATGCCGAGCGAGGGCTCGGTCGCCTCGAGCGCGACGTTGCGCTCGAGCTCGGCGGCGATGCGCTCCTGGAGCGCGGCCACCGGCATCTGGAGCACCTCCATCGACTGGATGAGGCGCGGCACCATCCGCATCTGCTGCCCGGTGCGCAGGCGCTGGGATGCCTCGAAGCGCATCGCTCAGAGCTCCTGCCGCCCGCTGATGGCGTCGGCGAGCACCGCCTTGCTCGCGTACTCGATCTGCCCGCCGGCGGGCAGCCCGCGCGCGAGCCGCGTGACCCTCACGCCGCGGCGCGCGAGCTCGGCGGCCACCTGCAGCCCGGTCGACTCGCCCTCCATGTCGGCGTTCATGCCGAGGATCACCTCGCGCACCCGCACGCCGCGCGCGTTCGAGGAGGGTTCGTCGACCCGGCGCAGCAGCTCGCGCACCGTGAGCGCCTCGGCGCCCACGCCGTCGAGCGGGTCGATCCTGCCCATGAGCACGTGGTACGTGCCGCGGTACATGCCGGTCTGCTCGAGGCTGATGAGGTCCTTCGGCTGCTCGACCACCATCACGGTCGAGGCGTCGCGCGACTCGCTCCGGCACACGGGGCACGGGTCGGCGTCGGTGAGGTTCCAGCAGATCGAGCAGTGGCGCACCTTGCGCTTGACGTCGGCGATCGCCTGCGAGAGCCGCATGGCGTCGGGCTCGGCGCTCTTGAGGACGAAGAACGCGAGGCGCTCGGCGCTGCGGCGGCCGATGCCCGGCAGGCGGCCGAACTCCTCGATGAGCCGCGTGACGCACTCGGGATACGCGGGGTTCGGGCGCTCGGCGGGCATGGCGTGCTCAGTGCAGCTGGGCCAGGAGCTGCGGCGGGATCGGGAGCCCCACCTCGCGCGCCGCGTCGGCGACGCGCGTGGCGGCCTCGCGGCGCGCGTGCGCGATGGCGTCGTTGATCGCCTCGGTCACGGCCGCCTGCAGCGCGGCGCGCGCGGCCGGGGCCGCGGCATCCGCGGCCTCGGGGTCGATGTCGACGGCGAGGAGCTCGATGCGCGCGTTCATCACGGCGCGGACGCGCCGGCAGCGGGAGTGCCCGGTGCACTGGATGCGGCCGAGCTGCTCCTTGGTCTCGGTGAACTTCGCCTGGATGCGCGGCAGGTCCGCGAGCAGCCCCGCGACGCCCGCGGCCGCCTTCAGCTTGTCAAACATCGTCGTCTCCGTGGTCGGCGTCGTCCGGCGCACCGCCTCCCGACATGCCTGGGGCCCGCGCCGCGGCATCCGTGTCCGCGGCCTGCGGCGAAATCGTACCGGCGGCCTCGATGCGCACGACCGTCGCGTCGAACAGGTCCGCCACCGCGCGCACCAAGGGGTGCGAGACGACGCCGTCGTCGCCGCGGGGCGCGGCGGGCCGGTTGGCCGGGGACACCTCGGGCGCGTCGAGTCCCGGGTCCCTGCGCGGTGCGCGCACGGTCGCGGCGGCAGGCACGGGCGCGGCGGACGCGGCTCCCTGCACCGCGACGCGCACCGGACGCCCCTCGGCGCGCGAGGCGAGCGACGCGAGCATGTCCTGGATCGCCGTGCCCGCGATGCCCCCGGCGCCGGTGCGGCGCACGGTGAGCGTCATTCCGTCCCAGGCCACGGGCTCGAATGCCTCGACCATCGCCTGGTCGCGCGGCGAGGGCTCGGCCGCCGCGACGACGCGGTCCCACACCGCTCCCGGGCCGGACGCCGCACCGGCCGCCCCGAGGGCGACGGGCGCAGGGGCCATCACTCGGGGCGCGTCGCTTTTTTTGCGGGAAGCCCCGGCGGCCCGCCCGGCGCGGCCGCCTCGGCCGACGGCGCGAAGCGGGAGGCCAGCGCCATCCGCACCACGGCCGCGTCGAAGAGCGTGCGGGGGGCACCGCTCTGCTTGCACGAGCGCAGCACCGCGTCGCACACGGCGACGAGGTGCGCGAGCGTCGCGGGCTCGAACGCCCGTGCGTCCTCGGCGGCCTCGCGGCGCGCCTCCTCGCCGAGCTCGACGAGCTCGCTGTCCGCGCCGCACACCGCGGCCACCATCAGCGTCCTGAACCGGTCGGCGAGCAGTTCGAGCGCCTGCTCGACGCTGCTGCCGCCCTCGAGCAGCGCGCCCGCGGCCGCGAGCGCGCCGCGGGCGTCGCCCGACCCGATCGCGGCCGAGACCCCGCGCACGAGCGCCGTGTCCGGGAGCCCGAGGACCTCGGCGAGCAGCGCCTCCGTGACGCGGCCGTCCGTGCTGGCCGCGACGAGCCGGTCGAGCAGGCTCAGCCCGTCGCGCATCGATCCGTTCGCGAGCCGGGCGACCTGCATCACGGCCGCGTCGTCGGCGTGGATCGACTCCTTCGCCAGGACGTCGCGCAGGTGCCCCGCGATCCGCGTCGCGGGGATGTTGCGGAAGTCGAACCGCTGGCAGCGCGACTGGATGGTCGCGGGCACCTTGTGCGGCTCGGTGGTGCAGAGGATGAACTTCACGTGCGGCGGCGGCTCCTCCATCGTCTTGAGGAGCGCGTTGAACGCCGGCGTCGTCAGCATGTGCACTTCGTCGATGATGTAGATCTTCCATGGGCCGCGCGCCGGGGCGATGCCCGCGCCCGCGATCAGGTCGCGCGCGTCGTCGATGCCGCGGTTCGAGGCGCCGTCGATCTCGACGACGTCGATGTCCTCGCCGCGCATGATCGCGTCGCCCACCTCGGCCGCCTGCAACAGGCCCGGCGAGTTCAGCGCGCGCGCCAGGATGCGGGCCATGCTGGTCTTGCCCACGCCGCGGGTGCCGCAGAACAGGTAGGCGTGCGCCGTCCGGCCGGTCTCGATGGCGTTGCGCAGCGTGCGTGCGATCGGCTCCTGCCCCACCACCTCGTCGAAGTCGCGCGAGCGATAGCGGCGCGCCAGCTCCGTGTAGGGGCGGGCGGGCGGCGCCTCCAGCCCGGGGATGAGCGAGGTCGGTGCCTCGTCGTCGGCGGCCGGGGATTCGGACTTCTTCTTCGTGCGCGTCGCCACGTCCACCTCGTCCCGCAGCGCGGGGAAAACGGAACGCGGGGGGGGGGGGGGGCGGGCCGCCGGGCCGGCGCGCCGCCCCCCCCCCCGAAGGGTGGGGGGGGGAAA
>CAYSFS010000127.1:0-6863 GCA_964430235.1 uncultured Chitinophaga sp. | reverse complement strand
TGCGCGTCGACCCGGAGGAGGCGCGCGCCGCGCTCGCGCAGCTCGTCGACCTCGGGTACATCGACCCCCTCGGGGCCGACGACGAGGCGACGCGGCGTGACACGGTCGCGTCGAATCGGCTGCAGCTGGCGCAGTCCCACGTCGACGCGGGCCAGCACGCGCGCGCGCTCGAGGCGATCGCCGGGATCGAGGGGCCGCTCGCTGCGACGGACGGCGTTCGAATGCTGCGCGCGGCGGCGCACGCGGGGCTCGGCGACGCGGCGTCGGCTGAGGCCGAGCTCGCGCTGCTCGGGGACGCTGCGCGCGACGGGGCGGCGGCGCACGCGATGCGCGCGCGCCTGCGGCTCGGCGCCGGCGACGCGGCCGGCGCGGTCGAGGTGCTGCGGACGCTCGCGGCGCGCCCGGAGCCCGTGGACGGGATCGACGCGATGCTCGGCCGCGCGCTTGCCGCGGCGGGGCGCGTCGCCGAGGCCGAGTCCGCGCTGCGACGCGCGCTCGAGGCCGAGCCCGAGGACGCGGGGTCGCTCGGGGCGCTGGCCGCGCTGCGGCTGCGCGCGGGCGACGCCGGCGAGGCGCTCGAGCTCGGGCTGCGCTCGGCGGCGCTCGACATGCGCCAGCCCGCGGTCCACATGACCGTGGGACGCGCGCTCATGGCGGTCGGCGAGCCCGGCGAGGCGGCGAGCGCGTTCGCGGCGTGCCTGGCGCACGCGCCCGGTTGGGCCGAGGCGCGCGAGGCGCTCGCGGCCGCACGCGCGGCCGCGGGGCAGGGGAACTGACCGTGGACGGAGCGCCGCGCACGCTCATGGTGTGCGTCGAGGGCCTGGACTGGCGCGTGCTCTCGCCGTGCATCGACGCCGGGCTGATGCCCGCGCTCGCGAAGCTCGTCGAGCGCGGCGCGAGCGGCCGCGTCGCGCCGGTCGACCGTTCGGGGGGCGTGCCCGCGTGGGCCTCGTTGCTCACCGGAGCGTCCGCGATGCGGCACGGGGTGCTCGCGTCGCGTGTGCCGGAGGCGGATGGGCGCTCCGTGCGCGCCGTCGCCTGCGGCGACCGTGCATTGCCCACGGTGTGGGAACGTGCGTCGCGCGCCGGGAACCGTGTCGTGGTCGCCGGCTGGGGCGAGCCGTTCGCGCCGGCGGCCGGCGCGTCCGTGGCGATCGAGCTCGCGGTGCCCCCGTGGGCCGAGGCCGTCGCGGGCCCGGCGTCCGCTGCGGATCCCGCGCTTTCGGCATTGCTCCGGGGGCTCGCCGCGGCGTTCGAGGGCGAGATGCGCGCGACCGAGGCGGCGTGCCGCGAACGGTCGTGGGACCTGGCGTGCGTGCACGTGGCCGGCTGGGCCGCGCTCGTGCGGGAGTTCGTGCGGTTCGTGCCGCCCGCGGGGCCCGGCGTCGCGGCGGCGCATGCGGACGCCTTCGGCGGTGCGGTCGAAGGTGCTTGCGTGGCGCTCGACGGGTGGCTCGGAAGCCTGGTGCGCACGGCGGGAGAGGGCGCGGCGGTCGTCGTGGCCGGCGAGCGTGGCCTCGACCTCGAGCGTTGGCGCGCACCCGCATCGAACGCGGGTCCCGGGGCCGTGCACGTCGCCGCCGCCGCACCCGCGGCCTTCGTCGCGGTGGGGCCCGGCATGCGGCCGGACTCGCTGCGCCACGGCATGGTCGCGATCGACGTGGCGCGGATCACGCTTGCGTTTCGCGGGATCGATGGCTTCGCGCCTCCGAAGGATCGCGGCGACGTCCCGTTGCCGGCGGTTCCCGAAGGCGAGGTGCCCGCCGACGTGCGCGCGCTGCTCCAGGAGCGAGACGCCGCGTTCGCGCACGCGGCGACCGTCGCGGGGGCGATCGAGGCGGCGGTCGCGGCGCGATCGCGGATGGCGGCGCGGCATCCGTCGGATGCCGCCAATGCGTCGGCCCTCGCGGACCTGCTGGTCGCGCGGGGCGACGCGGCCGCGGCGCTGTCCGCGGTCGATTCGTGCCGGAAGGCGTGGGAAGCCTCGCGCGGCGATCCATCCGGCGATGCCCGCGCGATGCCGTGGCCGCTCGCGCTGGCCGAGGCACGTGCGCTGCTCGCGTCGGACCGAAGCCGCGACGCGGCAGCCTCGATCGACCGTGCCGCCTCGGACGGTGCACCGGAAGTCGAGGTGCTGCTCGCACGCGCGTCGGAGGCCGCGTCCGGCGCGGACCACGCGGCGTCCGAGCGCCATGCCCGCGCGGCGATCGCTTCCGCGCCCTCCTCGCGCGAGGCGCGCCTGGCGCTCGCGCGTGCGCTCTTCGCGCAGGAGCGGTTCCCCGACGCGGCGGACGCGGCCCGCGACGCGATCGGCATGGCGTGGGCCGACCCGTTCGCGCACCTGCTGCTCGGGACGGCGCTGGCCGCCGACGGCCGCGCGCGCGAGGCGATCGCCGCGCTCGAGGATTGCCTGCGCGTGCGGCCCGAGTTCCCGCCCGCGTTGCGCCGGCTCGCCGCGGTGCACATGAACCAGCTCGGGGACGTCGTGGCCGCGCGCGCCCTGATGGCGCGTGCCGTCGCGGCGGCACGCCCGGGGCCCGCCGGCCGCGCGCCGCTACCCTGACCGCATGCTCCACGCGTGGCTCGACGGCCGGTTCGTACCCATGGACGAGGCGCGCGTCTCCGCGTTCGACGCGGGGTTCCAGCACGGCATGGGGCTCTTCGAGACGATGGCCGGTCGCCACGGGCGCGTCTTCCGCGGGCTCGAGCACATGGAGCGCCTGCGCCGCAGCGCGGCCGAGCTCGGACTCGCCGACACGCTGCGGCCCGAGGCGCTCGTCGACGCGTGCGAGTCGGCGATGCGCCGCAACGGGCTGCAGCACGCGCGCGTGCGGCTGACGCTCACGGGCGGCGACATGAACCTCCTCGCGCGCCGCGCCGAGGACGTGCGCCACGACCCCACGGTCCTCGTCCACGTGCAGCCGCCGACGCCGTATCCCCCGGCGCTCTTCGAGCAGGGCGTGGGCGTGCGGATCGCCGACGGTCAGCTGAACGTCGCCGACCCGTTCGCCGGGCACAAGACGCTCTGGTACTGGCCGCGCCTGGCGGCGCTGCAGCGCGCGGCGCAGGCCGGCACGCAGGAGGCGCTCTGGTTCGACGTGACGCGCGCGCTCGCGTGCGGATGCGTGTCGAACGCGTTCGTGGTGAAGGGCGGGATCGTGGCGACGCCGCCCGCGCGCGGCGAGGAGCCCAAGGGGCAGGCGGTGCGCAGCCCGGTGCTGCCCGGCGTCACGCGCGCGGCGGTCATCTCGCTCGCCGAGGAGGCCGGGATGAAGGTCGACGTGCGCCGGCTCGAGGTCGACGACGTCCTCGGCGCCGACGAGGTGTTCCTCACGAACTCGAGCTGGCACGTGCTGCCGGTGGTGCGCGTCGAGCAGCGGACGGTGGGCGCGGGCGCCCCCGGCGAGGCCACGCGCACCCTGCGGGCCGCGCTCCTGGAGCGGATCGACCGCGAGACGGGCGGCTGACGCGGGGAGGTGCCCGCCGCGCGCCGCGCGCGGGGTTCCTGCGCCCGGTGGCCGCGGGTACCGTGTTCCGGAGATGTCCGCCGTGCCCGCCACCGACCAGCGCTTCGTCCACCTGCACCTGCACAGCGAGTACTCGCTGCTCGACGGGGGCAACCGGCTGAAGCGGCTGGTTGCGCGCGTCAAGGAGCTCGGGATGGACTCGGTGGCCGTCACCGACCACGGGAACCTCTTCGGCGCGCTCGAGTTCTACCTCGCGGCGAAGGAGGCCGGCGTCAAGCCGATCCTGGGGATCGAGGCGTACGTCGCGCCCGGGGACCGCCGCGACCGCACGCCCACGGGCGTCGCCGACGGCGGCTTCCACCTGGTGCTCCTGGCGCAGGACCTGCGCGGGTGGCGAAACCTCGTGAAGCTCTCGAGCGACGCGTTCCTCAACGGCTTCTACTACAAGCCGAGGATGGACAAGTCGACGCTCGCCGAGCTGAACGCTGGGCTCGTCGCGATCAACGGCCACCTCGGCTCGAGCATCGCCCACCACCTCGAGCAGTACGTGCGCACCAACCAGTCGCGGCACTGGGACGCGGCGGTCGAGGAGGCCCGCTGGCACGCCGAGACCTTCGGGCCCGACGAGCGCGGCGAGCCGCGCTTCTACGTCGAGCTGCAGCGCCACGTCGAGGACCAAGAGCGGATCAACCCGCTCCTCAAGAAGCTCGCGCGCAAGCTCGGCATCCCGCTCGTCTGCGACAACGACGCGCACTTCCTGCGCCGCGAGGACCACGACGCGCACGACACGCTCTGCTGCATCTCGATGGGCAAGACGAAGGACTCGCCCGACCGCCTGCGGTACCCGGAGGAGCTCTTCGTCAAGAGCCCGGCCGAGATGCACGCGCTCTTCTCCGAGGACGACGACGAGCGCGAGGCGCTCGCCAACACCGTGCGCATCGCCGCGCGGTGCGACGTCGAGCTGCCGCTCAAGGAGCGCCACGCGCCGGTGGTGCGCATCCGCCACGGCGGCCGGAAGCCCGCGTACGACCCGGCGAAGGACGGCGACCTCACCGAGTGGTTCAAGGGCTATTGCCGCTCGATCGAGCTGCTGCCCTTCGACCGCACGAAGGACGCGGGCGTCAGCGAGGAGACGCTTCGCGCCGACTGCGACCGCGCGCTGCGCGACCTCGCCGAGGCCGGGCTCGCCTGGCGCTACGGCCCGGGCGGCGTCACGCCCGAGGTGCGCGCGCGCTGCGAGCGCGAGCTCAAGGTGCTCTCGGACAAGGCGATCAGCGCGTACTTCCTCATCGTGTGGGACTTCGTCAACTGGGCGCGCCAGCACGGCATCCCCGCCACGGCCCGCGGCTCGGGCGTCGGCACGATGGTCGGCTACGTGCTCGGCCTCTCGAACGCGTGCCCGGTGCGGTACGGACTCCTCTTCGAGCGCTTCACCGACCCCGACCGCAGCGAGTACCCCGACATCGACATCGACCTCTGCCAGGACGGCCGCGGCGCGGTCATCCAGCACGTGCGCCAGAAGTACGGCCACGTCGCGCAGATCGCGACGTTCGGGCGCCTGAAGGCGAAGAACGCGATCAAGGACGTCGCGCGCGTGATGGGCCTTCCGCCCGCCGAGGCGCAGCGGATCTCGAACCTGGTGCCCGAGGCGCCGGACATGACCTTCGAGAAGGCGTTCGCGCAGTCGCCGGACTTCCAGAAGGCCTACGACGAGGACGAGCAGGTGCGTCGCGTGGTGGACGCCGCCCGGCAGCTCGAGAACCACGCGCGCACGCAGGGCATCCACGCCGCCGGCGTGGTGGTGGCGACGCAGCCCCTCGACACGATCGTGCCGCTCTGCCGCCCGACCGGCGGCGGCGACGACCTCGTCACGCAGTGGGAAGGCCCGCTCTGCGAGAAGGCCGGCCTCCTGAAGATGGACTTCCTGGGGCTGCGCACCCTCTCGACCATCGAGCTCTGCCGCACGCTCGTGCGCGACTCGATGTCGGAGGAAGCCATCTGGCGGGCGGTGCGGCGCGACCCCGCCGACGGCGGCCCGCATCCGCTGGACATGGACCGCATCCCGCTCGACGACCAGCGGGTGCTCGAGCTGTTCCGGCGCGCCGACACCGGCGGCGTGTTCCAGTTCGAGTCGGGCGGCATGCGCCGGCTGCTCGCCGACATGCAGCCCGACCGCCTCGAGGACCTGATCGCGGCGAACGCGCTCTTCCGCCCGGGCCCGATGAGCCTGATCCCCGACTACAACGCGCGCAAGCACGGCCGGCAGGCGGTGCCGCCGGTGCACGACGCGGTGGACCCGCTGCTTGCCGAGACCTACGGAATCATGGTCTACCAAGAGCAGGTGATGCAGGTGCTGCACCTGCTCGGCGGCATCCCGCTGCGCCATGCGTACACCGTGATCAAGGCGATCAGCAAGAAGAACGAGAAGCTGATCGCGGCCACCCGCGCGGAGTTCGTGCAGGGCGCCGGGACGCGCGGCGTTCCGCAGGCACGGGCCGAGGAGCTCTTCGACCTCATCGTGAAGTTCGCCGGCTACGGGTTCAACAAGAGCCACTCCACGGGCTACGCGATCGTGGCGTACCAGACCGCCTACCTGAAGACCTGGTTCCCCAACCAGTTCATGGCCGCGGTGCTCTCCTTCGAGAGCCAGGCGCAGAAGGTGGAGGACTGGGCGGTCTACCTCGACGAGTGCCGGCGAACGGTGTTCCCCGACTCCACGGACGGCGCCCCGCACGTGGGCGTCGAGGTCCGCCCGCCGGACGTCAACCTGTCCGACGTGGACTTCGCCGTGGTCTACGCCGACGGCGAGCCGCACGACGCCGTCCACGGGCACGTCCGCTTCGGGCTCCGCGCGATCAAGGGCGCCGGCGAGGGGGCCATCCGCGCGATCGTCGCCGAGCGACGCGCCAACGGCCGATTCCGCGACCTCTTCGACTTCTGCGATCGCGTCGACCTGCGCGCCGTGAACCGCGCGACCGTGGAGGCGCTCGTCAAGGGCGGGGCGTTCGACGGCCTGCACGGCGTGGAGGCGCGGGCGGCGCTCGTGGCCACCATCGAGGACGCGATGCGCAGCGCGCAGTCGCGCAACGAGGACCGGCGCGTCGGCCAGATGACCTTCTTCGGTGACTTCGAGGCGCCGGCGGCCTCGGGTTCGCCCTCGGGCCAGGCCGCGGGCGTGCTGCGCAAGGTCGTGCCGTGGGAGCGGATGCAGGCGCTCGCGTACGAGAAGGAGGCGCTCGGCTTCCACGTGAGCGGGCACCCGCTGCAGCAGTACCGCGACGAGATCGCCACCTTCTGCTCGGGAAGCGTCGAGCGCGTCTCGCAGATGTCCCAGGATGCCGCCGTGGTGGTGGGCGGCATGCTCTCGAGGGTGCGTGCCGTGGTCGCCAAGACCGG
>CAYSFS010000126.1:0-6935 GCA_964430235.1 uncultured Chitinophaga sp. | reverse complement strand
CGCGCCCGGTCTCCTGCTGGTAGTGCTCGACGCTCTTGGGCATGGTCATGTGGACCACGGCCCGCACGTTGCTGCGGTCGATGCCCATGCCGAAGGCGACCGTCGCCACGACCACGTCGAGGCGCTCCTCGGCGAAGGCCTCCTGCACGCGGTGGCGCTCCTCCGCGGCGAGCCCGGCGTGGTAGCACCCGGCGCGGAAGCCCTCCTTGCGGACGAACTCCGAGAGCGACTCGGTGTCCTTGCGGCTCAGGCAGTAGACGATCACGGCATCGCCGCGGTGCCGCCCGAGCACCTCGAGCAGCTGGCGCCGGCCGTCGGCGCGAGGCTCGACGCGGTAGACGAGGTTCGGCCGGTCGAAGCTCCCGACGAGGACGAGCGGATCGCGCAGCTCGAGCTGCGCGACGATGTCCTGCCGCACGCGCGGGGTCGCCGTCGCGGTGCATGCGTGCAGGCTCGCCTGCGGGAAGGACGCCCGCAGCCGCGCGAGCTGCCGGTACTCGGGGCGGAAGTCATGGCCCCACTGGCTGATGCAGTGGGCCTCGTCGATGGCGATCGCGCGCACGCCGACGCTGCCGAGCCATGCGTCGAACCCCGGCGCGAGCAGCCGCTCGGGCGACACGAAGAGGAGCCGCACCTCGCCCGCGCGCACGGCGCGCCGGACGGCGTCGCGCTCGTCGGGCGCCATGCCCGAGTGCAGCGCGGCCGCGGGATAGCCGTTCGAGCGCAGGCCGTCGACCTGGTCCTTCATGAGCGCGATGAGCGGGCTCACGCAGACGTCGATGCGCGCGTCCCCCGCGCGGGCGGCGGCGAGCGGCGGCACCTGGTAGCAAAGGCTCTTGCCGCCGCCGGTCGGCATCACGATCAGGCTGTCCCGGCCGGAGATCCCGGCGGCGATGGCCTCGGACTGCAGCGGACGCAGGGCATCGAACCCCCAGATCCTCCGGACGTCGTCGAGGACCGCCTCGTCCAGCGCGGGCGCCTGCCCGCGCGGCGCGTCCTGCGTCGCGATGTGCGGCTCCGTCCGCATCGGGGCAGTCTAGGGTGCCTGCCGGCTCCTCCCGGGGAATCCGCGGAAACGCTCAATGCATCTCGACCATGCCCTGCCACCACCCGTCGCCGAGGGGGTCGAGCGTCCCTGCGGGCATGTCCTGCTCGGGCAGGTCCGGCAGGTAGACGTAGCCGCCGCGCTCGAACATGAACCCGGTGCCGTCGACGGCGATGACGAGGCCCCGCCACTTCGCCTCGTCCGCGGCCGGGACGGCCGCGCGCAGGGTGCCCCCGCAGATGTCGAGCGGCGCGACCGGGCGGTCGCCGTCGAAGAGCACGCCGGCGCCGCCCGCGGCACCGTACGGCCCCGGAGCCCGCGCCTCGCGCAGCCGGTCGAGGTCGCCGGACTCCCACAGCCCGGCGAGACGCACGAGGTCGGCGCGCCGGGCACGGAACCCCGCCTCGAGCGGCAACGGGCTCAGCGCGATCGCGACGGCGGCGGCCCACGCAACGGGCACGAACCACCACCCGCGCTGGCGCGCGGCGTCGCCAAGCCGTCCAAGGCGCGCCGCCAGCACCACCGCGGCGACCGCCGAGAGCGCGAGGGCGATCGCGGCGAAGGCCAGGAGCGCGGCGGCCAGCAGCTCGAAGCGGAAGTACCCGACCGGGGCGGAGCGCGCGTAGGCAAGCGTCGCGGCGGCGACGAGCCCGGCCCCGAGCGTCGGGAGCCCCGGCGCGCGCATCAGCCACTGCGCGAATGCACCGGGGAGGGACCACTTCAGCCCGCGTCGCGTCGCGGGGTCCACCGAGCTGCCGCACTCGGGGCACCGGAACTCGGGCGGTGTGGTTGGCGGCGCGGAACGACCCTCGGGCCGCGCCTGGGGCGGCGCGGTCCACGGGTACCCGCACCTCCTGCACGTCCACGTCGCGCGCGACTCGTCGAACCGCACCCCGGGCGAGAGCCAGCGCCCGAGCCGCGTCACAGCGCGCCTGCCAGGATCATCACGATCCGCTCCTGGAGGTCCTTCGCCTTCGCGACGTCGTTGCGCGCCTTCGAGAGGTCGTTGCACATCACGCTGAACGCGTATCGCGGCACGGCGCCCGGGCGCCCCACGCAGCCCGACAGGCAGCTGACGCCGTTGATGTAGCCCGTCTTGCAGGGCACGAACACGGCGTCCGTGTCCAGCGAGGGAAACCGTTTCGCGACGGTGCCGGTCCGGCCCGCGACCGCGAGGCTCGCCAGGTACGGCGCGGACAGCTTCGGGTCACGCGCCATGGATGCGAGCCACGCCGTCACCAGTCCCGGGGCCACGCGGTTGTCGCGCGACAGCCCGCTGCCGTCGGAGACCGCGAGCGCCCGCGCCGCGATGCCGCTCCCGAGGCGTTCGTCCACCGCCGCCGCCAGCGCCTGCCCGCCGTTGGCCCACGATCCGGGCCGGCCCGAGCGCGCCGCGCCGATCCGCTTCAGGAGCGCCTCGGCGTACAGGTTGTGGCTTTCGGTGTTGCACTCGGCGATCACCTGCGCCAACGTGCGCTCGATCGGCGGTGCGGCGTCCGCGCCCGTCGCCGCCGGGTCGGTCGGGGCCGCCGTGCGCACCGCGTCCACCGCGATGCCGCCCGCGCGCAGTCGATCGGCCAGGTAGAGCGCGAAGTAGCGGGGCGGGTCCTGCACGCACGCGGTGATCGGCTGAGCCGGGACGGCCTTCATGTTCCCGCGGAGCGAGAACCGCCACGGGTCCTCGGTGCGCGCGATGCCGATCGTCTGCTCGGTGCCCTTGCCGGAGCGGGCCGTCGCGCGGCCGGTCTCGACGCTGACCCAGCTGCTCGCGGGCTCCGTGCGCACGACCGCGGGCCTCCCGCCCGAGGCCGCGAGCACGAACCCCAGCAGGTTCTCGTGGATGTTCAGCCCCGCCACCTGCGCGCAGTACGACGCGTTCAGCTGGTCGGCCGGCCAGGAGGGGTGCGTGAACTCGCGGTCGAGGATGCGGTCGTCGACGACCAGCTCGCGCACGCGGCGGACGCCGGCGGCGCGCACCGCGGCCACCCATCCGTCCATCAGCTGCTCCGTGGTGCGCGCGCCGTCGAGGGCGGGGTCGCCGAGCGACGGGTCGCCGTCGCCCACCACCGTCAGCCGGTCGCCGTCGCGCAGGAGCCGGGTGCGGAAGGACCAGTCGGCGCCGAGCACGTGGAGCGCGGCCCCGGTAGTGAGCACCTTCATGTTGCTCGCCGGGATCATCGAGGTTCCGCCGCGCGCGTCGGCCACGAGGGCGCTCGTCGCGACGTCGCGGATCGAGACGCCGACGGCGTCGGCCGCGAGCCCGCTCGCGCGGATCGCCTCCTGCACGCGGGCCGCTACCTGCGCGGGCGTCGCGGCGGCGGCCGCCTGCCGGGTCGGCGTGGCCATGCGGGCCGTCGGGCCGGTCCCGGCGGCGGGTGCGGACAGCGAGACCCCCGCCGCCGCCAGGATGGCGGCCGCGACGGGCACGTGGTGCAGGCGTGACTTCTTCATCGGCGACGCTCCGTGTCGGCTCGGACGGAAGGATATCGGCGCGCGCGTCGATCCCGCTGCAGGCGACGTGAGCCGGCGCGCCAACGCGCACGGGGCGCCGGCGGACCGGCGCCCCGTGGCGAACGGGAGCGGAGTGGCGCGTGCGGCCCCGGGCGTCAGCGGCGCCGGCGCGAGGCGAGCAGCCCGGCCGTCCCGAGCAGCGCGATCGCTCCGGGCGCGGGCACCTGGCTGAACTCCTGCCGGACGAACGAGGCGGTGGAGTAGCTCGCCGCCGTGGCCGCGAAGAACTTGAGGTCCTTGTTCACCTCGAAGGCCCGGTAGCCGGGGCCGCCGAAGACCTCGCAGAAGTCGACGTGGTCGTTCAGGTCGGTCACGCGCGGCGGGCCCGCGAAGTCGAAGGCCGACAGCTGCCCGAGGAACTGGTTCGCGTCGAGGTCGAAGACGGTCTCGTCGACCCGGCTGAACGAGCCCGTGCCGCCGGCCGAGCCGTTGAACGTCAGTCCGACGTCGCAGAGTCGCACGCCCATGGCGTAGTACTCCGGCAGCACCTCCACCGTGTACTGCAGGTTCATCTCGTGCAGCTCCGTGGAACCGGGCGTGCCGTCGCCGAACGGCCCCACGAGGTCGAACCCGATGTTGTAGAGGCCGTACTGGTTCGGGTTCTGCGAGACGAACGCGATCACGCTGAAGTTCGCCGGGTTGAACACGTCCGAACCGAACGACTCGAAGGTGAAGCGCTTGTCGCCGATGATGAACTGGCGGTCGCTCGTGGGCGCGAGCAGGGCGGCCAGGTTGACCGAATCGCCGTTGTTCAGGACGATCGACGCATCGGCCGCCGTCATCGGCGCGAGGATCGCGAGGAGTGCGGGCAGGGCGAGGACGGACGTGCGTGCATGGGTCTTCATCGTGGATCTCCTGGTCATCCGGCCGAAGGGACCCGGGCGACGTGCTCGGTCTCCCGGCCGGGGCCGTGATGGTGGGCGGCACGCGCCCGCGTTTCAACGGGCCATGCCGCGCAGCGCCGCACATCGCGCCGATCGGCGCCGCGGCGCGGGGAAACCCGCGCGGGGAACGTTCCCCGCGCGGGCCCCCGTGGCGTTCAGCGACGCCGGCGCGCGCCCATCATGCCCGCCGCGGCGAGCAGCGCGATTGCGCCCGGCGCGGGCGCCATGATCTGGCTGAACTCCTGGCGGACGAACGACGCGGTGGAGAACGAGTTCGGGGTGTTGGCGAAGAACTTGATGTCCTTGTTCACCTCGAACGCCCGGTATCCGTGCACGCCGTAGATCTCGCAGAAGTTCGCGTAATCCGTGAGCTGCGTCTCCTGCTCGTCGCCGGCGTAGTCGTACGCGCGCAGGTTCCCGAGGAACATGTTCGCGTCGAGGTCCCACACCGTCTCGTCGACGCTCGCGATCGAGCCCGGGCCGCCGGCCGACCCGTTGAAGACCAGGCCCACGTCGCACAGCCGGACGTCGCGCGCGTAGAACTCGGGCGCCACCTCCACCGTGTACTGCAGGTTCATCTCGTGGTATCCGCCGTCGCCCGGCGTGCCGTCGCCGAACGGCCCGGTGATGTCGAACCCGACGTTGTGCAGCCCCCACTGGTTCGTGCCGGCGGAGATGAACCCGACCACCTGGAACTGGGAGGTGCTGAAGACGGACGACCGGACCGACTCGAACGTGAAGATCTTGTCGTCGATCATGACCTTCCGGTCGCTGCCGGAGGCGAAGATGTCGGCCATGCTCACGGACTGCCCGTTGCCGAGGACGATCACGGCGTGCGCGGGGCAGGCGAGGGCGAGGGCGGCGAGGGGGACGGAAAGCAGGCAGGTCCTGGCGATGCGGTTCATCGGTGTCTCCTTGGTGCGGCGCACGCCGTCCCGCCACGCGCGGGTCCCGGCGGCGCATCGGGCCGATGCTCGCGGCGCCCCGGCCGCCTTTCAACGGAAACGGGCGCCCCGACGAAGACCTCGCGATGTTCGGCCCATGCGATCGCGGAATCCTCCTCGGACGGGGTTCCCCGCGGAACGTCATGTCCGGTGCGGCGGCCCGTGCGCCGCCGTCGCCGCGCTCAGGCCCCGCCGCGCAGGCGGATGACCTCGTTCACGTCCTTGTCCCCTCGGCCGCTCACGTTGATGACGACGGCGGCCTCTCCCGGCATCGTGCGTGCGAGCTCCACCGCGGCATGCACCGCGTGGCTCGTCTCGAGCGCCGGGATGATGCCCTCGGCCCGCGCCAGGAGGTCGAACGCGGCCAGGGCCTCCGCGTCGGTCGCGGCCACGTACTCGGCGCGCCCCGTGTCCTTCCAATGGCTGTGCTCGGGCCCCACGCCGGGGTAATCGAGCCCGGCGCTGCACGAATGCACGTCCGCGGTCTGCCCCGAGGCGTCCTGCAGCACGTAGCTCAGCGAGCCGTGCAGCACGCCCGGCGTCCCGTGCGAGAGCGGCGCGGCGTGGTCGCCGGCGCCGGGACCGCGGCCGCCGGCCTCGACGCCCACCAGGCGCACCGATCGGTCGTCGACGAACGGCCAGAAGATTCCCGCGGCGTTCGACCCGCCGCCGACGCACGCCACGACCGCGTCGGGCAGGCGCCCGAGGCGCTCCAGGCACTGCGCGCGGCACTCGCGTCCCATCACCGACTGGAAGTCGCGCACGATGCGCGGGAACGGGTGCGGCCCGACGACGCTGCCGAGGATGTAGTGTGTCTCGCCGACCGACGCCATCCAGTCGCGCATGGCCTCGTTGGTCGCGTCCTTGAGCGTCCGGCTGCCGGTGGTCACCTCGTTCACCTTCGCGCCCAGGAGCCGCATCCGGTAGACGTTGAGCGCCTGGCGCCGCACGTCCTCGGCCCCCATGTAGATCTCGCAGGGAATGCCGAAGCGCGCGCACGCGGTGGCCGTGGCGACCCCGTGCTGGCCCGCGCCGGTCTCGGCGATCACGCGCCGCTTGCCCATGCGCCTCGCGAGGAGCGCCTGGCCCACGGTGTTGTTGATCTTGTGCGCGCCGGTGTGCGCGAGGTCCTCGCGCTTCAGGAGGATGCGCGCGCCGCCGGCGTGCGCGGTGAGCCGCGGCGCCTCGCAGAGCGGCGTCGGGCGGCCGACGAAGTCGCGCAGCAGCGCGTCGAGCTCCGCTCCGAACGCCGGGTCGGCGCGTGCGGCGTCGTACGCGGCGGCCAGTTCCTCGAGGGCGGGCACCAGCGTCTCGGGCACGTACCGGCCGCCGAACCGCCCGAACCGGCCGCGCGCGTCGGGCACCGAGCTCGCGAGCGACGTCACGGCGCGGGCTCCGGTTCCGGGCGTCGGCGCAGCAGCGCGCCGACGGGCCCGCTCAGCGCGTAGCCGGTCAGCGCGAGCGCCAGCGCCTCGTGGAACCACCACACCGCCACCGCCACCACCATCAGCGCGAACGCCACGGCGGGCACCGACTTGCGGCCCTTGAGGT
>CAYSFS010000125.1:0-6958 GCA_964430235.1 uncultured Chitinophaga sp. | reverse complement strand
GCGCGCCGGGATGTCCGCCTCGATGTGCATGCGCGCGCCGCGCTGGTCGACCTTCAGGATCTCGCCCCCGCGGCTGCCGAGGAGCTCGAGCGCCGAGCCCATGCTGCCCGAGTCGGTGTCGATGCTGACGCGCTCGAAGGGCTCGCTGCGGACGCCGTCGATCTCGCGCTCGATGACCTCGGGCTTGCCGACGGTGAGCTCGTAGCCCTCGCGCCGCATGTTCTCGAGCAGCACGCCCAGGTGCAGCAGGCCGCGCCCCGACACGCGGAACTCGTCGGCGCTGTCGCCCGGCGACACCCGCAGCGCGACGTTGCCGCGCAACTCGCGGTCGAGGCGCTCGGAGATCTGGCGCGTCGTGACGAACTTGCCCTCCTTGCCCACCATCGGCCCGTCGTTGATGCGGAAGACCATGTGGAGCGTGGGCTCGTCGACCTTCACGCGCGCCATGGGCGCGGGGTTCTCCGGGTCCATGATGGTGTCGCCGATCTCGATGTCGGCGAGGCCCTCGATCGCGCACAGGTCGCCCGCGCGGATCTCGGAGACCTCGCGGCGGCCCAGGCCCTCGAAGCGGTTCACCTTCAGGACGCGCGCCTTCTTGACGCTCCCGTCGGACTTGCTGAGGGTCACCTGCTGCCCGGCCTTCAGGATGCCCCTGTACACGCGGCCGATCGCGATGCGCCCCACGTACTCGCTGTAGTCGAGGTTCGTCACCAGGGCCTGCAGCGGCGCGTCGACGTCCTCGGCCGGCGCGGGCACGCGCTCGGCGATGACGCGGAAGAGGTCGTGGACGCCGCGGTCGCGCACGTCGATGTCGCGATTCGCCCACCCGCTGCGGCCCGACGCGTAGACCACGGGGAAGTCGAGCGCGATGTCGTCGGCGCCCAGGTCCACCAGCAGGTCGAACACCTCGTCGATGACCGCGCTCGCGCGGCCGTCCGGCCGGTCGCACTTGTTGATGACCACGATCGGCTTCAGCCCCAGCTCGAGCGCCTTGCCGAGCACGAACCGCGTCTGCGGCATCGGGCCCTCCAGCGCGTCGACCAGCAGCAGGCAGCCGTCGGCCATGCGGAGCACGCGCTCGACCTCGCCGCCGAAGTCGGCGTGGCCCGGCGTGTCAAGGATGTTGATGCGGAACTCCTGGCCCGCGAGCTCGCCGGCCTCGGGGCCGAACACGTAGTTCACGGCGCAGTTCTTCGCAAGGATGGTGATGCCGCGCTCGCGCTCGAGCGGGTTCGAGTCCATCACGCACTCGGCGTCCGGGCCCGTGCCCTTGAACGCGCCGGCCTGCTTGAGCAGCGCGTCCACCAGGGTGGTCTTGCCGTGGTCGACGTGGGCGATGATGGCGACGTTGCGCAGGGGCATGGGGGTTCCGGGTTCCGGGTGCAGGGGCGAGGTGCCCCATGGGACGCCGTGGGGAGCCCCGCAGTGTAAGCGAAGCCCCCTCCCCCGCGTTCAGATCCCGTACATCGGGCGCAGCTTGCCCTCGAGGTGGCGCAGGAACGCGTCCGCGCCCAGGGTCTTCCCGGTGACCTGCCGGCAGAGGTCGTCGCTGAGCCAGCGCCGTCCCTGGCGGTGGATGTTGGCGTTGAGCCACTCGCGGAGCGCGCGGAACTCGCCGCGCGCGAAGCCCTCCTCGAGCCCCGGGATCGCCTCGCGGGCCGTCTCGAAGAACTGCGCCGCATACAGCGTGCCCAGCGTGTAGGTCGGGAAGTAGCCGATCATCCCGCCCGACCAGTGGACGTCCTGCAGGCAGCCGCGGCGGTCGTCCGGCACCGTGAGGCCGAGGTACTCCCGGTACAGCCTGTTCCACTCGCCCGGCAGGTCCTTGGCATCGAGCGCGCCCGAGATCATCGCGCGCTCGAGCTCGAACCGCACCATCACGTGCAGGTTGTACGTCGCCTCGTCCGCATCCACGCGGATGAAGCCCGGCTCCACCATGTTCGCCGCCTCGTACACCTGCGCGGCCGTGAAGCCGTCGGCGGCGGTGCCGAAGTGACGGCTCATCTGCGCCTTCGCCCAGGTGCAGAACGGCATGCCGCGCCCGACCTGGTTCTCCCAGAGGCGGCTCTGGCTCTCGTGGATCGAGAGGCTCACGGCCTCGCCCATCGGCGTCGAGACCCAAGCGGGGTCGAGCCCCTGCTCGTACATGCCGTGGCCGGTCTCGTGCATCGAGCTGCCGAGCCCGTCGAGCAGGCAGCGCTCGGAGTAGCGGCTCGTCATCCTCACGTCGTTGCAGTGGCTGCCGCCGCAGAAGGGGTGCGTGCTGCGGTCGAGGCGGCCGCGCGCGAAGTCGAACCCGAGCGCGCCGCACACGAAGCGCCCGAACCGCTCCTGCGCGTCGATGTCCATCGGGTGGTCGTTGAAGCGGCCGTCGGGCCGCCGCGGCGCCGTGCGCACCGCCTCGATCAGGGGCACCAGCCGCTCGCGCAGGGGGCCGAACACGCCCGAGACGTACTTCGCCGTGCAGCCGGGCTCGAAGCTGTCGGCCAGCGCGTCCCAGCGCTCGCCGCCGGCGCGGTCCCAGCCGAAGCAGTCGGCCTTGCGCCGGTTCAGCTCGACGATCCGCTCGAGCCACGGGCGGAAGCGCGCGAAGTCGCTCGCCTTTCGGGCCTCGGCCCACTCGTGCTGCGCGATGCTCGCCACCGAGGCCAGCTCCTCGACGAGGTCCGCAGGCAGCTTCGTGGCCTTGTCGAAGTCGCGGCGGCACTCGCGCACGTTCACGCGGTCGGGGTGCGTCTCGGGGAGCGACGCGACCTCGGCCTCGGCGGCGGACAGCGCGTCGCCGAGGCGCGGGTCGGTGGCCATGCCGTGCTCGAGCCGCGCCAGCTGCGCGAGCTGGCGCGCGCGGTGCTCGAGGCCGCCCGGGGGCATCATCGTCTCCTGGTCCCAGCCCAGGATCGACGCGGTGCTCGCGAGCAGGCGCGACTCGCGCGCCAACGACATCGCCGCCTGCACGGCAGGCGGCGACGCGGGGTTCGATGCGGCGGCGGACGGCATCACTTCGACGCGCCCGGCACCTGCGGCGGGGCCGCGGCGGTGCTGGCGGGGACGATCGGCTCGAGGAACTTCACGACCTCGTCGCGCCGTGCGTCGACGCGGTTGCGCGCGTGGTCGATGGCGCCCCAGCCGCGATTGTCCTTGGCCGCCTTGTCGGCGCCCGCGTCCATCACGAGCTTGATCTTCTCGGGGTCGCCGTACGCGCACGCGATGAGGAAGGGCGTCATGCCCATCGTGTTCTTCGCGGCGAGGTCGGGCTTCGCGGCCAGGAAGAGGCGCACCGACTCCACCTTGCCCGTGCGGATGGCGCGCATCAGCGCGGTCTCGCCCGTCAGGCGGTCCACGGCGTCCATCTTGGCGCCCTTGCCCATGAGGAGCGACACGGTCTCGGGCTTGCCGACGCCCGCGGCCCACATGAGCGGGGTCATCCCGTTGACGTCGGTGATGTTCGGCTCGGCGCCGGCCTCGAGCAGCAGCTTGACGGTCTCGGGCGAGCCGAGGCCCGACGCCCACAGGAGCGGCGAGCCCTGCACCTGGTCGCGCTCGTTCACGTTGCCGCCCGCCTTGATCAGGGTGGCGAGGACGTCGGCCTTGCCGCGCTCGGCGGCCAGGGTGAGCGGCGTCTTGCCGGTGCGGTCCTTCGCGTTCGGGTTGGCCTTCGCCTCGAGCAGCATGGAGGCGGCCTCCATGTTGCCGGAGTCTGCCGCGAAGTGAAGCGCGGTGCGGCGCGAGACGGGCTCCTCGGCGTCGGCGCCGGTGCCCGTGGCGAGCGCGGCCTTCAGCCCCGCCAGGTCGCCGCCGCGCACGGCGAGCACCGTCGCGGGCGAGTTCGCCATGGCGGGCTGCGCCGGACGGTCCGGCGCGGCGCCGCCCTTGATCGGGCGCTTCACCAGCACCGAGAGCTGCGCGGCCTTCGGGTTGTCGGTCATGATCGAGAGCTTGACGCTGCTGCCCGCCTGCTCCCACTTCTTCCAGTCGATCTGCACCTCGTGCTCGAGCTTCGAGTCCGAGGGGATGGAGGTGAGCACGTCGGGGCTCGCCCCGGTGACCTTGAAGGCGACCCCGTCGGCCGCGGTGAGCGTGATGGGCGTCGGGGCGGCCGAGGTGTCCGCGGGAGCGTCCACCATGTCCTTCGACAGCTTGACGTAGGCCTTGACGAAGCCCTTCACGGTGAGCATCTGGGGCGCATGGCCGTCGATCGAGAAGGTGACCATCTTGCTGATGGGCGCACCGGCCTTGGAACCGGGCTTCAGCGTGATGTCCACGGTCGCGCTCGCGCCGGGCGCGATCTCCCCGGGGGGCGCGCCGGTCGTGGTGCAGCCGCAGCCGGGCGTGATCTTCGTGATCTTGATGGGCTTGTCGAGGATGTTCACGACCACGATGCTGCCGGTCTTGGCCGTGTCGGCCTGCATGTCGCCGAGGTCGAGCACGCCGGGCTCGAAGCGGATGGCCGGGCGGTTGTCCACGGGGCCCTGCTGCGCGGCGGCGGCCGGGAGCAGCATGGTCGGCGCCGCGGGCGCGGGCTTCGTGGGGGCCTGCGCCGGGGCCGGCGCGGGCGCCTGCGCGAGCGCCGAGCCGGCGCACAGCGCTCCGAGGGTGGCGACGAACAGCGAGCGGACGATCGTGGGGTGGGTCTGCATGGGGTTGGTGAACCTTCGGCTGTTTCCGGTGGAACGTTGCAGTCTAGCCGTGCTTGCCGGGCCGTACACTCCGTTCCCCATGGCCCGATTCGACGACCTTCCCGAGCACATTCGTCGGCCGCACATCCGTCGTTTCCAGCCCATGGTGGCCGGGGCGAAGGCGAAGGACCAGTCCGGGAACGAACGCGACATCCCGGTGCTCGTCGTGCAGGACCCCCTGCGGCTCGCTCCCCAGCCGTTCGTGATGCCGCTGCAGGGCAAGGACCAGCAGCAGCTCCAGGGCGAGTTCCGACAGTGGGTGGGGTTCATGCAGTCGCTCCAGGGCGAGGAGGAACTGGGCGAGCTCTTCTCGCGGATCGGGGCCCCTGCCGAGGCGCAGCCGCAGCTGGTGGAGCTGGTCAAGAAGCTCGACGAGCTCGGGTTCCTCTGGGGGCCCACCAGCGAGGCCCTCGAGCTGGCGAAGCTCGACGCCATCCGCGCGAAGGGAGCCTTCTTCCTGCCCGACGAGGCGCGCCGCCCCGAGGTCGCCGCCGAGCTCGGCAAGTTCATGTCGCAGGCGCTCGCCGCGGCCGAGGATCCCGAGTTCGGGACGCCGGTGGTCGGCATCGTGGCGCCGCACCTGGACTACGCGCGCGGCGGCTCGAACTACGCCGCCGCGTACAAGTGCCTCGAGACCGGCGCGCGCGAGCGCCCCGACCGCGTGGTGGTGCTGGGCACCAACCACTTCGGCCTCGGCGACGGCGTCGTCATGACGGAGTTCGGCTTCGAGACCCCGCTCGGGACGCTGCGCCCGGACGCGCCGGTGCTCGAGCGGCTCCGCGACGCGTTCGGCGACAAGCTCTTCAAGGACCAGATCGACTTCGCCGGCGAGCACTCGGTGAACCTGCACCTCCCGTGGATCCAGCACCTCTGGGGCGACGTCCCGGTCGTGGCCGCGCTGGTGCCGGACCCCACCGTCGCGATGATCGAGGACGACGGCGCGCGCGTCAGCGCGAAGGAGTTCGCCGGAGGCCTGAAGACCGTGCTCGCGCAGGCGGGCGGCCGCACCGTGGTCGTCGCGAGCGCGGACCTGAGCCACGTCGGCCCGCAGTTCGGCGACCGTGCCCCGCTCGACGCCGCGCGCCGCCGCGAGGTCGAGGAGGCGGACCGCGAGGTGCTCCGCGAGTTCATCGACGGGCCCGACCGCATGCTGGCGCACTTCCAGCGCAACGGCAACGCCGCGCGCTGGTGCTCGATCGGCAACATGTTCGTCGCGGCCACGGCCGTGCCGCACGCAAGCCGCGAGATGGTGGCCTACGCGCAGTCCGCCGAGCCCAACGGCGGCGCCATGGTCACGAGCGCGGCGCTGGCGTTCCTGGCCTGACCGGCGGCTCGATCCCGAGCTCGGCCATCACCTGCCGCAGGTCGCCCCACACCTGCGCGCGCACCTCTTTGGTGTAGGTGCGCAGCACGAAGGCCGGGTGGTACGTGGGCATCACGGGAATCGGCCCGCACCCCGAGCCCTCGGGCGGCGTCCATCGCTGCCACTGTCCGCGCATGCGCGTGATGCCGGTGTCGGTCCCCAGCAGCATCTTCGTGGCCGACCCGCCGAGCGTGACGATCGCACGGGGGCGGATCGCGAGGATCTGCTCGACCAGGAACGGCCCGCACGCGGCGACCTCGTCGGGCAGCGGCTCGCGGTTTCCGGGCGGGCGGCTCTTCAGCACGTTGGCGATGTAGGTGTCCTCGCGACGCAGCCCCATCGCGGCGATCATCTCGTCGAGTTTCTCGCCCGCGGGTCCGACGAACGGGCGCCCGAGCCGGTCCTCGACCTCGCCCGGGGCCTCGCCGACGAACATCAGGCGCGCGTCCGGTGCGCCTTCCCCGAAGACCAGGTGCGTGTGCGCGGAGGCGGTGGTGCAGTGCGGGCACGCGGCGGCGTGCCGTGCCTCGATCTCCGCGAGCCGCGCGGCGGGTGCGCCGGAATCGGCCGTGACGCGCGGGACGGCCGCGCGCGGGATCGACGCGGGCGGTGCCGCGCGGACCGGCGACGGCGCCGCGGGCGGCGCCGCGAGGGCCGCGGCCTCGCGTGACGGGGCCTGCGCGACCCCGCTCGGGGAGGCGTCGTCGGCGCGCGGCGCGCGCACGGTCACCTCGAGCCCGATCTCGCGATCGAACGCGGCGAGCACCTGCGCGACGGTTCGGCGGTGCATCGACATGCGGCGGGGGCTGAACCGGGCTTCAGCGGCGCGTGCGCGCGGGGCCCGCCTTGGGCGCCGGCTCGGGCAGCTGGATCATCGACTGGGTACGGATCACGAGCCCGTTGGACGCGCGGAGGTGGT
>CAYSFS010000124.1:0-7257 GCA_964430235.1 uncultured Chitinophaga sp. | reverse complement strand
CCCCTCGAGCACGCTCGCGATCAGGAACGGCTCGGCGCCCATGTCGACGAGGCGCCCCACCGAGCTGATCGAGTCGTTGGTGTGCAGCGTGGTGAAGAGCAGGTGCCCGGTGAGCGCCGAGCGGATCGCGATGTCGACGGTCTCGTTGTCGCGCACCTCGCCGACGAAGATGACGTCGGGGTCCTGGCGCAGGATGGCGCGCAGGCCCGTGGCGAACGTGAGGCCGCGCTTCGGGTTCACCGGGATCTGGTTGATGCCGCTGAGCTCGTACTCGACCGGGTCCTCGATGGTGATGATCTTCTTGCGCGGGTCGTAGAGCTTGTTGAGGCACGCGTAGAGCGTGGTCGTCTTGCCGCTGCCGGTGGGGCCGGTGACCAGCACCATCCCGTGCGGCTTCTGGATCATGCGGTCCATCATGCCCCGCATGTGCTCCCGCATCCCGAGGCTCGTGAGGTCGAGCGGCAGCGAGCTCTTGTCCAGGATTCGCATCACGATGCTCTCGCCGTACACGGTGGGCACCGTGCTGACGCGGATGTCGACCTTGCGCCCCTCGAACCGCAGCGTGATGTGCCCGTCCTGGGGCACGTAGCGCTCGGCGATGTTCATGTGCGCCATGATCTTGACGCGGCCGATGAGCGCGGGCTGCAGGTGCTTCGGCGGGGAGGGCTGCTCGACCAGCACGCCGTCGATGCGGTACTTGACCTTCAGCTCGGTCTCGAAGGGCTCGATGTGGATGTCCGAGGTCCGGTTCTGGATCGCCTCGAGGATGACGAGGTTCACCAGGTTGATGAGCGTCGGCTGCTCGGCCATCCGGTGGACGTCGTCGGCCTCGATGGCGTCGAGGTTGTGCTCGACCTCGCCGCCCGACAGCTCGCTGTCCTCCGCCAGGCTCTCGGCCATGCGCGCCGCGGTGGTGCCGTAGGTGGCGCGCATGAGCTCGCTGAAGAGCGCGGGCTCCATGCCCACGCGCACCACCGGCAGCCTGCTGAGCGCCGCGGCCTCGTCGACCGCGCCGATGTCGAGCGGGTCGACCATCGCCACCACGAGCCGGCCGCCCTCGACGCGCAGCGGCACCGCCCGGAGCCGCACCGCGACGTCGGGCGCGATCCGCGCGACCGCGGCGGGCTCCGCCGCCGGCAGCGCGTCGAGCCACTCGATCCCGAAGAGCCGGCACCGTTCGCGGGCGGGTGCGTCGGGCGCGAGCGCCGCGAACGCGGCGGCGTCCGGTCCCGCCGTGCCGACCTGCGAGATGCCGATCGCGTCGTGGTCCATGTCAGGGCGTCCCCGCGGGGGCCTTCGCGCCGCCGCCCTGCTTCGTGTCGTCCCCGGCCTTGCGGAAGTCGCCCTTGCCGGTCCGGTCGCGGAGGTCACGCCGGCTGCCCGCGCGCGCCGACTTGTCGTCCGCGCCGGGCGCCGCCGGGTCGATCTTCTTCTCGCCGTCCTCCTGCATCGCCTCGAGCGACGGTCCCTGCTTCGCGTCCGGGCGCGGGCCGCCGGGGAGCTCCGACTGCTGCTCGGGCGTGAGGATCGCCATGAGGCGCGCGCGGTACGGCTCGCCCATCCGGTCGCGCTCGGCGCGCGCCGCGGCCACCGGGTCGTCGGGGCGCGTGCCGGGCGAGCCGGCGCCGCCGGCCGCGCGGCGCTCGGCCGCCGCCTTCAGCCGCCGCCGCGGCGCCTTCGGCTCGTCGTCGCGCACCACCGCCAGGACGCGCATGCTGGCCTCATCGACCGCCCCGGCGAACTCGTTCATCAGCGCGTCGATCTGCCGGCCCTGTTCCTCGGTCAGCGAGTCGAGCTTCCGCGCCTGCTGCATGAGCAGCATGACCGGGTGCGCCCGGAACACCTCGGGGTATCCCGCCTCGAGCGCCATGCGCCGGAACGCGGCGCCGCGCTCGCCGAACGCGCCCGCGATCGAGTCGATGGCGCGGTCGTTGACCTCGCGCACGGCGATGCTCGCCTGCATCAACTGGTCCTGCACGTCGGCCTGGCGTTCCGTGTCGCGCGCGCCCATGGCCTGCTCCATGGCGGGACGCAGCTGCTTCGAGCGATCCGCACGCGCGCGCAGCGCCTCGTCGAGCGCGATCTCGTACGCGGTCATCGTGCCTCGCAGCGCCTCGCCCTCGGCGGGGGTGGGCTGCATGCGGGTCACCATGGCGAACAGGTCCACCGACTCGCCCGAGAGCTCGCCCTCGGGAAGCAGGCGCTCGCGGCGCACCGCGCGCTCGAAGACGGGCCAGCGCTCGAGCTGCTGGGGCCCGAGCTGGCTCTTCACGTCGGTCATGAACTTCTCGCCCAGGCGCTCCTTCTCCTGGCGCCAGGCGTTGAGGGGCTCCATCGTGCGCGCGAGCACCTGGTCCGCGTTGGCGGTGCCGGCCTGGGTCACGGCCTCGGCGGCGGCCTTCATCTTGTCCTTCATCGCCTCGACGCCCGTGTTGAAGCTCGTCATGTAGTCCTCGAGGAGGGCCTCCATGATGGGGCGCTGCCACTCCTCGAGCTCCAGCGAGGTCACGAGCAGCGAGATGTCGCGCTGCATGATGTCGGGGCGGAACGCCTCGGTGAACATCGCGCGGCGGCCCGTCTGGGCCTCGGCGGACGGGACGGCCGACAGGACCGAGAGCGCGGCGAGGCCGCCGAGGACGAAAGTGCGGAAGGTGGTGCGGTGCAGCTTCATGGATTCCTCCGAGTGCCGGCGTGTCGCGCGGGACGGTCCCGCATTCTCGCATGCAGGCCGCCGCGTGCGCGCGGTCGCCTTGGCCGAACGCACGAGCGGACGCCGTATCGCATGGATCGGGTCGCACGCGCCGGGGCATGAACGGAACACGGCGTGCCTGACGGGCGATAACCACGCCGTCGTCGTCGTGCGCCGGAGTTCACGGTCCGCGGGTCAGCCCGGGCGCACGGTGCGTTGCTCGATCCGCTTCACCGGGACGGTGACGACGATCCGCTGCACGAAGATGCCCGGGGTGTCGACGTCGTCGGGGTCGATCGCGCCGAGCGGCACCAGCTCCTCGACCTCGGCGACGGTGACCGCGCCGCACGTGGCGGCCATGGGGTTGAAGTTGCGGGCGGTCTTGCGGTAGACGAGGTTGCCCGCCGGGTCGGCCTTCCAGGCCTTGACGAGCGACAGGTCGGTCCGGATGCCGCGCTCGAGGACGAACGGCTCGCCGTCGAACTCCATGTGGGGCTTGCCCTCGGCCACCACGGTCCCGACGCCGGTGCGGGTGTAGAAGCCCGCGATGCCCGCGCCGCCCGCCCGCATGCGCTCGGCGAGCGTGCCCTGCGGCGTGAACTCGAGCTCGAGCTCGCCGCTCATGTACTGGCGCTCGAACTCTGCGTTCTCGCCGACGTAGCTCGAGACCATCTTGCGCACCTGGCGCGTCTTGAGCAGGAGCCCCAGGCCCCAGTCGTCGACGCCCGCGTTGTTCGAGACGCACGTCAGCCCCTTCACGCCCGAGTCGCGCAGCGCGACGATGAGCTGCTCCGGGATGCCGCACAGCCCGAAGCCCCCGACGGCGACGGTCATGCCGTCGCGGACGATGCCCTCGAGCGCGGCGGCGGGGGTTGCGAACACCTTGCGATGGTCCATGGCGCCTCCAGATGCCCGCACCGGGCGGGAAGGCGAGTGTATCGATGGCGCGGCTAGGCTTGTCGGACCGTGCCTCCCCGTGCCGTCACCGTGCTGCTCGCGCTCCTCCTGGTGCTTTCGGCGATGCCCGACACCATGGCGGCACCGGTGCTGAAGGAGGTCTTCGTCGACCGCTACGGCGCCTCGATCCGGGAGGCGCAGTTCTTCATGGCCGCGAACCTGCTGGGCGCGGCGGCTTCGATCCCCGCGATCGTCTGGCTCCGCCGCCGGTTCGGGCCGGTGGGGATGCTGGTGGCGGGCTCGCTCGCCGACGCGCTTCTGCTGGGGGTCCTCGCGGCGCCGATCGGGCTGAAGGCATCGCTCGCGGTGCGTGCCGCCGAGGGAGTCACCGACGTGGTGGTGTTCGCCGGGTTGTTCGACCTGGTCCGGCGCGTGTCGGGCCCGCACGCGGCGCGCGGGCTCGGGCTTGCCTCGACGCCGCTTCTCCTCGGGCTCGGCGCGGGCGCGGTGGCCGGCGGCCTCGCGGCGCAGCGCGTCGGGCCGACGGTCGACGGCGCGGCCGGCGGCGCGGACGTCGCGGTCGCCGTGTTCGGCGTGTCGGCGATGGCGAGCGTCGCGGTCGCCATGGGCGCGCTCGCCTTCCGGCGCTGGCTTGCGGCGGCCGCGGAGGTCGAGCCCGAGCGCGGTCCCTCGGCGGCCTCGGGCGAGTCGCACGCGGCGTTCGTCCCGCACGGACCGCTCGACGACCGGCCGCGCCCGCTCGCATGGTCCTGCACGATGGCGTTCTTCGACCGCGCCACCGGTGGGCTGATCACGACGACGCTGCCTTCCGTGCTCGCGCAGTTCCTGGGCTACGGCGCGCGCGAGCGAGGGTGGCTGGTGGGACTCCCGCTGCTGCTGATGGCGCTCTGCACGGGGCCCGCGGGAGCGCTCTGCGACCGGGTGGGAAGCCTCCGCGTCAGGCTGTTCGCGGGGGTCGCGTACGCCGCGGCCTTCGCGGCGCTGCCCTGGGCGGCGTCGAGCCAATGGGCGCTCGGGACCGCGATGACGGCGGTCGGGGTCGCGGCAGGCATGCTCTTCGCGAGCTCCATCGCCCTCGCCGCCGAGAGCGGCCGGGGCACGGTGGCGCTGGGGGCGTTCCGTGCCGCGGGCGACCTGGGGTTCTTCGCCGGCACCGCGCTCTCGATCGCGATCGTCGCGGCGCTCGGCGGCGACGGCGATCCCGGGTACGGCGACTATGCATGGACGATCGTGCTGTTCGCCGCTGCCCATGCGGCGTCGACCGCCGCAATCGCGGGGCTCGCCGCGCGCGCGGCTCGCGCAGCGCCCGGCGGCCGCGCGTGAGCGAACCCCGGGGGCCGTCCTCCGGGCACGGCGCTCAGTTGGCCGCCGAGAGCTCCGGCTCGCCCGGCGTCGCGCCACCCTCGAGCGCGGCGCGGATCTTCGCGAGCGCGCTGTTCTGGATCTGCCTGACGCGCTCCTTGGTGAGCCCGACGAGCCGGCCGACCTGCGCGAGCGTGGGCTGGCGCCGGGCGTCCGCGCCCTCGAGCGCGAACCGGTGCATCACGACCGCGCGCTCGACGTCGCTGAGCCGGGCGCGGTTGGTCTCGACGATGTCGCGGACCTCGGCCGCGTCCTGCCGCTCGGCATCGACGCGTGCCGTCGCGGCCCCGTCGCCGTCCTCGAGCGCCGGGTCGAACTCCACGGGGAAACGCTGGCGGTGCTTGGTCACCTTGATGCCGTGCCGGCTGAACGCCTTCAGGATCGCCCGGCAGGCGTACGTGCTGAACTTGAAGCCGCGGGCGCAGTCGAACTTGTCCACCGAGCGCATGAGCGCCATGTTGCCCTCGCCGATGAGGTCGGGGTACTCGCCCTCGCCGAGCCGGACTCGCTTGGCCATCGCCAGCACGAGCGCCAGGTTCGTCTCGGCGATCTGGTCGCGGATGGCGGAGGCGCGGCGATGCCAGGTGAGGAGCTCGCGGACCTCCGCGGCGCCCGGCTCCCGGCCCCGGAGCGCGCGCTGGATGCGCCGCATCCGGTAGCGCGCGTAGTTGAACTGCATGAAGATGACGCGCTCCTGCGCCGCGGTGAGCAGGACGCCTTCGTACCGGCGGGGCTGCTGCTCGCCCAGCGAGTCCATCATCGGGCGGTACCAGTTCACGGTCGGCTTCGGAACCGCGGGCGCGTCCTCGTAGATGCGCCGCTCCGCGTTCGACTTGCGGAACTCCGGGTTGTCCATGAAGTCGATCTCCTCGGCGAGGAGGTCCTTCGCGAGCGCGAAGTCCGCGGCTGTCGGAGGCCCCGCATGGCGGGCGATGACCCGCGGAGCAGGCTTCGGTTCCGCGGCGATGGCGCGGGGCGCCTCCACGCGCGAACCCGCGCGGAGATCGACCCCGTCGGTCCGGCGATGACGGTGACGCACGCCCGCGAGGCGTTGGCCACGAGCCGAGAGCAAGGTGCGCGGGAGGTTGTTGGGCATGGGGTGACCCTCGCAATGGAAGGCGGGTGGGCCGGTCGTAGGTCCTTACGCGGCGGTTCGCTTCCGGTTCTCCCAGGATTCATGTTTCCTTGAAATGAACAGCGCCCCTCCTGAACAGGAGGGGCGCTGGACGTGGTTATTGGCCAGTTACTCCGCGGTGCCGCTGCTCATGTCATAGATCCAGGCATCGCCGGCGCGGGCGAACTCAAGCACCTCGCCCTTCCCGAAGAAGAGCGAGAGTTCTCGCGCCGCGGCTTCGGGACCGTCGGACCCGTGGATGAGGTTGAAGCTGTTCGACACGCCGAAGTCTCCGCGGATGGTGCCGGCGGCGGCCTTCGAGCCGAACGTGGCGCCCATCAGGTTCCGGCAGACGGCGATGGCGCCGTTGCCGCGGACGGCGAGCACCATGACCGGGCTCGAGGTCATGAACTTCACGAGTCCGGGATAGAAGGGCTTCGAGACGTGGTCCTTGTAGTGCTGCGCGGCGAGTTCCGGCGAGATCTTCATGAGCTTGGCGCCCACGACCTGGAGCCCCTTCTCTTCGAAGCGGGTGATGATGCGGCCCATGAGGCCGCGCTGGACGGCGTCGGGCTTGAGGATGATGAGGCTGGTTTCCATGTGGTTCTCCGTGGGGAAGGGGGCGGATCATAGCAAAATGCCCAGTTCGCAGGGGGTTTCGGCCGATCGTGCTACCGTATCCGCCCCCCGGCCCCCGGCCGTGGATGGCAAGGAGGCCCCATGACAGCCAAGGAAGCCGTTGCGATGGCTGAGCCGCGCAAGAAGAAGACCGCACCCCGGGCCGACGCCGAGAGCATGGCCGCGCGCCAGCGCGACATCTCGGTCAGCGAGTTCTTCGCGAAGAACCGCCACCTGCTCGGCTTCGACAACCCGCGCAAGGCGGTGCTGACCACCGTCAAGGAGGCCGTCGACAACTCCCTCGACGCATGCGAGGAGGCCGGCATCCTTCCCGAGATCGCGGTGATCCTCGAGGACCTCGAGCCCAACCGCCCGGCCACCGCCAAGAGCTCGCGCTACCGGATCACGGTCATCGACAACGGACCGGGCATCGTGCGCAAGCAGGTCGAGAACATCTTCGGCCGGCTCCTCTACGGCTCCAAGTTCCACCGGCTCAAGATGAGCCGCGGCCAGCAGGGCATCGGCATCAGCGCCGCCGGCATGTACGGCCTGATCA
>CAYSFS010000123.1:0-7260 GCA_964430235.1 uncultured Chitinophaga sp. | reverse complement strand
GGTACCATCCCCGCCCCATGATCGACATCCGCCAGCTGCGAGAGAACCCCGAGCGCTTCCGCCAGGGCGCCCGCGACAAGAACGCGGACGCGCACGTCGACCGGCTGCTGGCGCTCGACGAGGCGCGGCGCGGGATCCTCCAGCGGCTGGAGGCCAAGCGCGCCGAGCAGAACCGGCTGAGCAAGGAGATCGGGCCGCAGATCGGCAGGCTCAAGGGGCAGCTCAAGTCGGCGGACGCCGGGGCGAAGGCCGCGATCGAGGGGCAGCTGGCGGACCTCGAGGCGAAGCCCGTCGCGCTGAAGAACGAGGTGGCGGTGCTCGAGGGCGAGCTGCGCGCGATCGAGCCGCAGTGGACCGACCTGCTGATGACCGTGCCGCAGCCCCCCGCGCACGACGTGCCGAAGGGCACTGACAGCTCGGGGAACGTCGAGATCCGCGCGTGGCACCCCGCCGGCTTCGACCCGTCGCGGTCGTTCGAGGCGAACAAGGGCTTCAGGCCGCGCACGCACCTCGAGCTCGTCAAGGAGCTCGGGCTCGCGGACTTCGAGCGCGGCGTCAAGATGAGCGGAACGCGCCACTACATCCTGACCGGCATGGGCATGCGGCTTCACCAGGCGGTGCTGCGCTTCGCGTTCGACCACATGGTCGAGAAGCACGGCTTCACCGCGGTGGGCGTGCCGGTGATCGTGAAGGAGGAGTGCATGCTCGGCACGGGCTTCTTCCCCTTCGGCAAGGAACAGGCATACCACATCGAGGAGTCCAGGCGCGGCAGCGGGCACGACATGTACCTGACCGGCACCGGCGAGGTGGGCCTGATGGGGATCCACGCCGACGAGATCCTCCCCGAGAGCGCCCTGCCCCTCACCTACACGACCGTGAGCACCTGCTTCCGCCGCGAGGCGGGCGCGGCCGGCAAGGACACCGCGGGGCTCTACCGCATCCACCAGTTCGACAAGGTCGAGCAGGTGGTGGTCTGCAAGGCCGACGACGCCGAGAGCCGCGCGTGGCACGCCCGCATGATCGGCTACGTCGAGGAGATCCTGCAGGCGCTCGGGCTGCCCTACCGGCTGCTCCAGTGCTGCACGGGCGACCTCGGCATGAAGAACGAGGACATGATCGACGTCGAGTGCTGGATGCCCGGCCGCGGCGACGCGGGCGCGGACGGCGCGCCGAGGGGCGAGTACGGCGAGACGCACAGCGCGAGCCGGCTCGGCGACTTCCAGTGCCGGCGGCTCAACCTGCGCTACAAGGACGCCGACGGCGCGGTGAGGCACGCGTTCGCGCTCAACAACACCGTGATCGCGAGCCCGCGCGTGCTGATCCCGCTCCTCGAGATCCACCAGAACGCCGACGGCACCGTGAACGTGCCCGAGCCGCTGCGCCCGCACCTGGGCGGGCGCGCGCGGATCGAGCCGCCCGCGAAGCGCATGTGACCGCGCCGCCCCGGCCCGCCGCGGCTACAGCGCCGGCACGCGCTCCTTGCGGAACCATGCGTACCAGGCCAGCGCCGCGAGCGCGACGGGCCACGCGATCATGAAGCCGACGTTGACGTCGGTCGTGATGCTCCAGGGGCCGACCTTCATCGGCAGCATGTCCTTGCCGAAGGTGCCGAGCCACCAATGGCCGAGCGTCTCGTCCGCGGCGATCCCAGCGAGGAACATCGCGGCGTGCCGTCCGTTCATCCCGTTCGTCATGGGCCAGGTCCTCCTGGCTCGATCATGGGCGGCGCGGCGCCGGATGTCGCGGGGCTTGCGCACGGATGGCGGCGGATCGCGGGAATCCGGGGCCCGGCGCGGGGAATGATGCCTGCCGGCGTGAGCGCGCGGCCCGGGCGGCGCGTCGTGTCCGATAGCGGCGCCGATGCTGAATCGCGCATGCGGAGGCCTGAATTCCTCAAGCCGCGCGCCCGGCATGCCGACCGATTGACGGCGAGGACGGAATGGCTATCCTTCCTGACTCGCAATTGAGCATTCCCCTATAGCTCAATCGGTAGAGCGGGCGGCTGTTAACCGCCAGGTTGCTGGTTCAAGTCCAGCTGGGGGAGTTCAATGCCCGCCTCGGAAACGAGGCGGGCCTTTTCGTTGGCGGGCGTCTCCCCGGCAGGACCGAGGAATGGACCCTTTCCTTTCGCCGTCTACTAGAAAGCGATCGTTTCCTAGTATGATGGGATGAGAAAGGAACGCTTCCGATGCCGCGCTCCACCGGCAACTACCGGAACTCCACCGTCGCCGGCGAGACCGTGCGCGCGTTCGTCCCGGCCGCCCTGCCCCCTGCCGGACCGCCGCTCCGCGTCGAGGGGCCCATCGACGCCGCATGTGCGCGCGCGATGGCGGCCGTCGGTCGCCTGGAAATTGCCGCGAGCCTGGTGCCCAGCACCGAGTGGTTCCTCTACGGCTTCGTCCGGAAGGAGGCGGTGCTGACCTCGCAGATCGAGGGCACCGAGGCCACCCTGCGCGACGTGCTGGAGTTCGAGGCGACCGACCGCACCACGCATGAGGACGACGTGGCGGAGGTCTGCAACTACGTCGAGGCGCTGACCTACGCCCGCCGCGAGCTTGCGAAGCCGAAGGGGCTCCCGCCGAGCGCGCGCCTGCTCCGCGAGGCGCACCGGCGCCTCATGCGGGATGCCGGCACCCGTCGCGGCGGCGACAAGAAGCCTGGCACGATCCGAACGAGCCAGAACTGGGTCGGCGGCACGCGGCCCGGAAACGCGCGCTTCGTGCCCCCTCCGGCCGATGCAGTGCCGGGGCTGCTCGCCGACCTCGACCGATGGATCCACGGGCGCGACCCGCTGCCGCCGCTCGTCAAGGCCGGGCTGGCGCACGTGCAGTTCGAGACGATCCACCCGTTCCTGGACGGCAACGGCCGGATCGGGCGCCTGCTCATCACGCTGCTCCTCGAGCACTGGGGCGTGATGCGGTCGCCGATCCTGTACCTGAGCCACTCGTTCAAGCGCCACCAGCGCGAGTACTACGACCGGCTCTCGGCCGTGCGCACCGACGGCGACTGGGAGGGCTGGACGCAGTTCTACCTGGCGTGTGTCGATGAGGTCGCCGAGGACGGCGTCGCCGTCGCCCAGCGCATCTTCGCGCTCACGGCCAAGGACCGCGGCCGGCTCATGTCGCACACGAGAGCCACCGTGGCGGCGATCCACCTGCTGGACCTGCTGCCGTCGAACCCCATCGTGACGGTACCGAGGGCCGCGGCGCTGCTGGGCTCCACGGCACCGACCGCGCGCAAGGCGGTCGAGGTGCTCGAAGGAATCGGCGTCCTGCACGAGACCAGCGGCAGGCAGCGCGACCGCGTCTACGCATATCAGGCGTACCTGAAGGCGCTCACGGCGGACGAGGGGCGCGGGTAGCGGGCCTGGGGTTTGAAGCCGATGGACTTCGACGGCACCCCGACCGGGATCTCGGCATCCTTCGGGGCCGATGCGATGAAGCGGGCGCACGATCGGACCGGTCGCGCAGGCCAGCACGGAGACGAGTTGGTCGTGGATCGGAGCGGGATTCGTGAGCGATAACACGACCGTGCGCAATCATTTATTGGACTCGTTGACATGCTCAAGCGGATCACGGGGATCAGGTTGCGAGGTTCCCGCGGACTCCAAAGCCCGCCTCCCGCGGCGGCAAGCGGCGGGCGCCCGATGGCTTTCTGACGGGTGGAGAGGCCAAGGCGCATCCGGGAATCCAGCGTGGGCGAACCTGACGCCATGATCTTCTCCCTCCGTCACTTCGCCCTCGCCACCTCCGCGGCTGCGTTCATCGCCTCGTGCGCCGCTGCGCAGGTTGGGATCTTGCACGGATGGACCGCCCCCCCGGTTGACGACGGCAACCCGATTCCGAACTTCCGCAATTCGTGGCTGACGGGACTTGCCGGGGCGTCGGCGAGCTTGGCCTCGCCGTTTGCCGAGCGAGGAGTGGCGGCGGACAACGCGAATGGCATGGTCTACACGGCGAGCAATACGAGGTTCCGGGCATGGGCGGTGGATTCCTCGGGAGCGCTCGCGGAGGTCGGATCCCCGGTCACGCTCCGCAATGCCGCGGGGGTGCTCGCGGCCTCCAACTCGCAGGTCACCTCGCTCGGCTACCGGGACGGCCTGCTGTACGCGTCGGCGTCCATGTTCTGGGGGAACGTCAACGAACAGGGACTCTTCGCGATCGACGTCGCCACGGGGGTCACCACGCTGCGCATCCCGTCGTCGCAGCTCCCGCTGATGGGAGGCATGGACGTCAACGATGCGGACGGATTCCTGTACGGGGTGACAGGATTCGTCGCAGGGGTTCAGTCGATCATCCGTGTCGACCCCCAGTCGCTGGCCTCGGTGACGATCGCCACCGTTCCGGCGTCGGCCTACAACGGAGTGACGGGCGTCGGCTTCATCGGCCTCGCCGCAGGTGCCGGCAAGCTGTTCCTCACCCACGCGCTGAACTCGGCCTACGGCAACGTCCCGATCGCCGTGTTCGACGTGGCTTCGGGTGCCTTCCTGCCGGGCCTCCCGACGCCCCCGCGCACCGCGGAGAATCGGATCTACAACGGCGGAGCGACCTTCTTCGCCCCGAAGCCGACGACTCCCTGCCCCGCGGACCTCGACGACAGCGGACAGGTGGACGGTGTGGACCTCGGAGCCATGCTCGCCCAGTGGGGGCGGCCCGGCACCGGGGACCTGACGCGTGACGGCCAGGTGGACGGAGCCGACCTCGGACAGATGCTGGCATCGTGGGGCCCGTGCAACTGATGGGATGGGCGGGGGCATGGCGGGCGCCGTGACGGTTCGGCGCGCGCTTCACGGCGCGCGGGCCCATGTTTCGGGGGGGAGCACGGTTTCCCGAGCAACATCCGCGGCGATGCGGCGTTCGGGCGATAGGACCCCGCCCCCATGCCGACCCATTGCCTCGTGATCCACGCAGTGACCGTCGCGGCCGTGAGTTTCGGCGGCATTGGCGCCCACTTCACGTGGAGTCAGGACGGCCACGACCCCTCCAGTCCGCTCGCTGCGCCGTCGCCCCGGGATGCGCGGAACCTCGGCATCGGCCGCTTCATCGCCGACGCGAGCGGCGAGGATCCCTCCGGCAAGCGGTCTTCGTGGCGAACGGGCCGCGGCGATCGGTTGACCGTCATCGCGCTGACGAGCGTCACCTGCCCGCTCTGCAGGAAGTTCGCGCCTTCGCTTGCCCGCATCGAAAGCGAGTACGCGGGCAAGGGAGTGAAGTTCGTGTACGTCAACGTCAGCGGCGGGGACTCCGCCGACGAGATGCGCGGGCAGGTGAGGGACCAGGGCTTCAAGGGCCTCTACCTCAGTGACATGGACCGGTCCATCGTCGCGGCGCTCGGGGCCAGGACGACCACCGAGGTCTTCGTCGTCGATGCCGCCAACACGCTGGTCTACCGCGGCGCGGTGAGCGACCAGTACGGGACCAACTTCGCCCTCGACAAGCCACGAGCCCGATTCCTCCAGGTCGCGCTCGATGCCGCGCTCGAGGGCCGAACGCCCGCCGTTGCGGCGACATCGTCCCCGGGATGCGCGATCGAGTCCGCGGGCCCGCGAGGAACTCCCGAGAGCGCGGAGTCCATCACGTACGCGCGCGACATCTCGCGCATCGTGCAGAACAACTGCGTCGAGTGCCATCGCGCGGGCGGCGTCGGGCCGTTCGCGCTCGACTCCTTCGAGGCGGTGTCAAGGCGGGCCGGCATGATCCGTGCGGTGACGCAAGAAGGCACCATGCCGCCATGGTTCGCGGCGCCCATGCACGGCAAGGGAGGCGCGGACTCGGAGAGCCCCTGGGCCAACGACCGCTCGCTGAGCGATGCCGAGAAGCAGGCGATCGTCGCGTGGATCGACGCGGGCAAGCCCGAGGGCGATAGTGCCGAGCTGCCGGTGCCGCGCACCTTCGCGGACAGCGAGTGGCGAATCGGCAAGCCTGACGCGATCTACCAGTTGCCCGAGCCGATCAGGATCAAGGCTGACGGCTTCATGGCCTATCAGAACGTCGTCGTGCCGACGAACCTCGCCACGGATCGATGGGTGAAGGCCGTGCAGATCGTGCCGACCGATCCATCGGTTGTCCACCATGTGCTGGTGTTCGCGCTCGACGAGGAGGCGGCGAAGGACCCCGAGACACGACGACGTCTCGGGGCCGACGAATCCGGCGGCTACTGGGCCGCGTACGTTCCAGGCAACGACTCGATGGTGTTCCCTGCCGGATTCGCGAAACGGCTGACCGCACGGTCTTCGCTGTTGTTTCAGATCCACTACACGCCGAACGGCAAGGCAACCCAGGACCAGCTTCGCCTTGGCGTCGTGTTCACCGACGAGGCGCCGAAGCACCTCGTGCGCACCGCGGCCGTGGCCGACCTCCGGCTCGAGATTCCCCCAGCGGCGAGCAACCACAAGGAGTCCGCCAGCATTCGACTCCCCGCCGACGCCAAGATCCTCGCCTTCATGCCCCACATGCACGTACGCGGGAAGGCATACCGATACGAGTTCGAGCCGACGGACGGATCCGGTCGCCGCACCGTGCTCGACATCCCGGCGTACGACTTCAACTGGCAGTTGCGCTACGACCTCCGCGAACCCCTCGACGCCCCGCGCGGCTCGACCCTCCACGGGACCGCGTGGTACGACAACAGCGCCGACAACCCGGCGAACCCCGACCCGACCAAGACCGTCCGCTGGGGCCCGCAGACCTACGACGAGATGATGCTCGGGTACGTCGAGTACTACCTCGTGGACGAGGATCCGAAGAAGCCAGAACGCCTGCCCGCGGGCGGGATGCGGCGTCGCGGCGGGGCAACCGGGGCGGGTGGCCAAGGAGGCCAGGCGGGCGGGCGCATGCCGTCATTCGACACGCTGCTCACGCAGTTCGATCGGAACAACGATGGCAAGATCGAGCGCGAGGAGGTCCCGCCGGCGCTGCACCAACGATTCGACCAGCTCGACCGCAGCAAGGACGGCGTTCTGACGAAGGAAGACTTCGCAAATTGACGAGCCGCAAGGCCATGGGGAAGCGCTGTCGCGAGGATTCATCGATTTCTCATGTCGGCTGCGATGAAATCGACGAGCTCGAACACTACCGTCACGCGCATGGACTGGACCACGTACTTCGCGAAGGGCCATCCGTCGAGATCGCTCCCGGGCGTTGTCCTCGACGTCGAGTCGCTCGATGGCATCGACATCGCCGCGGAGCGCACGAACCGAGTGCAGGTCACCGCGACGAGCGATGAAGCCCTATCCGTCGAGGACATGCCGCACCTCGTCGA
>CAYSFS010000122.1:0-7298 GCA_964430235.1 uncultured Chitinophaga sp. | reverse complement strand
CTCGGTCGGCCCACCCAGCCCGCCATCCTGTCGCCCGAGGGACTCGGGTTCAGCCACTGGCCCCACCTGAGCTGGATCGCCTCTGCCGAGAACGGCTTCCGCGTGTGCTGGGACATCTCGAGCCTCGAGGGCCTGCCGGGCGGGGTTCCGGGGATCAAGGACGGCGCCATGGGAACGGCGCTGGGTGAGCTGGCGCTCGGCGTGCCGTACGAGCAGTGGCTTCCCTTCGTCGCGCCGCGCGAGCCGCTCGTCACCGGGAAGGATGCGCGTGGCCACCTGGTGCTCGAGCCGAACGACTGGAACACGCGCGTGCGCGACTGGTTCAACGTGGGGGTCACGGCATTCAACGCCGCGGCGCCGCCGCCGCACCAGCAGATGATCACCGGGTTCGTCGGCGGTGCCGCGAACCCCGGTCGCCGCATCGACGCGTTGCCGAACTTCCTGCAGCTCGGCGCGTTCGGCTCGCCCGCCGACGAGTTCAAGGTGTTCACCTCGGCGGACCAGGCGGCCGGGACCATCCCCGCGGGCTACGCGGTCGGCCAGCCCACCCCGCGCAACCTCATCGCACGCACGCTGGCCGACGCCGACGGCGACGGGTGGACCGACTCGCTGTGGTTCGTGGCGCCCACCTCGAGCGACCGCAGCACTCGGCAGCTCGTGGCGGTGCGCATCATCGACAACAGCGGGATGATCAACGTCAACACGGCCACGCGGTTCGATCGGTCGAACACGATCGGCCAGACGCCCGCGGACGTGGCGCTGGTGACCCGGCGCGAGTCGTACGACGAGACCGATGCGACGAACGGGCGTCCGGCCGCCTTCCGCGACCCGGCGGTCGGCTTCATGAACGCGCGCGAGAACGACCCGGAGTACCGCGTGAACTTCACGTTCCGCCAGGACCTCCCGGGTTCCACGGCTCCCCAGGCCGCGCGCCTGGTGTACGCCGTCTCCTCCGCGGGGGGCGTTCCCACGGGCGGAGTGGACGTCGGATGGAACCCCGCTCGCTGGGAGGGAGCGTGGCGGGCGTCGCCGTCGGCCGCCGGGGCCGCCGCGGTCGACCCCTACCAGCCCTCGATCCTCGAGCTGACCGGCCTGGTGACCGCCGCACGCACGGGACAGCCCGGCACGAGCGAGGCCACCTCGAACCGCCTGCTGCCGCTGTTCGACACGGCGTCGGACCTCGGGATCACGGGGTCAACCCAGCTCTACGGCGACCTCTTCGCGCTCTCGCGCGCCAACGACCGCCTGACGTACTTCAAGGCGATGGCCAACGGCGGCGAGCTGATCGACCCGATCACCGCGAGCCGCATCGCCACGCTCACGCCCTTCGGCGCCGACGACGAGATCGAGCTGCGCGCGAGCAACGGCCTCAATGCCCCCCAGACCATCAGCCGGCTCGAGATCGCGCTGAACAACGCGAGCGCCCTGCAGAGCGGCGAGGTCCGGCTCGGCCAGTTCCTCCGCTCCACCCGCTCGCGCGAGGAGACCTCGCGCTTCCTCGACCCGGACGACGTCCGCGTCCAGGACTGGCGCGCACGCGCCGCGTGGACCCTCGGCGCCACGGCGTCCACCGCCGCCGGCGAGACCGTCGGCCTGGCCCCCCGCGGCGGCGCCGAGCTCCTGCTCGACCACCGGCGCCACCTCACCACGATCTCGGGCGCGCGCAACGAGATGCTCCCTCCGCGCCTCTGGAGCGCGTTCAACTTCAACAACCGCTACGTGGTCGAGCGCACGAAGGGGGCCTACCTGCAGCGCGGCCCGGACTTCGACGGCGACGTGAACGGCGACGGCGTGCTCGACGGCATCCCCGACGGCGTGCTCGACGACGTCACCGGGGACGGCGTGCCCGACTCCTACCTGCCGTACCACCCGAACGTGGTCTTCTACGACACCAACACGCCGCCCAACTTCCCGCTCATCCCGCCGGGCGCGAACAACCCGCTGGGCCAGCCGGTGCGCGATGCCGACGGCAACGGCCGCATCGACGTCGCCGACTTCGAGGTCGCGCGGCAGGAGTTCCTGCGCTTCAACCGCAAGATCGACCTGCGCCGCCCCAACGACGATCCGCGCCCCGACGGCACGCCCGCGACGGCGTCCGACATCGCGCTCGCCGACCGACGGTTCGCCAGCGACCTTCAGCGCGTGATGCGCCGCGCGCTGGTCTACACCGAGGGCGACCGGTCGAGCCACGATTCGTACTTCGGACGCCCCGGCGACACGTCGATCGAGCGTGCGCGCTCCACCGGCTGGACCAAGATGATGGTGGCCAGCTACGCGGCGAACGTGCTCTCGTACCGCGACGGCGAGCGCCCCATCAACAACCAGCCCGGGGCGATCGCGCTCGACGCGCCCCTGCACCCGAGCGACGCGATCCCGGTGCCCCCGGACAGCAACACGTCCTGGCCGAACGGCGTGTCGCTCGCGAACGCCGGCTTCATCGGCAACGAGAAGCAGCCGTTCCTCATGGAGGTGTTCATCGCCTTCGTGTTCCCGAAGTCGAAGGTGACCCAGGCCCAGATCGACGCGGCGGTCGCCACCGGGGCCGGGTGCCCGCTGCCCGGCGCGTGCCTGGCGCAGGCCGACGAGGCCCAGTTGCCCGACTGCACCGACACCGGCGCGGGCGAGTACTTCACCACCTACGACCCCTTGGACCAGGACACCTGGCCGGCGGTGGTGTTCGTGGCGCAGGTGGCGAACCCTTACGAGGCGCCGGTCAAGCTCGCGGACTTCGAGCTGCGCATCAATCCCTCGAGCGGCGCCCCGCAGCGGTTCCTCTTCGCGCTCGGCGACGGCACCACGACCAGCGGGAACACCTACGGCCCCAACGTCGAGCTCGGCCCGTGCACTCCCGAGGAGCCGCGAACCGCCATCGTCTTCGCCGTGCCGAACACGTTCCCGAACGGCGAGCCGTTCCCGCGGGACGCATGGCTCGACTTCCTCGACATCGGCGCCCCGATCGACACGAACAACGACGGCGTGCTCTCGGCGGCCGAGTCGAACATGGCCGACGACAGCGTGCCCGGCGGGACCGCGCCCGCGGGCTCGCCCAACGGCCAGTTCCAGCCCGACGCCAACGCGCTCTTCGAGCCCGCGTGGGGCGCGTTCCGCCCCCGGTTCGCGCGCCGCGGCACGCTGCTCTTCGACGCGACCCGAACGGCCACCTACGCGGGCCTGGATTCGTCCGGCGACGTGGACCGCTGGCGGCCGTCCACGACGGTCGGCGGCACCGGGACCCCGCCGCAGCGCTCGTTCATCGAGCTCCGTCGTTTCTCCTCGCCCAGCGCGGCGAACGGCGACCGCGCCTCGGTGGTGGTCGACCGCTGGGAGAACGAGCTCGACGTCTCGATGAATGCCAACGGCGACTCGGGCCAGCGCTTCGTGGACCGCGTCGAGCGCATCATGCGCCAGGGCAACGGCGGCTCGTTCCCGCCGCTCCCGAGCATCGAGTGCCGCAACGGGCGCCTCTCCATCGACGGCATCCGCCTCGGCGGACCGACGCTCGCCGGCGGCAAGGGCGACATGTGGGTTGCCTGGGCGCGTTCGGCGCGGCAGTGGCTCTTCGACACGCAGAACGGCTTGCCCGACGGCACGCCGGGCAAGGGGATCATCACGCTCGACGAGCGGACGCCGCGCTACGTGTTCGCGCGCTCGACCGGGACTTCCTCGCCCACCCGGCAGTCCACCTCCGCCGGCACGCCCGGCTACGCGGTGGTCGGCGGCGTGGTCGCCGCGGGCAACTCCCTGCCCCGCGGCGAGGTGATCGGCTTCGCTTCGCCGCCGGACCGCGCCCCGGGCGTCGGCGGGTTCCCGCCGGCGCGGTGGCCGACCAACGTGAACTACACGAACGTGTGGGGCGTGAGTGCGCGCGGCAAGCCCACGTTCTTCCCCACGCGCATCGTGGAGGACGGCGGCACGCGCACCTACGCGTATCCGGCGTGGCGCCTCGTGCCAGGCGGCCTCGGCGGCACCGCGCGCGTCAGCTTCGGCGAGAAGGGGTGCTCCGCGCAGGCGTTCACGCAGGGCACCGACCGCACGAACTTCCTCGCCCCGCTGCGCATGCGCCAGAAGGACGCGGACTTCGACCAGGTGGCCGAGATCCTCGACGTCCCGCTCTGGGGCCCGCTCGTCGAGCGCCCGCTCCCCGGGCAGCCGACGCTCACGTGGGCGACGTTGCCCGAGATCCTCGCGCAACGGGTGGGCGACGCGCCCACGGTGGGCCAGTCGAGGCTCTTCTTCCCGAAGTTCGCGCTGCCGTTCCCGATCTCGGGGCAGGTGCTGCCTTCCTACGGGTCGAACCAGGCGTTCTACAACCGCCTCTCGATCGACCCGATGCAGTTCGACACCACCGTACCGCCCGCGAACCGCCCCGACATCTTCCTGCGCGGCACGCAGACGATGCCGCAGGTCATCACCGACCCGGCGCTCGCGAACGTGGCGTTCCAGGACGGCATCGGCTTCAACTCGCGCCTGCCGGGCGGGGCCGCGCTGCTCGACGCGTTCGTCATCGACGACCGCGGCGCGAAGCCGTTCGACAACCCGACCTGGACCCCGGACGAGATCGCCGCGAACGGCTCGGTCATCGACTTCGCCGAGCGCGCGGCCGCCGAGGACCGCCGGTTCCGGCTGGCCCGCAACTTCGAGGGCAAGCTGACCCCCGGCCTCATCAACGTCAACACCGCCCCCGTCGAGGTGCTGCGCGCCATGCCGCACATGACGCGCCTGGTGTACGACGACGACTTCCCGCTGGCGAAGACGTCGGAGTCCGACCCGGCCGACCTGCTCGACCCGTCCACCGAGCTTTGGGAGCGGCGCACCATCCGTGAGCCGCTGGCCACGCCGGCCGGACCGGGCGCCATCCAGCCGCTCCACCAGGCGTCGCCGTTCGACTTCCCGAATTCCACCGGCAACCCCGAGCAGGCCAACTCCATCGCCTTCGACTACGGGGTGCCCGCGCCGCGCGTGCGCGTGGCCGAGGCGATCGACCTGTGGCGGAACAAGGGCAACGTGCAGCCGGACCTCAGCGGCCAGCGCTTCCCGGACATGCCGAGTTACTTCAGCCGCGGCCTCGATCTCGCACGCGACCAGAACCACCGCGAGTGGGGGCCCGCGATGCGTGCCGGTCGCGGCTTCGACAGCCTGGGTGAGTTGGCCCTCCTCACCAAGGGCGCGGAGTTCGTTCCCTCCGCGACCGGCGACAGCGCCGACGCGGACGCCATCCCCGACGTCCAGCAGGTGGCGCTGAACCTGGCGTCGGACGTCAACCGCAACGGCGTGAACGACGCGGCGGACCCGGCGCTCGCGGTCGGCGCGAGCTGGAACCGTGCGGTCGGCTGGTCGACCCGCGCGGCGGGGCTCGACCCGTTCCGCACGAACTGGACGTTCGCCTCCAACGGCGCCGGCATCTACGCGCCCGTCGCCGGGCCGGCCACGCCGGCCGTGGGCGGCGCGCTCCCGTTCCGCTTCGACGGCATCCCCCTCAACCTCGCGCCCGGGGTGGCGCAGGCGTTCCCGCTCTCCGGCCGCACGTCGCTCGACAAGCACCTCCTCACGATCGCGCGCGACGACCCGGCCACCGGCACGGATGCCGCGCCCATCGTCGAGACCGATGACCCGGCCACGCCGGGCGTCCTCGAGGACGCCATCTACCGCTACGACCAGACCGCGGGCGACGCGATCGAGCAGAACTCGCTCCTCAAGGGCATCTCGAACATCGTCACCACCCGCAGCGACGTCTTCACCGTGTGGGTGCGCGTGCGCACCATCCGCCAGGACCCGCTCACGGGCCAGTGGAACGGCATGGATCCCGAGAACATCATCGACGACTCGCGGTACATGATGACCATCGACCGCTCGTCGGTCGACCGCCCCGGCGAGCGCGCCCGGATCCTGTCCTACGTGAAGGTCCCGAAGTAGCCGCGCGCGGCGTGCTCCGCCGGATTCACTCCCTCGCCCGCCCGCGCCCCAGGATCTGGAGCGCGATGCGGTCGTTGATGCGCGTGTACTGCTCGGGCGTCATGGACGAGTTCCACACGAACCCGGCCGGGAAGGGCATCGCGACGTGCCCCGCCAGCGGGAGCTGCCACCCGTAGCACAGCGGGATGCACTGGTTCAGGCCGTCCCATGACCCGAAGTACTTCCACGGCCGCTCGACGTTGAGCCCCCCACGGGCCTGCGAGCGCAGGAGGTCCGGGCTGAACGGGATCCACCCCGCCTGCGGCAGCCAGAACTCGGCCCAGCTCACCAGCCGGGTGCGCGAGGTGCCGCTCGAGCTGCTGTCGACCTCGGTCATGCCGAGCACGGCGCGCGCGGGGATGCCCGCGGTCCGCAGCACCGTGACGCACGCGGCCACGCAGTCGTGGCTCGTGCCGCTGCCGGCGGCGAGCGTCGCGTGCGCGCCGTTGAAGACGATGCCCCGGGGGAAGCCGTTCTCGATGCGGATGCCGTCGTCGTCGTAGGCGCGGTAGGCGTTCACGGTGGCGCGCACCAGTTCCTTCGCCGCGATCCACGGCGTCACGGAGCGCAGCCTCCCGCCCGACACGCGGTCGACGAAGGCCTTGAAGTCCGGGTGGCCGACCTCGAAGCCCGGCGCGGCGCCGAGCGACTCCTGCGCCTCGGCCGGCCACTCCGTGGGCCACGTGATGCGCGCGGCCGCGGCCTCGTCGACCACCGCGTTCCAGCACTGGGCGCGGAACGTGACGGCCCACTTCAGGCTCTGCGTGCTCAGGTTCGGGAACGGGAACCCGAGCGCCGACATGCCCTGCGACAGTCCTTGCCGCATCTTCGTGGAATCGGGCCCGAGCGCCTGGCGCCGGTCGTGCACCCACACCTCGGGGCGCAGCGATTGCACGTCGACCTGGCTCCAGGTCGACTGGAGGACGAACGGCATCCAGATCGTCAGGTCCTTCGCCTGGATCGGCTCCTGCGGGTTGTTGCGGTCGCGCGGTGCCCAGATGCTGGCCTCGAAGCGGGCCTCCCAGATGCGCGGCTCGGTGCGCTTGGCGGGGAACTCCGGCGGGCGTCCGGAGAGCGTCGAGAAGTACGGAACCGAGGGAGCGCTCGAAGGAGCCGTCGCCGGCGCGGTCGAGGCCGGGGGTGCCTGGACCGGCGACGTGGGCGGCGGGGCGGCCGGCGTCGGCGTGGCTGCGGGCGCCTTCGAGGGCGGGGCGGCGCTCGGCTGGCTTGCGAGCGCGGCAAGCAAGGTCGCGGCGGCGCGGATCATGGGCTCACGATACGCACCCGAAACGCACCGCGGACCCGGCCGATGGCCGGGGGCGCGGGGGAGGGGGGAAGGTTGGGGA
>CAYSFS010000121.1:0-7410 GCA_964430235.1 uncultured Chitinophaga sp. | reverse complement strand
CGAGCACATGTTCTTCGAGGGCGACCGCATCGACGCGATGCGCGAGATGATCCTGGCGCGCGACACCGACGGCCGCAAGCGCGCGCTCGCCAAGCTGCTGCCCTACCAGCGCTCGGACTTCGAGGGCATCTTCCGCGCCCTGGAGGGCCGGCCGGCGTGCATCCGCCTGCTCGACCCGCCGCTCCACGAGTTCCTGCCCCACACGAAGGAGCAGCAGGCGGACCTCGCCCACAAGCTGCGCATCCCCGCGGACGCCATCGAGCGCCGCGTGAGCGAGCTGCACGAGTTCAACCCGATGCTCGGGTTCCGCGGCTGCCGCCTCGGCGTCGTGTTCCCGGAGATCACCGAGATGCAGGCCCGCGCCATCTTCGAGGCGGCCGCGGCCGTCGAGAAGTCGGGCATCAAGGTGAAGCCCGAGGTGATGGTGCCCCTCATCGGGTTCAAGCGCGAGCTCGACATCCAGGCGGAGGTGATCCACCGCGTGGCCCGCGAGGTGATGGAGGCCACCGGCCGGAGGTTCGAGTACCAGGTCGGCACCATGATCGAGCTCCCGCGCGCGGCCATCGCGGCGGACCAGATCGCCGAGACCGCCCAGTTCTTCAGCTTCGGCACCAACGACCTCACCCAGACGGCGCTCGGCATGAGCCGCGACGACTCGGGCAGCTTCCTCCCCCGGTACCAGGAGATGGAGGTCGTGAAGGACAACCCGTTCGCGTCCATCGACGTGGGCGGCGTGGGCGCGCTGGTCGACATGGCGTGCCAGCGCGGGCGCGCCACGCGGCCCGACATCAAGCTCGGCATCTGCGGCGAGCACGGCGGCGACCCGGCGAGCATCAAGTTCTTCGAGAGGGTCTCGCTCGCCTACGTCAGCTGCTCGCCGTTCCGCGTCCCCGTGGCGCGCCTGGCGGCCGCGAAGGCGGCGGTCGAGCTGGGAACCTCGCCGAAGGGCGGCAAGGGCCCCAAGGCGAAGTCCCCGAAGAAGGCCGGCAAGCCCGCGAAGGGCGCGAAGAAGGGCGGGAAGCGGAAGTGACCCGCGCGGGCGCAGGCTTCCCCGCGCTGGCCGTGGCCTCGGCGTTCGCCGCGGGCTGCGCCTCGTGGAAGCCTGCGCCGCAGTCCGCGCCGCTCGCGCCCCCGCTCGAGTACCGCGCGCCCTTCACCGCGGAGCGCCCGACCATCGGCCGCGGGCTGGACCACGGTGCGTGGGCCGCGGCGCCGTGGACCGCGGACTTCGCCGACATCGAGGGCGCGCGCCGTCCGGCGCCCCGGTACCGGACGCGCGCGAAGGTCCTCTGGGACGACGCGAACCTCTACCTCGCGGCGAGGCTCGACGACCCGCACGTGTGGTCCACGCTGACGAAGCGCGACGCCGTCGTCTTCCACGACAACGACTTCGAGGCCTTCGTCGACCCCGATGGCGACGGCCACGAGTACTACGAGCTCGAGGCGAACGCCCGCGGCACCGTGTTCGACCTGTTCCTGCACCGTTCCTACCGCAACGGCGGCCCCGCCATCCACGAGTGGGACGCGCAGGGGATCGTGACCGAGGTTGCCGTCGACGGCACCGCGGACGACGCCCGCGACGTCGACGGCGGGTGGACGATCCAGTGGACCGTCCCGTGGTCGGCGTTCGTCCCGCCGCGCGACGCTCGCATCGACGCGTTGCCCGAGGGCCAGCGCGACCTCGGCGACCGCCGCAGGGCGGGCGCGCCGCCGCGCCCGGGCGACGCGTGGCGCATCAATTTCTCGCGCGTCCAGTGGCGCCACAACCACGAGCAGTCACCCGTCGACGGGGGCCGTGCCCCGTACGCGAAGGTGCCCGGCATGCCCGAGGACAACTGGACGTGGACCCCGCAGTGGGCCGTCGACATGCACCTGCCGCAGCACTGGGGACGGGTCACGTTCGTCCGCTGACCGCCCGGCGCCGTCCTTCGTTGCACCTGGAGTTCCCGTGACCGACCGATCCCGACGCCGTTCCGACCGGGTCCCAGGCACCGTCGCCAACCAGCGCGTGGTGTTCGAGGACCTCGGCATCGACCGCAGCGCCACGAACGTCTTCCACCAGACGTTGGGGCAGGTGCTGGGCGCCGCGGAGATCGTCGGCCTGCGCCACCGGCAGCAGCTGGTGCTGGCGCAGCCGAACGTCGAGGTGGCGGTGAACTTCCCCGTGCTGATGGACGACGGGCACCACCGGCTCTTCCGCGGGTGGCGCGTGCAGCACAACGCGGCGCTCGGGCCGTACAAGGGCGGCCTGCGCTTCCACCCGGGCGTCGACCTCGACTCGATGCGCGCGCTCGCGACGCTCATGACGCTCAAGTGCAGCCTGCTGCGCCTGCCGTTCGGCGGCGCGTACGGGGGCGTGGCCTGCAGCGCGCGCGAGCTCACGCGCGACGAGCTCGAGCGCGTCACGCGCCGCTTCGCGTGGGCGATCTCCGAGCACGTCGGCCCCGACCGCGACGTCGTCGGACCCGGCGTCGGCACCGACCCGCAGGTGATGGCGTGGTTCGCGGACACCTACGCGCAGGCGGGCGCCCCGGAGCGCCGCTTCGACGCGCACCGCGTCGCGACGGGGAAGCCCCCCGAGGCGGGCGGCGTCTCGGGGCGCGGGCAGGCCGGCGGCATCGGGCTGGTCGAGGTCCTCCGCGAGATGCTGCCCGACATGGGCATGGAGCTCGAGGGCCTGACCTTCACGGTCGCGGGCTTCGGCAAGGTCGGCCGCTCGACGGCGTCCGCGCTGTGCCGCTCGGGCGCCCGGATGGTCGGGGTGCTCGACCGAAGCGGCGCCGTGCTCTCGCCCCGCGGCATCGACCCCGCGCTGCTGTCCGCGCACCTCGACGCCAACGACTCGGTCGAGGGCTTCCCGCGCGCCGATCACGCGACGCCGGACGAGTTCTGGCGCTGCGACGCCGACCTCCTGGTGCCCGCCGCCCTCGAGCAGATGGTGGACGCGGACGTCGCGGCGCGCGTCGGTGCGCGCGCGGTCGCCGAGATCGGCAGCGCGCCGCTCACGCCGGACGCCGACGGCGTGTTCCTGCAGCGCGGCATCGAGGTGCTCCCGAGCATCCTGTGCAACGGCGGCGGCGTCACGGTCAGCTACTTCGAATGGCTGCAGAACCGCTCCGGCACCGCGTGGACCTCGGGCCACGTGCACGAGGCGCTCGCCGAGACCATGGTCGCGGCCGCGCGGCGCGTGAAGCTCGCGCGGCACCGGTACGAGTGCGACCTGCGCACCGCGGCGATGTGCGCCGCCCTCGAGCAGATCGGCCGCGTCTACGAGGTGCGCGGCATCTGGCCGTAGACTCGGGCGGATGAAGCGCCCCGTGCACCGGTTCGTCGCGTCGCTCCTTGCCGTGATGGCGGCGTCGGCCGCGTTCGCCGGCGGCCCTGGCCTCGGCGACCGCCTTCCGCTTCCCATCATGGCCACGGCCGTCGTCGGGCGCATGCCGTCGTTCCGCGAGCCGGGCGCCGTCACGGTGCTGGCGTTCGTGCGCACGGCCGACGCGAAGGGCCGCGGCTCGCTCCGCGCGCTCGACGGCGTGGCGCGCGCCCAGCGCGGCAAGGCGACGGTGGTGGCGATCTGCGACGAGCCCGTGTCGCTCGTGCGAGACTTCGCCGCGGCCGAGGGGTGGGACGGCGGCGCGGCGTTCGTGCTCGGCGCGGACCCGGTGCGCCATGCCGTGCAGACCGTGTTCGGTCGCGACGCGCTCCCGGCGCTGCCCACGTCGTTCATCGTCAAGGACGGCGTCGTTCAGTGGCAGGGCGCGCCGGGCGACGTGGCCGTCGTGCTCGCAGAGGTGGTGGCCGGGCGGTGGGACCTCGGCGCCGCGCGCCGGGCCGACGAGCAGCGCCGCCTGTGGGATGCCGAGATGGACCGCGTCGACGCGATGGCGCGGGGCGGCCGGCACGACGAGGCGCTCGCCGCGCTGGACGTCGCGTGCGAGAGCGCGCTGCCCGCGCAGGCCGCGCAGTGCTCGGGGCGGCGGTTCGCGCTGCTGCTCTCGGCGGGACGGCTGGACGAGGCGCTGAAGGTCGGCGACGGCATCGTCCGCAACCCCGCGAACGCGAAGCAGGCGGCGGGGCTGGCGTGGAACGTCGCGAACACGATCCCCGGGAACGCGAAGGCGCTCGCGTTCGCGCTGCGCGCGGCGGAGAGCTCGGACCGCGCGCTCGGCGGCAAGGACGCCATGGTGGGCGCGATCCTCGCGCGCGTGCAGTACCTCTCGGGCGACCGCGAACGCGCCGCCGGGACCGCGCGCCGCGCGCTGGCGTGCGCCGACTCGAAGGACGTGCGCTCGGCGATCGAGGAGGACCTGGCCGTGTATGCCCCGGCCGCGCGGCCGAAGCCGCCGTCGCGCTGACCGCCGGGTCAGCGCAGGCCGAGGAACCGGCGGATCACGCGCGCCGCGGGCGCGGGCAGGACCTCGACCGTCTCGCGCAGCGTGGCCTCGGCCGTGAACCTGATCGCCAGCATGATGAGACCGCAGTAGACGAACCCGACGCTCGCGAGCTCCACCGCCGCGCCGAAGCGCCCCGTCGGGAGGCCGAACGACTCGCGGATGCTGTGCCCGATCGACTGCGACGCGAGCGCGGTGAGCAGCGCCAGCATCGGCCCGAAGAGCAGGTTGCGCCCGATGTCGCCCGCGGAGGAACCGACGCGGCGCATGACCCACGCGAGCTGCGCGACCGCGACCGCGCCCATCGCGATGCCGACGCACGCACCGACGATGGTGGCGTCGGACGCCGTGCCGAACGGACCGTCGTCGCCTGCGGATATGAGGGCCGCGCCCACGATGGCCCCGCCCACCGTGCCCACGATCTTCGTGGCCTCGAACATGGTGAGCGCCTTGTGGCGTCGCAGCCCGATCAGCGGCCCGGTCATCAGGGCGCTGACGGTGGAGTACGTGGCGCCGATGCACAGGTACATCAGGCACCCCTGCGCACTCGCCCAGCGGCCGCCCCAGATCAGCGCCTCGAGCGACGGGAACAGCGACGCCGTCGCGATGGTGGTGACGGGGACGAAGAGCATCGACCCCGAGAACACGCGCTCCATGCCGAGGCGCTCGGCCTCGCGGTTGCCCCGGTCCTCGGCCTGGTACGGCGCCAGCACGTTCTGGAGCGCGCTCGCGAGCAGCATCGTCGGCTGGTTGGCGAGCTGGAACGCGAAGTAGAAGACGCCGAGCGCCGCCGCGGGAATGGTGATGCCGAGGATGAGGTAGACGACTTCGCTCCGGATCGACATCATCGCGCCCGCGATGAGCGGCCAAAGGAGCAGTGCCCCGACCTGCCGGAGGGAGACACCGCGGAAGCGGAAGTCGGTCCGCTTCAGGCCGCCGATGGAGCCGATCGCGATGAGATCGACCAGCATCTGTGCCGCGTAGGGAATTGCCAGCGCGAGCACGCCGCCACCTTCCCTTGCTGCGATCCAGGTCATCGCAACCCTCAGGATGGCGTTCACCGCGTCGATGCGCGCGAGCGCCGTGAAGCGCCTGTCGACCGATACCCGGATGCGCGCGATGATCGCCAGCGGCGAGAGCAGCTGCCTCGTTGCCAGCAGGAGCAGGGTGGCCTGCAGGCCCTGGAGCCCGAAGTTCTCGAATCGGTTCTCCAGCGTCGGTGCCGCGACGGCGACCGCAATCGTGGCGAACGCGCTTCCCCAGAGGAACATCGTGCTCCACGCAAGGAACTGCGGCACCTTCCCGTCGATCTCGTCGGCCTTCACCGACGGCAGGTACAGCGCCATGCCCCCGCCCCGGAAGAGGCTGGTGATCCCCATCACCCCCAGCGCGAACGCGTACGTCCCGACCTGCTCCTCCGTCAGGTACCACCCCACGATCGCCTGGGACGCCAGCGACGCGAACCTCGCGAACACGCTCGCAAGCGTCGTGGCGACGATGGCAATGGTCTTGGAGGTGGCCACGAGGGGGGTCCCCCCGGACCGTCACCCGTCCGATGGGCATCGGCCGGGGTTGGAAGCCTAACGCGGCCCCGGCCCCTCGTTCAACGTTTCCGTCGCTCGACCGCACGATAACTCTCGCGCGGGCCGGGCGGAGTCGCGTCCGGTGGCGTCGGCTTCAGGCCACGGTCCTGGCTCGCGGCCCGGAACATCTCGAACGTGGTGTCGACGAGGAACCTTCGGATGTCCCGTTGCATGCCGACCAGCTTGTCGTGCAGCGCGCAGGGCTCCCCGACGCCGCACACCCCGCCGCCGAACGGGCACAGGTTCGACCGGTCCTCGCGCTCGAACAGGTCGTACACCTCTCGAAGGTTGATCTCGGCGGGCGCTCGTGCCAGCGCATAGCCGCCCCCGGGGCCGGGCGACCCGTTCACCAGGTTGGCCTGCGAGAGCGTCGTCAGGATCTTCGCCACCATCGGCCTCGGCAGCCCGCGTTGGTCGGCGATCTCGAACGCGGACAGCCTCGTCTTGCCTCCGTCCCAGACCTCGGCGAGTCGGCTCATGGCCCCGATGGCGCGTTCCGTTTGCTTTCCGTACATGAATCACGGACTCCTCTTCTGTGGTGCGCGAATCATAGCCGACGAATACAAGATATCAATCTCCGTGTTTCGTGATAGACTTTGTGCCCGGATTCCGAACGCATCACGGAATCCAGAACTCCGATTCGCATCTCCGTAATTCGGGATTCAACCATGGCACGTCACCAAGATCAGTCTGACACCCCCGGGGCCGCCCCCGCGCCCGCGATCGCCCTCGACCGCTTCAGCTACGACGACGCCATCGTCCGGAAGTTCGTGTTCGCCACCATGCTCTGGGGAGTCGTTGGGATGCTCGTGGGCGTCCTGATCGCGGTCCAGCTGACCCTCCCGCAGGCCAACCTCGGCGAGTGGCTCACGTTCGGCCGGCTCCGGCCCCTGCACACGAACGCCGTCATCTTCGCCTTCGCCGGCAACGCGATCTTCGCGGCCGTCTACTACTCGTCGCAGCGCCTGCTCAAGGCGCGGATGTTCAGCGACACCCTCTCGAGCATCCACTTCTGGGGCTGGCAGCTCATCATCGTCGCCGCCGCGGTGACGCTGCCCCTCGGCTTCACGCAGGCCAAGGAGTACGCCGAGCTCGAGTGGCCGATCGACGTCGCGGTGGTGCTCGTGTGGGTCGCGTTCGCGGTGAACCTCTTCGGGACCATCGCGCGCCGGCGCGAGCGCCACCTCTACGTCGCCGTGTGGTTCTACGTCGCGACGGTGGTCGCGATCGCGGTGCTCTACGTCTTCAACAACCTCGCGATGCCGTCGGGGTGGACCAAGAGCTACTCGATCTACGCGGGCAGCCAGGACGCGTTCATGCAATGGTGGTACGGGCACAACGCCGTCGCGTTCTTCCTCACCACTCCGTTCCTGGGCCTCATGTACTACTTCCTCCCGAAGGCCGCCGAGCGCCCGGTGTTCAGCTACCGCCTGTCC
>CAYSFS010000120.1:0-7636 GCA_964430235.1 uncultured Chitinophaga sp. | reverse complement strand
TCGGCGGTCGACTGGAACCCGATGAGCCGCGGCCAGAAGCTGGAGCCCTGCCCCTGCCCCTCCAGGTAGTGGAGCGTGTGGAACGACGCCGGCTGGCCGATGCGCGCGGCGAGCGCCATCGCGTCCGCCGCGGGCACGAGCACCTCGTACGTGAAGTCTCCCGAGCGCACGTGTGCGGCCCCGTACTCGAGCGCGACCAGCGTTCCGGTGAGGTGGGTGATCATGGGCTTCCGTGCCGCGGCCTATCCTACGCCCCATGCGACACGCCATGATCATGGCCGGCGGTTCCGGCACGCGGCTCTGGCCGATGAGCCGCCAGGCGGTGCCGAAGCAGCTGCTGCGATTCGTCGAGGGCCGCAGCCTGCTGTCGATCGCGGCCGACCGGATCCGGACCCTGGTGCCCGAGGCCAACCGCTACGTGTGCGCCGGCGAGGCGTACCGCGCGCTCATCCGCGCCGACATCCCGTGGATCGACGACGCGCACGTGCTGGGCGAGCCGGTCGGGCGCGACACCGTGAACGCGGTGGCCTTCGGCGCGGCCGTCACCGCGCGGCACGACCCGGACGCCGTGTTCGCGGTGCTCACGAGCGACCACCTGATCGCGCCGCAGGCCGAGTTCGAGCGCGCCATGGACCTCGGGTTCCGGCTCGTCGAGGCCGACCCGTCGCGGCTCGTGACCTTCGCGATCACGCCCACGTTCCCCGCCACGGGCTTCGGCTACGTCGAGCGCGGCGAGGCGATCCCCGGCTTCGACGGCGCGTTCCGGTCGAAGCGGTTCGTCGAGAAGCCCGACCGCGCGCGCGCCGAGGAGTACCTGGCGTCGGGCGGCTTCGGCTGGAACAGCGGCATGTTCGTCTTCGGCGCCCGCACCGTGCTCGACGCGCTGGAGCGCTTCAAGCCCGAGACCGCGGCCGGGATGCGCGAGATCGCCGCGGCATGGGGCACGCCCGGGGCGCGGGCGACGGTCGAGCGCGTGTACCCGCGGCTGCCGAAGATCAGCGTCGACTACGCGCTCATGGAGCCCGCGTCGCGGGACCGCGAGCTCTCGGTGTGCGTGGTGCCGATGGAGGTCGACTGGCGCGACGTCGGGAGCTGGCCGAGCTACGCCGAGACGCTGCCGCCGGATGCCGACGGCAACCGCACGAACGCGCGCGCCGTGCACGTGGGCAGCCGACGCGTCGCGGCGCTGAGCGACGACCCGTCGCACGTGATCGCGACCATCGGGCTCGAGGACGTGATCGTGGTGCGCACGAAGGACGCGACGCTCGTGGTGCGCGCCGACCTCGCCGAGCGGGTGAAGGACGTCGCGGGGCTGGCGCCCCCGGAGCTCCGCTAGGCGTGCGGTACCTCGCGATCGACCTCGGCGCGAAGCGCACCGGCCTGGCGGCGGGCGACGACGTGGTCGGGCTGGTGCAGCCGGTGGAGGTGGTGCAGGTGCCGCGCGGTCCGGCGCTGCTGGACGCGCTGGCGCGCGCCGTCGACCGGCACGGGCCGGACGCGCTGGTCGTGGGGCTGCCCCTCAACATGGACGGCACCGAGGGCGGCGCGACCGCGGGCGTGCGCACCTTCGGCGCGGCGCTCGCCGAGCGCGTGAAGCTGCCGGTGCACTACCACGACGAGCGGCTCTCGAGCTTCGAGGCCGACCAGCGCATGGCGCGCTCGGGGCGCACCCACCGCGAGAAGAAGGAGCTCCGCGACGCGCTCGCGGCGTGCGCCATCCTCGAGTCGTGGCTCGCCGGGCGCGGCGCGGGCTGACGCCCGGGGACCCGCGCGGAGCCGACGGCGCTCACGCGCCCCGCGCCGCCCCCGCGTCCACGTACCACCGCAGCTCGCCCGCCGGCCGCACGCCCGCGATCGGCACCTCGCCCGCGTTCGCGCCGGCCACCACGCGCATGAGCATGGCGTGCTTGTCGGCGCCGCACACGAACGGCGCGACGAACCGCGCCGCGTTGATGGTGCGCATCGTGAGCGTGCAGCGCGGCACGTGCGGCTCGCAGGTGGTCGGCGCCGGCACGTCGAGCGCCAGGCGACCGGGCGCGTCGAGCGCGGGCGACCCGGGGAAGATGCTCGCGGTGTGGCCGTCGGCGCCCATCCCGAGCAGCACGAAGTCGAGCCGGTCGTGCCCCCTCGGCCGCCAGCCGAGCGTCTCGCGCAGCTCGCGCTCGTAGCGGTCGGCCGCGCCGGGCTGCGCGGCGAGCATCGGGTGCACCTGCTCGGGCGGGATGTCGGAATGGTCGACGATCACCTCGCGGATGCGGGCGAAGTTCGAGCGCTCGTCCTCGAAGGGCACGCAGCGCTCGTCCACCATCCAGAGGTGCGTGCGGCGCCACGGCAGCGCGCGGAAGCGCGGGTCGTACATGAGCCGCACGTAGAGCGGCTGCGGCGTGCGCCCCCCCGAGAGCGCGAGGTGGAAGTCGCCGAACTGGCGGACGCAGTTCTGCGCGTGCACCGTGAGCTCGAACGCGAGCGCGTCCACCAGCTCCTCGGCGTCGGCGCGCGCCACCACGCGGCCCGGGAGCCGCGGCGCGACCACGTGCTCGTCGAGGCCCTCGACCTGGATCTCGTCACCCGCGTCCATCGGGGAAATGGTAGCCGTGGCACGCGTATCCTCCCCGACCAATGACCGCCGCACGACCGCGCATCCTCACGGGCGACACGCCGACCGGCCAGCTTCACCTGGGGCACTGGGTGGGCAGCGTGAAGCGGCGCGTCGAGCTGCAGGACACGCACGACTGCTACTTCATCCTCGCGAACTACCACGCGTTCACCACGCGCGCCGACAAGCCGGCCGAGATCCGCCGCGACACGCTCGCCATCGTCAAGGACTACCTCGCGATGGGCATCGACCCCGAGCGCGCGACCATCTTCCTGCAGAGCGAGGTGCCCGCGATCCACGAGCTCGCGTTCCTCTTCGCGATGCTGCTCCCCTTCAACCGGGTGATGCGCAACCCGACGCTGAAGACCGAGATCGAGACGAAGGGGCTCGGCGACACGTACTCGTTCGGCTTCCCGCTGTACGCGGTGGGCCAGTGCGCCGACATCCTCGCGTTCCGCCCCGTGGGCGTGCCGGTGGGCGAGGACCAGGTGCCGCACCTGGAGCTCACGCGCGAGGTCGCGCGGCGCTTCAACCAGACGTACTGCGCGGTGCCCACGGACGCCGAGGACGCCGACCACGAGCGGCTGGGCGGCGCCTGGCCCGTGCCGCGCGCCGAGGTGGGCAAGGTGGGACGCCTCGTCGGCATCGACGGCAGGAACAAGATGTCCAAGAGCCTCGGCAACGCGATCTTCGTGAGCGACTCGCCGAAGGAGGTCGAGGCGAAGGTGAAGAGGATCTTCACCGGGCGCCAGAGCCCCACCGAGCCGGGCGACGTGGGCAACGCGCTCTTCCAGTACGTGGACGCGTTCATCGAGGACCCCGAGCGCGTCGCAGAGCTGAAGCGGCGCTACGCGGCGGGCGACAACCTCGGCGACGGCCACGTGAAGGTCGAGGTCGCGGCCGCGATCAACCGGCTGCTCGATCCCATGCGCGCGCGCCGCGCGGCGATCGGCGACGACGACGCCCGGGTGCTCGCCATCCTGAAGGACGGCTGCCGGCGCGCCAACGCCACGGCCGAGGAGACCCTGGAGATCGCCCGCAAGGCCGCGGGGCTCCACTTCTTCCCGCGGAAGCTCTCGTACGAGTGACGGCGGCGGCGCCGTCGGGCCGATCTAGGATCGGTGCAGACGCCATGCCCGGACCCGACCCCGCGCTCAGCCACGCGTGCCCCCACCTCGAGCGGAACGACTCCCGCTGCCAGGACCGGTTCCGCATGGCCGAGCTCGACGCGATGTACCGCTACTGCATGGGGGGGTTCCACGGCTGCCCGCTCTACCACCGCATCAACCGCGAGGAGCGGTTCCGCCCCAAGCCCGCGCCCCCGGCGCCGCAGCAGGTGACCGTGCATGGGCGATGGTTCGGACGAGGCCGCGGCACCTGAGGCACCCGAGCTCGACCGGGCGGTCGACGCGTTCCTCGCGTACGTGCGCGTCGAGGCGGGGCTCTCGCCGGCGACGCTCGAGGCGTACGCGCGCGACCTGCGCACGATGGTCACGCGGCTCATGGCCGCGGGCCTGCGCGCGCCCGACGACGTGACGGTCGACCACCTCGCGGCGCACGTCCGGTGGCTCGGCACGGACGGCGGGCTCGACCCGCGCAGCATCGTGCGCCACCTCGCCACGATGCGCGTCTTCTTCCGCTGGCTGCACGCGAACACGCGCATCCGTCGCGACCCGGCGCGGCTCCTCGAGCGCCCGACCACCTGGAAGCGGCTGCCCGGCACCATGACCCCGGGACAGATGAAGCGGCTGGTGGAGGCGCCGTCGCCCGAGACCGGCGCGCTGTGGCTTCGCGACCGCGCGATGCTCGAACTGATGTACGCCGCCGGCCTGCGGGCGAGCGAGGTGGGCGCGCTGAAGCTGAACGAGTACGACGCGAAGCTCGCGATCCTGAAGGTCACCGGCAAGGGCAACAAGCAGCGGATCGTGCCGATCGGCCAGCCCGCGGTCGAGGCGACCGAGCGCTACCTCGCCGAGCTGCGGCCGCACCTGGCGCGCCGCAACGACGGGCGAGACAGGTTCCGCGTGCTGCTCTCGGTCACCGGGCGCCCGCTCGACCGCGTCGCGGTGTGGCAGATCGTGGGACGCGTGGCGCGCGCGGCGGGCATCGAGGGCGTCCATCCGCACCTCCTGCGGCACTCGTTCGCCACGCACCTGGTGGCGGGCGGCGCGGACCTGCGCGTGATCCAGGAGCTCCTCGGCCACGCGGACATCGGCACCACGCAGGTCTACACGCACGTCGACCGCAGCCACCTCCGCCGCGCGATCGAGCGGTTCCACCCGCGCGAGGCGCGGGGCGCGGCGTGAGCGGGCCGCCCCGGCGCCGCCCGTAGCATCCCCGCCCGTGCCGTCGGCAGACCCCTGCATCGTCGTGATCCTCGGAGCCTCGGGCGACCTCACGCACCGCAAGCTCGTGCCCGCGCTCTACGAGATGGAGCGCATGGGCGCCATCGACCCGCGCACGCAGGTGATCGGCGTGAGCCGGCGCCCGAAGTCCGACGAGGTGTTCCGCACCGAGCTCGAGTCGGGCGCGCGCGCCGCCGCGGGCGGCGCGTTCGACACGGCGGCATGGTCGCGCCTGGCGCCCCGCGTCCACTACGTCGCGGGGGACGCGGCGTCGGCCGAGTCGTGGCCCGCGATCGCGGGCGCCATCGCCGCGATCGACGCGAAGGCCGGCACGCGCGGGAACGTCCTCTTCTACCTCTCGGTGGCGCCCGAGCTCTACGAGCCGATCGTCGCGCGCATCGACGAGGCGGGCCTCGTCACCGAGGGCAAGCGCTGGTGCAGCGTCGACCCCGCGCGAAGGAGCTGGCAGCGGATCGTGGTCGAGAAGCCATTCGGGCACGACCTCGCGAGCGCGCGCGCCCTGAACCGCGCGCTCGGCGCGGTGTTCGAGGAGGACGCGATCTACCGGATCGACCACTACCTCGGCAAGGAGGTCGTGCAGAACCTGCTCGCGTTCCGCTTCGCGAACGCGATCTTCGAGCCCGTGTGGAACGCCAACTACGTCGACCACGTGCAGATCACCGCGAGCGAGACGCTCGGCGTGGGCTCGCGCACCGCGTTCTACGACCAGACGGGCGCGATCCGCGACATGGTGCAGAGCCACCTCATGCAGGTGATGGCCTTCGTCGCGATGGAGCCTCCGTCGAGCTGGACTCCCGCGATGATCAACGCCGAGAAGCGCAAGATCACCGAGAGCATCCAGGTGCCCGCCGCGCGCGATGCGCACCTGCACGCGGCGCTCGGGCAGTACGCGGGCGGGACCTTCGCGGGCGTGGACGAGCCGGCCTACTCGGCGCTTCCCGGCGTCATGCCCGGAACCCGCACCGAGACGTTCGCGGCCGTCCGGTTCACGTTCGACAACTGGCGCTGGGGCGGGACGCCGTTCTACGTCCGCACCGGGAAGCGCATGGCCGCCAAGCGCACCGAGGTGGTCATCCAGTTCAAGGAACCGCCCGCGAACCTCTTCCGCGGCACGGGCGCCGCTCGCATGCCCGGCGACCGCATGATCATCCAGATCGCCCCGGGCGAGCGCTTCCGCCTGCGATTCAACAGCAAGGTGCCGGGCGCCGGGATGGCGCTGCGGCCGGTGGAGATGGTGATGGACTACCGCACCGAGTTCGGCAACGACTCCGTGGAGGCGTACGGGCCGCTGCTGGTCGACGCGATGCGCGGCGACCAGACGCTCTACAAGACGCGCGAGGAGACCGAGGACGCGTGGCGCGCGGTCGAGCCGTTCATCGGGCGCGGGAGCGAGCGGCTGCGCTCGGGCATCGAGTCGAACTACGCGCCGGGGTCATGGGGCCCGGAGTCGTCGCGTGCGCTGCTCGCCCGCGACGGGCGCTCATGGCACGACGAGTGAGTCACCCCGCGAGCGCGAGGTTGGCGGCGTTGAACATGGCGTGCGCGACGATCGGCGCCGCGATGCGCCCGGTGCGCTCGTAGAGCACGCCCCAGCCGATGCCGAGCACCGCGAGCGCCGCGAGGCCCGGTGCGCGCGCGCCCTCCGGGAGCGCCGCCCAGTGCATGAGCGCGAAGAGGATGCCGGTGGCGCACGCCGCGGCAGTGCGGCCGATCCCGACGCCCTTGAGCCCCTGCTGCAGCAGGCCGCGGTAGCACCACTCCTCGGCGATGGGTGCGACGACGGCCGCGCCGAGGATGCTGGCCCACCACCACGGGTCGCCCGCGCCGGATCCCGACATGGCCTGCAGCGTGCGGTGCCCGATCGCCGGCGCGGCGGAGCCGAACCACTGCTGCACCGCGGTCGCCGTGGTCGACGCGGCCGCCGCCACAGGGAGCAGGAGCAGCGCGAACGCGACCGAGAGCGCCGCGGCCTCGGCGTGACCCCGCGGCTGGAAGTGGACGCCGCCGCGGCCGGGCACGGTGCCGCCTCCGCGGGGACGCGCGCCGGGCGCGACGAGGAGCACCGCCACCACCGCGAGCTGCGCGCCGTGCGTGGCCCACGACTGCGCCGCCAGGCGCGCAAGCTCCGGGGACGCGTCCCCCATCGCCGACGCGGCCGCCGCGCCGGCGAGCGCGGCCGCCACGAACGCCGCGGCCCACCCGAAGAGGCTCGCCTCGGCGCGGAGCGGCCACGCCGGACCGATGCGCGGCATGCCGCGGAACCATTCCACGCGCACGAGCACCGCGAGCGCGGCGCCCGCGCCCGCCCACCACGCGAGGAGCGCCCACCACGGCACGGCCGCGACGGCCGCCGACGCCCCGGCCGGCGCGTCGCCCGGCGCGGCAGGCGTAGACTCCTGCCCCGCGAAGGCGGCTGCGTGCGCGCCGGCCCGCGCCGCCGTCACGCCGATCGCCGCGAGCGCCACGATGGTCCCCGTCCTCAAGCACATCGTCGAGCACAAGCGCCGCGAGGTCGCCGAGGCGAAGCGCCGCGTGCCGCTCGAGGAGCTCAAGGAACGCATCTCGGAGCTCGGCCGGCCGCGCAACTTCTTCCGCAGCGTGGTCGACGACCGCCATCCCGACGACATGCGCGTGATCGCCGAGGTCAAGCGCAAGAGCCCGTCCGCGGGCGTGC
>CAYSFS010000119.1:0-7657 GCA_964430235.1 uncultured Chitinophaga sp. | reverse complement strand
CGAGCGGTCGCGTTGCGCGCGCGCCTCGGCGGCGACCGCCGCGGCGCGGTCGGCGATGATCGCGCTGCGCGCCCAGAGCGACAGGAGCATCGCCACCACGACCACGGCCGCGACGCCGAGCGCGGACGCGACCCGCCGCCTGCTCACGAAGCGCATCACGGACTCCCACGGCGCGAGCACGCGCGCGGCCACGGGCCGGCCGTCGAGCCACCGCCGGAGCTCGTCGGCGAGCGCGGCCGCCGATTGGTAGCGGTCATCCGGGTGCGACGCGGTCGCGCGCCGGACGATCGCGTCGAGGTCGCCCTGCAGCTGCTGCGCCAGCGAATCGGGCGCGCAGCCTCGCGCGGCCGCGACGCGCTCGACGGCGCCCGGCTCGCGGGACGACGTCGCGAGCCATTCGACGGGCGGGACCGCGGAGGGCCCCTCGAGCGGAGTGCGCGGCAGCCGCGTGGGCGGGCCGCCGGCGAGCAGCTCGCCGAGCACGACGCCCAGCGAGTAGACGTCGCTCCGGACGTCGGCCACGCCCGCGCCATGCAGCCACTGCTCGGGCGGCATGTACTGCGGCGTGCCCAGCCGCTGCCCGTCGACGGTCCGCATGCTCTGGGACGCGTCCGGCTCGATGGCCTTCGCGACGCCGAAGTCGATGACCTTCGTCAGAGGACGCCCCGGCGACCGTGCCACCATGAGGTTCCCCGGCTTCAGGTCGCGGTGGATGATGCCCTTCTGGTGCGCGTGCTGCACGCCGTCGCACGCCTGCAGCAGCAGCTCGACGCGGTCGCGCAGGGACAGCCGGGCCGCGTCGCAGTGCTGGGTGATCGGCTCGCCGTCGATGTAGGGCATCACGAACCACGGCCGGCCGTCGTCGGTCACGCCCGCGTCGAGCACCGACGCGACGTTCGGGTGGTCCATCCGCGCGAGCGCCTGCCGCTCGTTCTGGAAACGCGCGAGCACCATGCGCGAGCCCGGGTCGCGGCGCAGGACCTTGAGCGCCACGAGGCGCCGCACCGGCTCCTCCTGCGAGGCGAGCCACACCGTGCCGAAGCCGCCCTCCCCGAGCGACGAGACGAGCGTGTAGCGGCCGATCCGCGCGTGCCCCTCCTCGAGGCCGCGCTGCACCTCGGCGCCCGCGCGCGCGAGCAACGCGTCGAGTTCGCCGAAGGTTCGGGTGCCCGGGCCGGCCGACGACGGGAGCCCCGGCTCCTGGACGGATGGCTGCGCCGGGTCCGGAAGCATCCGGGAATGGTACCCCCGCCCGCCGTGAATCCGTCCGGGCAAGCCTGCCGCGGCGCGCAGCCACGCGGCCCGACGCTCAGAACACCCAGCCCTCGACGTTCGCGCCCGCGGGCGGCGCCGACGAGAAGGGCGGAGTCACGAGCAGCATCGCATCGAGCAGGTCGCCCTCCTCGTCGCGCTCGGCCTCGGCGGCGAGCGAGGCGGGCACCGTGACGCCCACCTCGCCGAGCCGCCGAACCAGCTGCGCGCGGAGCGCCCTCGGGGGTTCGCCCGCACCCTTGTACCCGCGGCGCGGCCAGCCGAACGCATGCAGCACGGAGGACGGGCAGCCCTCGCACACGCGCACGCGCGCGTCGCGGCCCGGGTGGCAGGGCTCGATGCGGATGCCTTCGTCGGCCAGCGGCAGCAGCACCTCGCACACGAAGGTCCACGTCTGCTTGAAGACGCGCAGGTTCATGGGCGCCATGGGCGTCGCGAGCTCGCGGTCGCACGCGCGGCGCGGCTCGCGGCGCGTGCGGTCGCGCACGGTGCTCCGCCAGTGGCGGGGCGAGCCGAGCGAGGCCATCCAGCGCGCCGCGTCGAGCCATGACCCGTCGACGCCGAACTCGCGCGCGATCTCGAGGGGCACCGACATCGGTGCGTCGACGCGCCAGAGGTGGATCCGACCGTCCTCGCGCGAGGCCAGCACCGCGCGGGCGAGCCCGCGCCGGTCAAGCCGCCCGCCGGGCACGACCGGCGCGCGCGGATCGGACAGGTCTCGCGTCACCACGCGGATCTTCGCGGCACCGCCCGCGTCGGCCCCGGAGAAGTCGACGCCGTGGATCACGAGCGGCGCGGAATGCCCGACGTCGTCAACCCGCACCGCAGCCGCCGCCTGGCTTGCCGCACGGGCACGAGGGGCCCGAGTGGACGTGCGTCGCGCCGACGGAGGAGCCCGCGACCCCGAAGACGCTGTGGCGCCTGCGGAAGGTGCGGCCCTTGCCCGAGGGGTCCTCGACGGGCGCGTCCGCGTCCCGCATGGGGCGCAGGAGGGTGATCACCTCGTGGTCCGTGTCGTTCTCGTACTCGTACTGGGGCATGGCTCGGGTCACTTTACGCGCTTGTTGCGCACGGCGCGCTTGCCGCCCCGGGTGCGCCCGGCGCCCGCGGCGGGCCCGGTGCGCTTGCGCCGCTCGCGCTCCTGCGGGGTCGCGAACGCCTGCTCGCGCAGCTGCGAGAGCTCGCGCGAGGTGAGCTCGCGCCACTCGCCGGCCTGGAGCCCCTTGAGCTGCAGCGGGCCCATGCGGACGCGACGCAGCTTCTTGACCGGGTGCCCGAGCGTCCCGAGCATGCGCCGGACCTGCCGGTTGCGCCCTTCGCGCAGCTCCATGTGGAGCATGGTGCGGGTCGCGTCGCGCTTCAGGAGCGTCAGGTGCGAACGCGGGACCGAGGCACCCTCGGCCTCGCCGCGGCCGCGGGGGAAGAGCTCCGCCGAGAGCCGCTCGACCGCACCGTCCTCGACGCGGCCGCCCACCGTCACCTCGTATCCCTGGTGCATCTCGAAGCGCGGGTGCGTGAGGCGATTCGCGAGCTCGCCGTCGTTCGTGAGGAGCAGGAGCCCCGAAGCGTCGAGATCGAGGCGCCCCACGGGATAGAGCCGGGCCTTCGACGGATGCGCGACGAGGTCGATGGCGCGGGTGCGGCCCTCGGGGTCGCTGTTGGTGGTGACCACGCCCCGGGGCTTGAAGAGCATGACGTACACGTTGCGCTGCGCCGCGCGGATGCGGCGGCCGTCGACGCGGATGTCGTCCTCGTCGGGGTTCACCCACGCCGGAAGGCCGTCGATGCGGTGGCCGTTGACGGTCACTCGGCCCTCGGCGACCGCGTCCTCGCAGGCCCGGCGCGAACCGACCGCGGCATCCGCGAGCACCTTCTGGATGCGCGGCCCGCGCGAGTCGTCCTGGTACGGATGGGTGGGTGACGAGCGGCGGCGCATCGGGACATCGTATCGGCACGCGGGTATGGTTCCGCGCATGCCCTCGCTCGCCGTCGCCGTCCTCGTGATCACCGCGGGAAGCGGGCCCTGCGGCGCGGGAATCGGCGAGGCGCTGGTGCGCCCCCTGGACGCTTCGACCCCGGTGGGCGACGCGGTCCGCGAGGGCGCGGTCGACGAGGACGTGCGGCGCTGGTCCGCGTTCATGGCCGCGGCACCGGCTCGATTCGCGCTTCGCGGGATCCCGTCGCCGGTGCGCATGTCGTTCCTCCGGCCGTTCGCCCTCCCCGAGCTCGCGCGCACGGTCGCGGCATCGGCGGGCGACGCGGCCGACCGGCCCTTCCTCGCCGCGGCGCGCCACGCGGCGCGCGCGTACGGCGTGGACTGGGCGCCGCCCGGGCAGCGCAGCGTGCTCGAGGTCAGCGAGCCGCAGCGGGCCATCTTCGCGCTCGACTTCCTGCTGAACCCCACCGCCCTGTGGGTGAGGCAGGCGCTCGACGCGGCCGGCGTGCCCGCCGACGCCGCGCCGTGGGCGCGCGCGCTGCTCGACGCGACGCCCTCGACGGCAGGCGACCGCGCGCCCTCGCCGGCCGCGCGCGAGGCCGCGGCGGCGATTCCCGCGATCGACCGCGCGCTGCTGGTGCGCGCCGTCGCGCACTTCGACGAGGAGCTCTCGTTCACGGGCGACTGGACGGCGTTCGCGCCCGAGGAGCTGCCGCCCGAGCTCGCGGGCGCGGTCGACGGCGCGATCCTGGCCGCGCAGCCGGTGCCGGAGCTCGGCTGGCTCGTCGTGGGAGGCCTCGGCCCGAACCGCTACGACATGTCGCGCATCGCCGCGGTGTTCGAGCCCGGCGGCGACGACCGCTACGAGTGGGGCTCGGACGCGGCCGGCAGCCGGCTGGTGGTGGACGTCGCCGGGAACGACACCCACCTGACGGCGTCCACGGGCGCCGCGATCGCGGGCGCGGCCGGCGCGGCAGGAGGCGTGTGCGTGATCGACGACCGTGCGGGCGACGATCGATATGCGTGCGCGCGCAACGGGCTCGGCGGGGCCGTGCTGGGCGTGGGCCTGCTCCTGGACCGCGCAGGAAACGATTCGTACGAGGGAGGCACCTGGACCGTCGCGAGCGCGATCGGCGGCATCGGCGCCGTCATGGACCTCGCCGGCGACGATTCCTACGCGTCCGACCTGCATTCCCAGGCATCGGCGGGTCCCGTGGGCGCCGCGCTCCTGGTCGACTGCACGGGCAACGACCGCTACCGCGCCGACGGCCGCGCGCCGAGCGCGTACGGGCTCGCCGCGGTGTCGGCGTCGTTCTCGCAGGCGTGCGGCTACGGGTTCCGCGCGCTCGGCGCGCCGGGCGGCGTGGCGACGCTCGTGGACCTCGCGGGCGACGACCGCTACGAGTGCGGCGAGTTCGGTCAGGGCTGCGGCTACTTCCTCGCGCTCGGCACGCTGCACGACCGTGCGGGCTCGGACCTCTTCCGCGGCAGCCGGTACGCGCAGGGCACCGCGGCGCACCAGGCCTTCGGCGCCCTGCTCGACGACGCGGGCGACGACTGGTACTGGTCGATGACCGCGGCCGGCCAGGGTGCGGCATGGGACATGGCCGCGGCGGTGCTGGTCGACCGCGCCGGCGACGACTCGTATCGCGCGGACGGGCTCTCGCAAGGCGCGGCCGCGCAGCAGGCGGTCGGGATGCTCGTGGACCTCGACGGCGCCGATGCCTACCGCGCCACGGGCCGCAGCCAGGGCGAGGCCGACGACAACCGGTACCACTGGGACTCCGGGCAGTGCACGAGCTTCGGGATCCTGGTCGACCGCACGGGCCCCAACCGATTCTCGACCGGCAAGCGCGACGGCGAGCGGCGCGTCACCGGCGAGGACGGCCGCGACGGCGGCAACTCGCGATGGGGCGTCTTCGTGACGCGCTGAGCGAAGCCATAGACTGCCCCGATGGACTTCGCATCCCGCGCCGCGCTGCATCCCACGCACGCCGCGATGCGCGCGCTGCGCATCGCGATCCTCCTCTGGAAGCGGATCGTGCACGACGACCTCCCGGCCATGGCGTCGGCGCTGGCGTACAAGACGCTCCTGGGGCTGATCCCCATCCTGGTGGTGGTGACGTTGGTGGCGAAGACGCTGATGGGGGCCGAGTTCGCGCCGTTCGTCGCGGGCTTCATCAAGTCGCTGGGGCTCGACCAGATGCGGATCGTGCCGCCGGGGGACGGCACGGCGCAGGGGCCCGTCGCCCTCGGCGCATGGGTCGAGACGCTGGTGACGCAGGCCTCCGAGATCGACCTGAGCGCGCTCGGCTGGGTGGGCGTGGCGGTGACGGTCACGAGCGCGATCTGGCTGATGACGAGCATCGAGCTCAGCTTCAACCGCATCTGCCGCGCGCGCGCCGGGCGCTCGTGGGTGCGCCGCGTGGTGCTCTACTGGTTCGTGCTCACGGCGAGCCCGCTCCTGCTCGCCGCGATCCCCCTGCTCTCGTCGCTCCTGCACCGCGCCGACGGCGCGCATGCCATCGGGTGGGCGGTGCGGCTCGTCGGCACCGCGTGGGACGTCGCGGTGCTGTGGGTGCTCCTCTTCCTCGTCTACATGATCGTGCCCGCGGGGCGCGTGCGCGCGCACGGCGCCGCCTTCGGCGCGTTCGCCGCGGCGGCGGTGATCATCCTGCTCAAGGGGCTGCTCGGCGCGTACTTCCAGCACGCCTTCGGGATGAGCCGGCTCTACGGCTCGCTCGGCCTCGTGCCCGTGTTCATGTTCTGGATGTGGGTGGTGTGGATGGCCGTGCTCGGGGGACTCGAGATCGGCGCGATCGTGCAGACCGTCCGCCTGCGCGGGCTGGACGCGGGGATGGCGTGCGTCGACGGCGTCGCGCCCGACCCGGTGCTCTCGGTGGCGGCGATGGAGGCGTCGGCGGACGAGTGGCGCGCGGGGCGTCCCGTGACGCGCGAGGCGATCGCGAGGCGGCTGTGCATCGACGACCGGCTCGCGGGCGAGGTGCTCGAGGCGCAGGTTCGCGCCGGCTTCCTGGTCCGCACCGAGGGCGATGCCTACCTTCCCACGCGGCCGCCGGCCACGATCGCGGTCGCCGACGTCCTGCGCGCCGCGCAGGCCGAATGCGCCGGCGAGGACGCGATCGGCCGTTCGCCCGCGGCCATGGCGCTGCGCGAGGCCCAGTTCGGGCGCGCCGGCGGGTCCACGCTCGGGGCGGGCGGCGCGGGCGGCGGGGCTACACTCACGTGATGCACGACACCGGCGACGCGCCGCAGTTCGTCGAGTTCACCCATCCCGCGGGCCACCTCGTGGCGCGCGTGGTGGTGCCGAGCATCGGGCAGGCCGAGGCCACCGAGGTCCGCGACGCGATCGCCGAGCGGCTCGCGGCCACCGGGCGCGGAAAGTGCTTCGTGCTCGACCTGTCGGAGGTGTCGCTCATCTCGAGCCTGGGGCTCGGGACGTGCGTCGACCTCCGGAACATCGCCGAGAAGGGCGGGGTTCGCCCCGTCGTCTTCGGCATGAACCGCCACCTCGTCGACCTGTTCCGCATGATGCGGGTCGACCGCCTGTACGAGTTCGCCCGCAGCCAGCAGGAGCTCGACGCGCTGGTCGCGCGATGACCCCCGTGAGGCACCCCATGCACCGCCGATCGACCCGCTCCGACCGTCCCGCGCACCTCCCGCCCCTGCTCGCCCTGGCCGCCGCGCTCGTGGCGGCGCCCGCCACGGGCTGCTACCGCCACGTCGTGGGCGTCAGCGGCACGTCCGCCAGCAGGGTCGAGGTCCACGAGGCCAACATCGGCCGGGACGAGAGCGTCTGGAGCGAGAATCGACCGCGGCCGGTGGAGCGCGACTCCGCCACCTGGGAACGCCTGCCGGACGCGCCGAAGAACTGAGCGCGCGCCGGGGGCGCCCGCGCCTATCATTCCCGCTCCCATGGGCATCGAACAGGCACTCCCCGTCGACAGCGTCCTCACCACGCAGCTGCAGCGCGTCGTCAACTGGGCGCGCCGCTCGAGCGTCTGGCCGATGCCCTTCGCGACCGCGTGCTGCGGCATCGAGCTCATGGCCACCGCGTGCAGCCGCTACGACCTCGCGCGCTTCGGCGCGGAGGTGATGCGCTTCAGCCCGCGCCAGTGCGACCTGATGATCGTCGCGGGCCGCGTGAGCATCAAGACGCTGCCAGTGCTGCAGCGCATCTACATGCAGATGACCGAGCCCAAGTGGGTGATCTCGATGGGCGCGTGCGCGAGCACGGGCGGCGTGTTCGACACCTACGCGGTCGTGCAGGGCGTGGACCAGTACATCCCGGTGGACGTCTACATCCCGGGCTGCCCGCCCCGCCCCGAGATGCTCATCGAGGGCATCATGGCGATCCAGCGCGTGATCGACAACGACCAGATCCCGCGCGACCCGACGGGAAAGCGGCTGCCGCTGCAGATCGCGCTC
>CAYSFS010000118.1:2235-7663 GCA_964430235.1 uncultured Chitinophaga sp. | reverse complement strand
TACGGGTTCCCCGAGAGCCACGCGGCGAGCTTCGCGCTCCTGGTCTACGTGTCGGCGTGGATCAAGAGGCGCCACCCGGCGGCGTTCCTGGCCGCGCTCCTCAACAGCCAGCCGATGGGTTTCTACGCGCCCGCGCAGCTGGTGCGCGACGCACGCGAGCACGGCGTCGAGGTGCGGCCCGTCGACGTGCTGCGTAGCCGGTGGGACTGCACGCTCGAGGACGCGCCCGGCGCGATGCCCGCGGTGCGCCTGGGCATGCGCATGGTGACGGGCCTCGCCGAGCAGGAGGCGCGCGCGATCGAGGGTTCGTTGGCCACGGGCGCCGGCCCGTCCCCGCCCACCGTCGAGTCGATCTGGCGCGCGTCGGGGTGCAGCGTGCGTGCGATGCGGTGCCTGGCACGGGCCGACGCGTTCGCGGGGATGGGCGTCCCCAGGCAGCAGGCGCTCTGGCAGGTGCGCGCCCTGCGCGGGCTCGCCGAACCCGTGCTCGACCACGCGGCCGCGGAGGGCGCGACGCTCTTCGACCTGGTGCCGCAGCCGCTGCCCGCGGTGACCCCGCTGCGCGCGGTGGTGGCCGACTACGCGGGCACCGGGCTCTCGCTGCGCGCGCATCCCGTGTCGTTCGTCCGTGACGGGCTCGCGCGCCGCGGGGCGGTCGAGTGCGCGCGCATGGCCGCCTTCCGCCGCGCGACGGTGGGCGGGCTGGTGACGTGCCGGCAGCGCCCGTCGACGGCGTCGGGCATCCTGTTCGTGACGCTGGAGGACGAGACGGGCGTCGCCAACCTCATCGTGCGGCCGCGCACCTACGCGCGGTTCCGGGCCGTGGCGCGCCATGCGTCCGCGCTGGTCGCCGAGGGGCGCGTGGAGCACCGCTCGGGCGTCACGCACCTCGTCGTGCGGCGGCTCGTGGACCTGGGCCCCGACCTCGCCCACGCCGCCGAGGGCGACGCGACGGGCCGGCGGTCACGGGACTTTCGATGACTTCGCCGGCGGTGCCGCGGGCTTGGCGGGCGCGGCGGCGGCAGGTGCATCCGCGGCCGCGGGAGACGGCGAGGCCGCCGCGGGCGTCGGGGCGTTCGCGGGCGGACGTCGCCGCGGGGGCGGAAGCTGCTTCGGACGCTGCGGGACCGTCACGCCGGGCGGAGGCGCCACGGGGTCGCGCATCGGCGTGCGGGGCATCGCCGTGGGCGGCACCGACGGCGGGTTGCGGAACCGGCCGGGCTTGACGTCGCCCGCCGGGTCGAGTCCCTCGAGCACGCCCTCGAACGGTGCGCCGCAGAAGATGGTCGCGAGCTTCACGCACGACGCATCCCACGAGTCGTCGCAGCAGTCCGGGTCCGCGGCGCACACGAACTGGCAGCAGCCGCCGTCGCTGCATCCCGGGCTCAGGTGCGGGGTGAAGCAGCTCTCGCCCGCCGGGTTCCCGCACACGCCCACCTCGCACTCGCACGACGGGGTCTTCCGGGCCAGCTCCACGCAGTTGGCGTCCCAGCGCGTCTCGCAGCAGAAGGAGTCGAGCGCGCACACCGCGGTGCAGCACGCCTCGTTCGAGCAGTGCGGCACCGGGCTCGCGACGCAGCAGTTCGGCAGCTCGTCGCTGCCGCACGTCGGGGCCGGGCACGCCTCGTCCTGGCCGTCGCAGAGCTCGCGCGCCGTGGAGGCGCAGCCCCCGTCCCAGGTGTTGTCGCAGCAGAACGGGTCGACCTTGCAGACCGTCTCGCAGCAGTCGGCGTCGTCGCACCCGCCGTTGTCGTGCGCGCTGCAGCAGCTGCCCGCGCAGGGGTCGCCGCAGGTGAAGCCGCACCCGCAGTCGGGGATGGCGCGCGCCTCGTCGACGCAGTTGATGTCCCAGGTCGTGCTGCAGCAGAAGGGGTCGATCTTGCACACCGCGTCGCAGCAGGTGGCGTTGGTCGACGCGGGATCGGCGTGGACGCGGCACGGCGGGCCCGCGGACTCGTCGCCGCACTCGGGCAGCACGCACACGTCGGCGTTGTCGGGGTCGTTGGCGAGCGCCACGCACTCGTTGTCCCACTCGATGGTGCAGCACTCGGGCCGCAGCTTGCAGACCGCCCCGCAGCACTGGGGCTGGTTGCAGCCGGGGGTCTCGTGGAAGTCGAACGGCGTTCCGGCGTCCTGCATGCCGCAGGACCCCGCGCACCGGCGCTGGGCGATCTCGACGCACAGCGCGTCCCACGCGAACTCGCAGCACGTGACGTCCTCGCTGCAGACCGTGGCGCAGCAGTTGGGGTCGGCGCAGAAGGGCTCCTCGTGGAGCTCGAGGCAGGGCTTGTTGCAGCCGGAGCCGCACCCGACGGGGCCGCAGCAGTGCAGCCGAGCCAGGCTGACGCACTCCTGGTCCCAGTCGTTCTCGCAGCAGGTCGGGCTGATGTTGCACACGACGGTGCAGCAGCTGCCCCGGTCGCACCCCGGGTTGTCGTGCGCGCTGAAGCAGTCGCCCGCGCACGGGCACGGCCACGGCTCGCCGGACTGCTGCTGGCACCGCTGGCGCGCGATCTGGACGCAGTTGGTGTCCCAGTCGCCGTTGCAGCACACGGGGTCGATGATGCAGGTCGCGTTGCAGCAGGACGGGTCGTCGCACCCCGGGCCCTGGTGCGCCGAGAAGCAGTCGCCCGAGGCGGGGCACGAGCCCGGCGACACGCAGATGCCCGCCGCCCGGGTCACGCACTCCTGGTCCCACGCGTCCGTGCAGCAACGCGGCGACACGCTGCACACGGTCCGCATGCATTGCGCCGAGGCGCATCCGGGGCTCTCGTGGGCATCCAGGCAGCCCTCACGGCCGATCTGGGTCGGGAAGGTGGCGGTGCAGAGCTGGTCGGCCTGGTACGCGCACACGGCGTCCCAGCGCGTCTCGCAGCAGTACGGGTCGATGAACTCGCAGATCTTCTCGCAGCAGGCCTGCTGGCTGCAGCCCGAGGTCCAGTAGCTGGCCACCCAGCAGCTGCGCGGCGATTCGCCGCAGGTGTCGCCGGGCGCGTCGCACTGGGCATTGGCCAGGCCGACGCACACGTCGTCCCAGGCCTTGCCGCAGCAGATCGGGTCGAGGGCGCAGACCCGCTGGCAGCATGCCTCGTCCGAGCAGTTCGGGGTGCCGTGCGGCTCGAAGCAGCTCCCGGAGAAGAGGTCGCCGCAGGAGTCGCACGTCTGGGCCGCGAGCTTCGCGCACTCGGCCGACCACTCGATGTCGCAGCACGTCGGGTCGATCTTGCACACCGCGTCGCAGCAGCCGGGGCGGTCGCACCCGGGGGTCGCGTGCTCCACGAAGCAGCTGCCGGTCACGGGGAACACGCCGTCGGGCTGCAGCACGCATCCCGGGTTGATGGTGCAGAGCTGGTCGGCGCCCCGAACGCATACGCTGTCCCACGAGACGAAGCAGCAGTACGGATCGCGCTGGCAGATGATCTGGCAGCAGAAGGGGTCCGAGCACCCGCCGTCCCGGTTCTCCTCGAAGCAGCTGATCGCGTCGCCCTCGGGCGTCTCGCGGCCGCAGACGCAGTTCTGGTCGGCGCATTGCGGCTCGGTGAACGCCAGCAGCGTGCACGACACGTCCCACGCGTTCTCGCAGCAGAACGGGTCCTTGGCGCAGACGGCCGCGCAGCAGTCGCCGTCGTTGCAGAAGGGCGTCGGATGGATCACGCAGCAGCTGCCGGCCGACGCGGAGCCGCAGCCCGTGCAGCGCTGGGACGCCAGGTTGACGCAGACCTGGTCCCACGTCACGCTGCAGCAGTCCGGGCTCACCTCGCACACCGCCTCGCAGCATGCCTCGTTCGAGCAGTACGGGGCGTCGTGGACCTCCTCGCAGTCGCCGGCGACCACGGCGCCGCACTCGAGGCACCGCTCGGTGGCGAGGTCCGCGCAGTTGGCGTCCCACCGCGTCGAGCAGCAGGACGGGTCGAACGTGCAGACGAGCTCGCAGCACGCCTCGTCGTTGCACCCGGCCGTGTCGTGGGGCTCGAGGCAGCTTGCGTCGGTGACGCCGCACTGGTTGCACGTCTTCTTCGCCAGCGCCGCGCAGTTCTCGTCCCACACCTGCGAGCAGCACGTCGGGTCGAAATCGCAGACCGTGGTGCAGCAGTCCGGGTCCGTGCACCCGCGGCCGGCGGGCTGGGCCTCGAAGCAGCTGCGCGTCGAGCCGTCGGGGTTGAACTCGCCGCATCCGGTGATGACCGCCCCGCACGTCGGGTTGCGCACGAAGGGCGTGTCGCTCACGGCGGTGATCGTGAACACGCCGTTGGTCATCCGGTTGGCGATCACCGGGTTCGACGCCGAGCGGCAGCGGTACGGGTGCAGCGGCGAGACCTGCGTGCCCGCGGAGCCGATGGGTCCGAGCTCGTTCTTGTCGCCGCGGTTGGCGAAGACGCACCCGTAGGTGGACACCTGCTCGCCGCGGATCAGGGTCATCGCGTCGACGATCGCGTCCCACGGGGGCAGCACGCCCGATCCGGGCACGAGCCATGGCAGCGCGCACTGGGTGTCGGGATCGTTGAACGCGCCGCTCACGCGCTGGCCCACCGCGGGGAAGGCGCGGGTGTTGGCCGGGTCAGGGTCCCGGTACACGATGAGGTGCGTGACGTTGGTGCTGATCTCGTTCGGGAACGTGATCCCGCCGACCGAGCCGGGCAGGGCGAGCGAACCTCCCGGCGGCAAGGGGAACTCCCACTGCCGCGAATTCAGCGGGACCGCGTCCGGCACGGGCGTCGCCGCCACGAACGAGCTGTCCGTGACCAGGGACAGGCCCGACGAGAAGTCGGCGTTGACCGGGTCGTTCACCCACGGCATGCCCTCGAGGTCGACGACGACGCCGATGGTCCCGTAGAGCGCGGTGGCGCTCGAGCTGCGCGCGACCTTCAGGTAGAACCAACCCTCGCCGTAGAGCCGCGTCGAGTTGGAGGGGTCCGCCGGGTTGGGGATGTCGCACGTGGGGAACGCTCCCGCGGGCGCGTTGAGCGGGGTGCGGATCTCGACGTACCTGGACTGCGGGATCGCGGGGTTCGTCTGGGACGCCGGCTTGCCGACGCGCACCTCCGAGATGATGGTCCGTGGCAGCCTGCCGATCGCGGGGTCGGCGGCCATCTGCACCAGCCGCTCGAGGTAGTTGAGGTCGTTCTGGTCGATCAACCCGTCGTAGTTGAAGTCGCCCCACTGGCAGTAGACCCCGGAGCCCGCCAGGTTGTCCCGGATGCACGCGGCCCAGAAGTCGACGTCGTCGGCGTTGACGCGCTGGTCGTTGTTGAGGTCCCCGAGGAACAGCGACTGGCGCGCGAGGTTGCAGGCGCCCGCGGGATCCGCGCATTGCGCGCGCGCATCGCGCGCCGCGCCGGAGAGGCTCGCGACGAGGGCGAAGGCGATCAGGAACAGCGAGCGAACTTCACGAACCATGGGGTGCTGCGTCCGGATAGATATACGATCG
>CAYSFS010000118.1:0-2135 GCA_964430235.1 uncultured Chitinophaga sp. | reverse complement strand
GCCGTCCGGATCAGGAGGTCGGGGTCGGGCAGCCCGCGCGTGTCGAGCGCGCCCGAGATCACGTCCTCGTCGATCGCCTCCGGCTCGAGCCCGCCCCGGCGGACCCGCTGCGCGAGCGTCCGCACGGCGTCCACCATCTCCTGCCGCGCGCCGTAGTTCATCGCCAGGCACAGCGTCATCCCTCGGCAGCGGCTGGTCTCGTCCTCGGTGCGGTCGAGCTCGGCGAGCACCGGCGCGGGCAGTCCCTCGCGGCGGCCGATGCGGCGGAATCGCACGTCGTTGGCGAGCATCATCTGGCGCTCGAGCTGCAGGTGGTGCCGGGCGAGCTCCATGAGCGCCGTCACCTCGTCCTCGGGCCGCTTCCAGTTCTCGCTCGAGAACGAGTACAGCGTCAGGGCCTGCACGCCGAGGCGGGCGCATTCCTCGACCACCCCCCGCACGCGCCGCGCGCCCTCGCGATGCCCGGCGATGCGCGGCAGCCCGCGCGACTCGGCCCAGCGGCCGTTGCCGTCCATGATGATGGCGACGTGCCGTGGGACGCGCGCCGGCGCGGGTTCAGGCATGGGCGAGCGCCGCGGCGCGGCGTCCTCCCACCAGGGTCTGCGTCCGCTCGGGCCCCAGGCTCACGACCTCGACGGGGATGCCGACCACCGCCTCGATCCGCGCGAGGTACGCGCGCGCCGCCGCGGGAAGCGAGTCTCGGTCCGGCGCCTCGCGGATGTCCTCGTGCCAGCCGGGCAGCGTCTCGTACACGGGCTCGACGCCCTCGAGGCGGTGCGCATCGGGGATGAAGCGGTCGCTGACGGTGCCGTCGGGCAGCCGGTACGCGGTGCAGATGCGCACCTCGTCGAGCCCGGCCAGCACGTCGAACAGCGTGCACGCGATGCCGGTGGCGCCGCACACCATGGCGCTGTACCGGACGGCGACGAGGTCGAGCCAGCCGCAGCGGCGCGGGCGACCGGTGGTGGTGCCGTACTCGCGGCCGCGCTCGCGGATGCGCTGCCCGAGCTCGTCGTCGAGCTCGGTGGGGAAGGGCCCCGCGCCGACGCGCGTGGAGTAGGCCTTCATGATGCCGAGCACGCGCCCGATCGCGTGGCCCGGCACGCCCGTCCCCGCCGGGATCCCGAGCGTCGAGCAGTTGCTGCTCGTGACGTACGGGAAGGTGCCGTGGTCGATGTCGAGGAGGCTCGCGTTGGCGCCCTCGAAGAGCAGGCTGCGCCCGTCGCGAAGCGCGTCGTGCAGCGCGTACGTCGAGTCGACGACGTGCGGCCGCAGGCGCTCGCCGAACGCCGCGTACTGCGTGGCCAGGGCGTCGGGGTCCAGCGGCGCGGTGCGCACCCCCAGCGCCTCGAGCTCCGCCGTGCGCAGCGTGCAGATCACGTGCAGGCGGCTCCTCAGGTAGTCGGGGTCGAGCAGGTCTCCGACGCGGATCGCGGTCGAGCGGCGGACCTTGTCCGCGTAGGCGGGGCCGATGCCGCGGCGCGTGGTGCCGATCGACAGGTTGCCGCGCGCCGAAGCGGTCTTGGCGCCGAGGTACTCCTCGAGCGCCGCGTCCTGCTCCTTGTGGTACGGCATGACCACGTGGGCGCGGTCGCTGATCCGGAGGTTCGCGCCCACCCGCACGCCGCGCGCGCGAAGCGCGTCGATCTCCTGGAGCAGCTTCTCGGGGGCGACGACGACGCCGTTGCCGACGACGCACTCCTTGTCCGGGTAGAGGATGCCCGAGGGAATCAGGTGCAGCGCGTAGCGCTCGCTTCCCACCACCACGGTGTGCCCGGCGTTGGCGCCGCCGTTGTAGCGGACGATGACGTCGTGCTCGGACGTCAGCAGGTCGACGATCTTGCCCTTGCCCTCGTCGCCCCACTGGAGGCCGACGATGGCGGTGTGCGGCGGACGTTCGTTCGGGCGTCGGGTCATCGGGCGCGGTTCCTCGGGAAAGCGCCGGATCGTACCGACCCTAGGATTGCGTTCCGTGAAGGACGTCACGCTGAACCAGGTCGGGGCAACGCCGCTCGGCGGGTCCGCGCGCGCGGCCGACGCGCTCGCGGGCGTCGAGCCCCGCTTCGAGGGGGCGTACGTGCACGTCCCGTTCTGCTTCCACAAGTGCCACTACTGCGACTTCTACAGCTTCGTCG
>CAYSFS010000117.1:0-7750 GCA_964430235.1 uncultured Chitinophaga sp. | reverse complement strand
CCGGGCGGCGCCGGCCCGGCCCCCCCCCCCCCGGGCCCGCGGTCTTTCCGGGAGTCCGGGGCTATCCTCGGCCCCCGCATGCAGGCCACCGGATTCCTCGGAATCGCCGTCATCCTCGCCATCGGGTGGGCGGCGTCGACCGACCGACGGCGCATCCCGTGGTCCACCGTGGCGGCCGGCGTGCTCCTGCAGCTCGCGATCGGCTTCCTGTTCCTTCGCTTCCCTCCGGTGGTGGCCGCGTTCACGCTGTTCGCGCAGGGCGTCACGAAGGTGATCTCGTTCGCCGACGAGGGCTCCGCGTTCGTCTTCGGCAAGGCCGTGGACGCCTCGGGCCCGTGGGGCTTCATGTTCGCGGTGAAGGTGCTGCCGGTCATCGTGTTCTTCGCGTCGCTCATGGCGGTGCTCTACCACCTCGGCGTGATGCAGCGGCTGGTCGCGGCCATCGCGTGGGCCTTGCGGCGCACGATGGGCATCTCCGGGGTGGAGGCGCTCTCGGCCGCGGCCAACGTCTTCGTGGGCCAGACCGAGGCACCCCTCACGGTGCGGCCCTTCATCCCGCGGATGACGCGCTCGCAGGTGATGGCCGTGATGACGGGCGGGTTCGCCACCATCGCCGGAAGCGTGATGGCCGCATACATCGGCATGGTGGGCGGCGCCGACGAGGCGACGCGCGTGGAGGTCGCGAAGCACTTCATGACGGCGTGCGTCATGAGCGCGCCCGCCGGAATCGTGATGGCGAAGCTGATGCTCCCCGAGACCGAGCGGATCCCGGCCGAGTCGGCGGACGCGCTGAGGGAGCTGCCGCGCACCACGGCGAACCTCATGGACGCGGCGGCCGAGGGCGCGGGCGACGGGCTGCGGCTCGCGCTCAACGTCGGCGCCATGCTCATCGCGTTCGTCTCGCTGATCGCGCTCGTGAACTGGCCGCTCGCCGCGCTCGGCGAGGTGGACGCCCCGTGGCTTCCCGTCGCGTCGTGGCGCGCCGAGCACGGCATTCCGCCGCTCTCGCTGCAGAACATCCTCGGATGGCTGCTGCAGCCGATGGCCTGGCTCATGGGCTGCGGCGCCGACAGCCACCGCGTGGCCTCGCTCATGGGCACGCAGGTGATCGCCACCGAGTTCGTGGCGTACGTCGACCTCGCGGCGATGGTCAAGGACGGCGGCCTCGCGGGCCGTGGTGCGACCATCGCCACGTTCGCCCTGTGCGGATTCGCCAACCTGCCGTCGATCGCCATCCAGATCGGCGGCCTCAGCGCGATGGCGCCGGAGCGCCGGTCGGACTTCGCGCGCATCGGGTTCCGCGCGATGTGCGCGGGCGCGCTCGCGTGCTGGATGACGGGCGCGGTGGCGGGCGTGATCGCGCCGTGACGGCGGGCGGCACGGCGCGCGGTCTCCGTGCGGCCGGCCGGTGCCGTAGCATCCCCGCCCCATGATGCCCACCACCTCCATGGTCCGCGCCGCGGCGGCCGTCTCGCTGGCCGCGCTCGCGGGCTGCGCGACCAATCCCTTCGCGTTGCATTACCGAGGCGAGCGGCTGGCGGCCGTCGCCGAGGCGCGCATCGTGACCGAGGCGCCTGCCGAGGGCACGGCGCGCGAGCTCGGCTCGAGCACGTTCCTCGCCAACTCCGATGCCCGCGCCGACGAGCAGGCCGTGGCCGCGGCTCGCGAGGTGGGCGCCGACCTCGTGATGGTCACGCGCGCGGGGGTCGACCCGGAGGAGTGGTCGAGGGAGGATCCCGTGTACCGCCGCCGCGCGATGGGGCAGGGCAACTTCACCACGTACACGCCGCTGCCGGGCCAGCGGCAAGGCCTGAGGTTCACGGCACGGTTCTGGCGTTCGCTTGCCGCGGGGACCCCGGCGCGATGACGGCGCGTCGCGCGGTGCTGGCGGCGCTGCTGGCGTTCATCGTGGTCAACCTGCTGTTCCTGGGCGTGCGGCCCGTGCTCACCGCGGACGAGACGCGCTACGGCAGCATCGCCGCGCAGATGGCGGAGTCGGGCGATTGGCTTCGGCTGCGGATGAGCGGCTTCCGCTTCTACGAGAAGCCGCCCCTCACGTACTGGATGACGGCCGCCTCGATCAAGGCGTTCGGCCACACCGGGTTCGCGATCCGCCTGCCCGCGGCGCTGTGCGGCGGGCTCGCGGCGCTGGCGGTGGGCGTGGCCGCGCGGCGCGGCGCGCGCCTTGCCGGGAGCGCCCCCGCGGACGCGACGGTGACGGGCGCCCTCGTCGCGCTCGCGTCGCTCACCATGGTGCTGCCGGCCGTCGGTTCGAGCGTCGCGATCCTCGACCAACCCATCGCGGGGCTCACGCTCGCGGCGTCGTGCGCGTTCTTCATGGCCGTGACCGGCGACCGCGGCCGACCGCGGCTTGCTTGGCTCGCCGTGAGCGGCGTCTTCGCGGGGCTCGCGTTCCTCACGAAGGGGCTGCTCGCGGTGGTGCTCCCCGCGTCCGTGCTGGTCCCGTGGCTCGCGTGGGAGCGGCGATGGCGCGAACTGCTGGTGGCGCCGTGGGTCGTCCTGGCCATCGGGACGCTCGTCGTGCTTCCCTGGGCCGTCCCCGTGACCGCGGCCGAGCCCGGCTTCTGGACGCGCTTCATCGTGCACGAGCATTTCCAGCGTTTCTCGGGCAGCGGGTCGAACCAGCCGCGCGAGTCGATCTTCTTCTACCTGCTGATCGTGCCGCTCGGTTGCGTGCCGTGGATCCTCGTGGCGCCCCGGGCCGCCGCGGGCGCGTTCCGCGGCATCAAGGCGCAGTCCGGGCTCCGTTTCGCGCTGTGCGCGCTCGTCGGGCCGTTCGTGTTCCTCTCGCTGAGCCGGGGCAAGCTCCCCACCTATGCGCTGCCGTGCTTCGCGCCCGTCGCGTGGCTCATCGTCGCGGGGCTGCTCGACGCGTTCGGGGCCCGGGGACGGGCGGAGGGCGGCGGCGCGCGTTCGCGATGGGCCGACGCTCCCGGCTTGGTGCTGCTCGCGCTGGCCGGCGGTGCCCTCGCGCTCGCGCTGTCGGGCGACGCCGGCGCGGGCCTCCTCGGGCGCGCGTGGCGGTCGTACCCGCACGCGCACGCGGCGGTGATGGCGGCGGCGCTCGCCCTATGGGGCATCGGCGACCTGCTCGCGCAGCGCGCGCGGACGGCGCCGGGCCGCATCGCGCTGATGGGGCTCTCGCCGATCGCCGCGCTTGCCTCGTTCGGGTTGCTCTTCCCGGATGCGGCGCTGGACGACGCCCTGGCGTCCGGGCCCTCGATCGAGCGCGAGCGCACCGCGCTCGTCTCGGCCGGCACGCTCTTCTGCGACCAGAAGCTGGCGCACGCCTCGGCGTGGTTCCTCGATCGGTCCGACTTCCTCGTCGTCGATCGCCCGCGCGAGTTCGCGAACGGGCAGGGCGTGCCCGAGGACGACGCGCGGCTCGTCGCCGATCCGCAGTTCGCGGCGCGGCTCGCCGAGGCGCGCGAGCGCGGCTCCGCGACGCTCGCCGCCGCGACGGCGGTCGTCGATCGGCTGCTTCACCTGAAGGGCGTGCCCGAGCCGTCCAGGCGCGTGGACTTCCGCGGCTGGGCCCTGGCCGAGTTCCCCCGCGTCGCACCGGTACACTGACCCCGTGCCGACGACCCTCGAGACGACCCCGCGGTCCGGCGACCGCGCCGCCCGCATGACCAGCACCGCCGTCACCAACGAGGTCGTCGTGCCGCTCTACAACGAGCGCCGGATGATCACCCAGGTGCACCAGGCGATGGCGGCGTTCGTGGGACGGCACCCGGACTGGTGCGTGTCGTTCATCGACGACGGCAGCGCCGACGGCACGGCGCAGGTGCTCGGAACGCTGCTCGCGGTCGACGACGCGGGCGGCCGCCTCCGGCTCGAGGCGCTCCCGCGCAACGTGGGCAAGGCGGATGCCGTGGCGCACGGGTTCGCGCGCGCATCGCATCCGCGCGTCTACTTCATGGACGGCGACCTCGCGTACGACCCCGAGCTCCTGGTGAGGCTCGCGGCGGCGCTCGACGGCGCGGACGTGGCGATCGGCTCGCGCGGCATCGACCAGGGCGGGCGCACGCCCGGGTTCCTGCGCCGCGTGCTCGGCGAGGGCTACAACCTGCTGGTGCGGTCGATCCTGGGACTTCCGTATCGCGACACGCAGGCGGGCATCAAGGGGTTCCGCCTCGACGCCGCGCGCCAGCTCTTCGCGCGCCGCACGAGCGCGGGCTTCGGCTTCGACGCCGAGCTCCTCTTCATCGCGCACCGCCGCGGGATGCGCATCGCCGAGATCCCGGTGCGCGTGAGCGAGTCGCACGCGCAGGCTGGCTCGAACGTGCGCCTCGTGCGCGACCCGCTCCGCATGCTCGCGAGCCTCGTGCGCATCCGGTTCGACGCGCTGCGCGGCGCGTACCGCGGTTGAGCGGCGATCCCTCCATCCTCCTGAGCTTCGACGTCGAGGAGTTCGATGCTCCCGTCGAGCGCGGCCGCGCCATGTCGATGGACGAGCAGATGGACGCCGGCGGCCGGGGCCAGCGCCGCGTGCTCGACCTGCTCGACGCCGCGCGCGCCCGCGCCACGATGTTCACCACCGCCAGCTTCGCCCGATGGCACCCCGACCTTCAGCGCCGTGCGGCCGCGGGGCACGAGATCGCCAGCCACGGCCGGGTGCACGCGTCGTTCGTCGACGCGGACCTCGCCGAGAGCCGCCGCATCCTGCGCGACACCAGCGGCCAGGAGGTGCTGGGGTTCCGGCGCGCACGCCTGCAGCCCACCGACCCGGCGGCCATCCTGGCCGCGGGCTACCGCTACGACAGCTCGGAGAACCCCATCTTCCTGCCCGGCCGCTACAACAACCTCGGGCGCCCGCGGGTGCCGTACATGAAGGGCGCCCTGCTCGAGGTGCCGATCTCGGCGACGCCCGGCATCCGCCTCCCGCTCTTCTGGCTCGCGTGGAAGAACCTTCCCATGTGGGCGGTCCGCGACGCGAGCGCCCGGTGCCTCGACCGCGACGGCATGCTCAACGTGTTCTGGCACCCGTGGGAGTTCATCGACCTCGGCGCGAGCGGGTTGCCCCGCTACATGCGCGCGGTCGACGGCGAGCGCGCGTGCGACCGGCTGCTCGGCTACCTCGAATGGCTGCGCGGGCGCGGCGCGTTCCGGACGTTCACCGAGTGGATGCGTGAGCGTTCCGCGGTCGCCGCGTGAGGATCCCGTGGCGCCGCGAACCGTCCCGTCGCTCGAGGTGCAGGAGGTCCGCAACGGCCGTGGCCTCGTCGCGCGCCGGCGCTTCGAGCGCGGTGCGCTCGTCTGCATGCTCCGCGGGCGGTTGGTGCATGCCGATCGCCTGTGGGCGTGGTGGGAACGGGATCCGCGCCGTGCCGCCAACTGCATTCGCTTCGACGCCGAGCGCTACCTCGACCCACGCGGCGAGCTGGGGGCGTTCGCCAACCATTCGTGCCGGCCGAACACGATGCTCGTCGTCGGGCGCTCGGCGTTCGCCGTGCGCGCGATCCGCGTCATCCGCCCGGGCGAAGAGGTGACCCACGACTACAGCACGTGCCTCGGGGCCGACGACTGCTGGACGATGCGCTGCAATTGCGGCGAGCCGAACTGCCGGGGTCGCGTGGGTCGGTTCGACCGGCTGCCTGCGGGGGTGCTTCGGCGATACGCCAGGCTCGGCGCCATCCCGCCAGGGGTGATCGAGACCGCCCAGTTTGGCCAATAACGAAGCGCTCGGCGTCGGCGCCGACGCAGATTTCGCCAACACAGATCGATTTTCTGCCGTCGGTTGCTCGCCTTTGCGCCGTGTCAGGGCATGGTGAAGGAGTCCGCCAACCCTTGGGCGGTCTCCCTTTCGGCTGCACAACCCTTTCGTCAGAGCAGGAGTCTCCTTCCATGCTGATCCGTACCTCCGGCGCCGCGCTCGCGGCTTTCTGCGCCTCCGCGGCCCTTGCCAACCCCGGCACCGTGGCCGTCTCGTACAACGACGCGGCGAACGACATCGCCAACGGCATCGCCACCGGCGGCGGCACGCTCGACCTCCTGGGCATGGAAGTCTCGCACACCGCGACCGACGTGGTCTTCTCGCTGCGCGTCAACGGCAACGTCTCGGGCAACGGCAGCGTCGACTGGGGCAAGTTCATGATCGGCATCGCCACGGGCAACGGCTCGGGCACGACCTCCGGCAACGGCTGGGGCCGTCCGATCAACATGAGCGCGCCGAACGGCGGCATGACGCATTGGATCGGCTCGTGGGTCGACGGCGGCGGCGGCTCGCAGCTCTGGACGCACGGCAACGGCTCGTGGTCCGGCCCCTCCAGCCTCGCGGCGTTCGGCTTCAGCGGCAACACCATCACCTACACCGTCTCGATGGCCTCGCTGGGCCTCTCGGTGGGCGACACCTTCTACTTCGATGCCTACAGCTCGGGCGGCGGCGGCGGCGACGGCGCCATCGACGCGCTGGCGAACCCGAACGTGAGCGTGCAGGGCTGGGGTGATTCGTACACCTCGAGCGCCCCGAACATCTTCTCCTACACGATCCCCGCCCCGGGCGCGCTCGCGCTGCTCGGCGTGGCCGGGATCGCCGCCGGTCGTCGCGCCCGCAAGGCCTGACGTCGATCGCGGTTCCTCCAAGCCCCGGCGCGGGTCACCACCCGCCCCGGGGCTATTCTTTGCCCCGCGCGCATGAACATCCTGGGCATCTCCGCCTTCTTCCATGACAGCGCCGCCGCCCTCGTGCAGGACGGGCGCGTCGTGGCGGCCGCCGAGGAGGAGCGCTTCACGCGGCGCAAGCACGACGACCGCTTCCCGGCGCTGGCGGCCGCCTGGTGCCTGCAGGAGGGCGGCCTTTCCGCGGACCGCCTCGACGCGGTCGTCTTCTACGAGAAGCCGCTCGTCAAGTTCGAGCGCCTGCTCGAGACCTCGCTCGCCTTCGCGCCGCGGGGCTTCCGGTCGTTCCTCGCCGCGATGCCGCCATGGCTCCAGCGCAAGCTGCACCTGCCGCGCGAGATCGACCGCGGGCTCGGCGGCGCCTACTCGGGCCCGATCCTCTTCGCGACGCACCACGAGTCGCACGCCGCGAGCGCGTTCTTCCCGAGCCCCTTCGAGGAGGCCGCGATCCTGACGCTCGACGGCGTCGGCGAGTGGTCGACGGCCACGTGGGGCACGGGCCGCGGCAATCGCGTCGAGCTGCGCGAGGAGATGCGATTCCCCCACTCGCCGGGGCTCCTCTACAGCGCGTTCACCGGCTACTGCGGGTTCCGCGTCAACAGCGGCGAGTACAAGCTGATGGGGCTCGCCCCCTACGGCGAGCCGCGCTACGCCGACCTCATCCTCGAGCGCGTCGTGCGGCTGCACGACGACGGGTCGTTCCGGCTCGACCAGCGCTTCTTCCGGTACTGCCACGGGCTCACGATGACCTCGCCCGCGTTCCACGCGCTGTTCGGCGGGCCCCCGCGCGCCGCCGAGGGGCCCGTCACGCAGCGCGAGATGGACGTCGCGGCGAGCATCCAGCGCGTCACCGAGGAGATCGTCCTGCGCATGGCGCGGCACGTGCACGCGCGCACCGGCCAGCGCAACCTGTGCATGGCGGGCGGCGTCGCGCTCAACTGCGTGGCGAACGGGCGGCTGCTGCGCGAGGGGCCGTTCGAGCGCCTCTGGATCCAGCCCGCCGCGGGCGACGCGGGCGGCGCCCTCGGCGCGGCGCTCATGCACTGGCACGGTCACCTCGGGAACCCGCGCGTGCCCGACCCGCGCGACTCGCAGCGCGGGTCGCTGC
>CAYSFS010000116.1:0-7771 GCA_964430235.1 uncultured Chitinophaga sp. | reverse complement strand
CTGAACCCGTGGCCGGGCTGCGCCATCGCCGTCGACGGCGCGGCGCTCGCCGTGCGTCGCTGCGTCGAGGTCGCCGGCGACGCGCCGCCGTCCGGGGCGCTGCGCCCGGACGGCACGCTCGGCTGCGGCCGAGGCGCGGTCCGGCTGCTCGAGGTTCAGGCGCCGGGCGGCAAGGCCATGGCGTTCAGGGACTGGGCACGCGGCGCGCGGCTTTCGGGCGAGGCGCGCGTGACGAGCGCGCCGCCCGCGGAAGGGGCCTGATCCGTGCACGACCTGAGCGTCGACGAGCTCGACTACCCGTTCGACGAGCGCCACGTGGCGACCGCGCCCGCGCACCCTCGCGACGCCGCGCGCCTCATGGTGGTCGATCGCTCGGCGGGCACCGTGGAGCACGCGCACGTCCGGGACCTTCCGCGGTGGATCGGTGCCGGGGACGCGCTCGTCGTGAACCGGACCTCCGTGCTGCGCGCACGGCTCCGCACCGACACCACCGAGGGGCTGCTGCTCGAGCCGATGCCCGACGGCACGTGGCGCATGCTGCTCCGGCGCGCGAAGCGCTTCTCGGCGGGTGACCGCCTGCCGCTCGTCGCGCCGCACGGCCCGGCCGCGGGCGACGCGATCGAGCTGGTCGCGCGCGACGCCGAGGCGTGGCGCGTCCGGCTGGTGGCCGGCCCGGGCGGCGGCGACGCCGGGACCGTGATCGAGCGGAGCGGGTGGACGCCGTTGCCCCCGTACATCCTTCGCTCGCGCGAGGACCGGCACGAGGACGGCGACGACGATGCCGACCGCGCGGAGTACGAGACGGTGTACGCGGACGCGGCGCGCCGTGGCTCGGTGGCGGCGCCCACCGCCGGGCTGCACTTCACGGAAGGGCTGCTCGCGGCGCTCGACGCGCGCGGGGTGCGCCGCGCCGAGCTCGTCCTCCACGTCGGCGCGGGCACGTTCCGGCCCGTGGACGCGGCGACGCTCTCCGCGCACCCGATGCACACGGAGCGTTTCGAGGTTCCGCCCGCGACGGCGGCGATGCTCGCGGCGCGGCCGCGCCCGCGGGTCGTCGCGGTCGGCACGACCACGGTGCGCGCGCTCGAGTCGCTGCCCGACCCGGTCCCCGCGCACGGCGCGGGCGGCGAGACCTCCATCCTCATCGCGCCGGGGCACCGCTTCCGGAACGTCGATGCCATGATGACGAACTTCCACCTGCCGCGCAGCACGCTGCTCGCCCTGGTGGGCGCGTTCACGGGCCTGGAACGTCTGAAGGAGCTGTACGCCCTCGCGCAGCGCGAGGGCTACCGCTTCTACAGCTTCGGCGACGCGATGCTGGTCCTGTGACGGCCGGCGCGGGCGGCGGGATCGCACCGCCCGCGCCGGGCCGTGCGTTCACCGCACCGCATACTCGAGGCTCACGACCACGCGCATCGTCTTGTCGACGGTGGACGTGTCGTACTCGCCCCAGTCGCCGCCGTCGATCGACCCGCGCGCGAGCACCTGCACCACGCCCTGGCTCGCGTTGAGGAGCGCGCCGACGCCGGATCCGCTGCTCGAGGCGAGCGTGCGCGCGCGGTCCATGGCGTTGCGCGTCGCCTGGTCGAGGAGCCGCATCTTGTGGTCCTCGATGCTCGAGATCGTGTAGACGGGCGCCGAGCTCGCCACCGGCACGCCGTCGCGCAGGAGGTCGGTGATCGACCGCGCGATGCGCTCGATCGCCTCGACCTTCTTGGTCTTCACCGCGAGGTGCTGGGTGAGCTCGTGCCGCTCGACCTCGTTGGTGTCGTTCCCCTTCTCGTTCTTGCGCATCACGGCGCGCACGCGCACGGCCGACACGGTGCACTCGTCCGCCGCGAACCCGTTCCCCTGCACGTACCGCTCGACGCGCTCCATGGCCTCCCTGAGCCGCATGGCGCCCTGGTCCTGCGTGTCGGCCGACACCTGGACCGTCGCGGACCAGCTCGCGAGGTCGGCCTTGACGTCGGTGCTCGCCGATCCCTTCACGCTGATGCTGCTCTGCGACCGCATGGCCACCAGCGCACGCGCGAGCGACTGCGACGCGAACGCCCCGCCCAGCGCGAGCGCGATCCCAAGCATGAACATCCCGAATCCGTTGGACGCGACCAGCCTCCAGGGCGATCGCGGTCCCTCCGCCTCGTGTGCAGCCATCCTGGCCTCCCGTGATGTCCCCGGCCCCCGCGGCCCCGGCGCGCGCCGGGCGCCGGTGGGCGCGATCGCGGACTCCGCCGCGGTCAAGTGCATCGGCGTTCGCGCATCCTGCGCTGCACTCGCCGATACGCTTCCGTGATGGACGCGAAGAAGGTCGGTCGGGACGCGATGCGGCTGGCCGAATGGCTGGCCGAGAAGTCGATGTCGGGCGTGTCGCCGCTCTCGAGCGCGGTGGACCTGGCCGAGCGCTACCGCCTGGACCTCGGGTACCCGGACGACGACCGGCGGGTCGACGCGCTCATCCGGTGGGAGACGACCAAGAACTTCACCGCCGGGTTCGTCACGGGCCTCGGCGGGGCGCTGACGCTTCCGATCGCGATCCCCGGGTCGGTGGCCGCGTCATGGCTCATCCAGGCCCGCATGGCGGGCGCCATCGCCTGCATCTACGGCCATGACCCCCGTTCCGACCGCGTGCGCGCGATGGTGCTCCTGGCCCTTGTCGGGGATGCCACGGCGTCCAAGCTCCTCAAGGGCGCGGGCATCAGCCTCGGGCGGCACCTGGCCATGCGGGCGCTCGAAGGCGTGTCGAAGAAGGGGGTCGCCGAGATCCAGAAGGAAGTGGGTACGAAGCTCCTCGTGAAGGGCGCGGCGCAGGGCACGACCCGCGTCTCGCGGCTCGTGCCGATCGCGGGCGGGATCGTGTCGGGTGCGTTCGACGCCGCGTCCTGCCAGGTGGTGGGGCGCACGGCCAAGCGCGTGTTCCGGCCCGGCGAGGGTGCGGACGCTTCCGCCTCGGGGCCCGTGCGCCGGCGGAGCCGGGGCTGACCGATGATGGTCTCGGCCCTCCTGCTTGCCTGCGGGATGGCGATGGACGGCCGCGCCGCGGCCGAGGTCGATCTCCCGGGCGAGGTGCGCGGGTTGCTCGAGGCGCACTGCGTCGACTGCCACCGCGGGCGCCGTTCGAAGGGCGGGGCGGAGCTCGCCGGGCCGGTGGCCACGGGTCGCGTGGAGGAGGGCGTGCTCCGGGCGGTGCGCGTGCGGCTCGTCCGGCGCGACATGCCGCCCCTGGACGAGCCGACCCGGCCTGCCGATGCCGAGTATGCGGATGCCGTGCGCGCGATCGACGCGGTGGTCGCGCCCGCGCGCCGCGAGGTGCCGGCGGTCCGTCGACTCAACCGTGCGCAGTGGGCAGGCGCGATCCGCGACGTGTTCGGCATCGAGCGCGTCGATGGCCGGCCGGTCGACGCGCTGCTTCCCCCCGACGACGTCGGCGAGGGGTTCGACACCACGGCCGACACCCTGGCGCTTCCGACGCTCGCGATGGAGCGGTTCGTCGACGCGGCCGAGACGGTGGCGCGGTCGATGGCGGCCGAGGCGCTCGCACGGGCGGGCGGCGACGGCGAGGTGCCCGCGCGTCTGGCGGCGGCCGCCCGTGCGTGGGGCGAGGCGCTGTTCCGTCGCGGGCTCGCGGAGCACGAGGTGCGCATGCTCGCCGAGCGTGCGGCCGCCGCCGCCGGACCGGACGCGGGCTGGGACGCCGCGGCGCGGGCGCTCGCGACGATGCTGATGGTCGATCCGCGGTTCCTCCTGCGCATCGAGGAACCGGCGCCCGAGGGCGGACGTGCGCTCTCCGGCGACGAAGTGGCGTCGCGGCTCGCGTTCTTCCTGTGGTCGAGCGTGCCGGATGCCGAGTTGCGGGCCGCCGCCTCGGACGGGGCGCTCGCGTCCGCGGACGGGGTGCGCGAACAGGCCACGCGGATGCTCGCCGACCCGCGCGCCGGGTCGCTCGCCCGACGCTTCGCCGTGCAATGGCTCGCGGTCGATCGGCTCGAGGGCCGGTTCGTCGACGGGGCGCGGTTCGCGGGCGTCGACGCGGCCCTCCGCACCGACATGCGCCTCGAGACCGAGCGGCTGTTCGCGCGCGTGGCGCGGGGCGAGCTTCCCGTGCGCGCCCTCATCGAGGCACGTTCGACCGAGGTCTCGCCGCGGCTCGCGGCGCACTACGGGTTCGCGGTTCCCGAGGACGCCGCCGCGTCGGGCGCATGGTTCACGTGCGGCCTCCCTCCCGAGCGCCCGTCCGGCGTGCTCGGGCATGCCGCGGTGCTGCTTGCGACGAGCAACCCGGACCGCACCAGCCCCGTGAAGCGGGGCAAGTGGGTGCTCGAGGCGATGGCGGACGCCGCGCCGCCGCCCCCGCCCCCCGGGGTGCCTTCGATTCCCGAGGACGCCAAGGCCAGGGCGGGGCGGTCGATCCGCGAGCTCATGGCGATGCACCGGTCGAACCCCGATTGCGCCTCCTGCCACGTGCGGATGGATGCCATCGGCCTCGCCTTCGAGCGATTCGACCCCGTCGGTCGGCTGCGCACCGAGGCCGACGGCCTTGCCGTCGACGACGTGACGGAGCTTCCCGACGGGCGCATCCTGGAGGGTGCCGGCGCCGTCGCGGCGCTCGTCGGCGAGGGGCACGGGTTCGAGCGCTCGCTGGCACGGCACCTGGCGACCTATGCGCTCGGGCGGGGAATGGCCGACGCCGACGATCCGTGGCTCGACGCGCTCGCGGCACGGGTGCGCGCGAGCGGTCGGTTCGAGGACCTGGTGCACGGAATCGCGACGGGCCGGGCGTTCCGGTTCCGCGACCCCACCCCCTAGACTTCGGCCCATGCGCGCCCCGATCGTCGATCGCCGCACGGTGCTCAGGGGGATCGGCGCGACCATCGCGCTGCCGTGGCTCGAGGCCATGGCCCCGCGCGGGCTGGCGATCGGTCGCACGGCCGCGGCTATGTCGGCGGCCGTGGCACCGCCGCGGCGCACGGCGTTCGTCTTCTTCCCCAACGGCGTCAACCCGGCCGCGTGGCCCACGCCCGTCGAGGGGCTCACCACGTGGCATGCGACCGGCTCGCTCGAGCCGCTCGCCGAGTTCCGCGGGCGGATCGCGATGCACACCGGGCTCACGCACGCCAACGCGGCCGCGCTCGGCGACGGGCCCGGAGACCACGCCCGGAGCGCGGCGTGCTTCCTGACGGGCGCCCACCCTCGCAAGACCGCCGGCGACGACATCCGCAACGGCCGCTCGATCGACCAGGAGATCGCGGACGCCGTCGCGCGCGGCGCGCGGCCCACGCGGCTGCGGTCGCTCGAACTCGGGTCCGAGCCGCCGATGACCGCCGGCAACTGCGACTCGGGCTACTCGTGCGCCTACAGCGCCAACATCTCGTGGAAGGCCGAGAACCTGCCCAACGGCAAGGAGACCGACCCACGCAAGGCGTTCGACCGCGTGTTCGGGCGCACGGGCGAGTCGCCCGAGGCGCGCGCCGCGCGCGAGCGCGTCCGGCGCTCGGTGCTGGACGGCGCGGTCTCCCAGGCCCGGGAGCTGGGCGCACGGCTCGGTGCCTCGGACCGCGGACGGCTCGACGAGTACCTCGACGGCGTCCGGGACCTCGAGCGCCGGCTCGATGCCGACGCCGGGGCGCACCTGGACCCCGGCACCACGCTGCCCGATTTCGCCGACGCACCGAAGACGATGGCCGGACGGGTGGACCTCCTTGGCGAGGTGCTGGCGCTCGCGTTCCGCACCGACGCGACCCGCGTCGCGACCCTGATGCTGGCGAACGAGGGGTCGAACCGGCCCTACCCCGAGGTCGGCGTGTCGTCCGGGCACCATGACGTGTCGCACCATGGGGGCGATGCCGCCAAGATGGAGGCCTTCGCCCGCATCAACCGCTTCCATGCGGAACGGTTCGCCGCGTTCCTGCGCGCCCTCGACCGCACCCGGGAGGACGGGGCCTCGCTGCTGGACTCGACGGTGGTCCTGTACGGCGGTGCCATCACGGACGGCAACCGGCACAACCACGATGACCTTCCCGTGCTGGTCGCCGGCGGCCCGGCCACGGGCGTCGCGGGAGGCAGCGTGCTCAGGGCCCCGCACGGGACGCCGCTCTGCAACCTCCACCTTTCGCTTGCCGAGCGCATGGGCGCGCGGCTCGAACGGTTCGGCGATTCCACGGGGCGCGTGGCGCTCGGTTGACGATAGGGATTCCATGAAGCTCGACACGCTCCTCTCCACGTTCATGCCGGTGCCCGCGAAACTGCGCCTGCGTCCGCCCGAGGTCACCCTGGTCACGGACGATTCGCGGAAGGTGATCCCCGGCGCCATGTTCGTGGCGCGGTCCGGCACGAACGCCGACGGCCGCGCGTTCGTCGCGGACGCCGTCGCACGGGGCGCGGCGGTCATCCTTCACGCGGGCCCGGACCCGTGCACGGGGATCGCGGGGGCCGAGCGCGTGGTGCGCGTCGCGGTTCCCGCCGGCACCGAGCTCGGCCGGTTCACGTGCCTGCTCGCCGACCGCTTCGAGGGCTCGCCTGGCCACTGGCTCGACGTGGTCGGCGTCACGGGCACGAACGGCAAGACGACGATCACGTTCCTGGTGCAGCAGTTCATGAACGCGCACGCCCCTCGCTGCGGGGTGATCGGGACCGTGGCGATCGACGACGGTGCGCGCGCGGAGCCCGCGAGCCTCACGACGCCGAGCGGGGCCGACGTCTCGGCGGCGCTCGGCCGCATGGTGCGCAACGGATGCCGGTCCTGCGCCATCGAGGTGTCGAGCCATGCGCTCGACCAGGGCCGCGCCGACGCGCTCCGGTTCCGGGTGGGCATCTTCACGAACCTCACCGGTGACCATCTCGACTACCACGGCACGATGGAGCGCTACGCCGCGGCGAAGGCGCGGCTCTTCGCCATGCTGGATGCCGGGGGGACCGCCGTCGTGAACGCCGATGACCCGTGGCATGCCCGGATGATCGAGGGGTGCCCGGCGCGCATCCTGCGGTGCCGGGTGGAGGAGGGTGGTTCGCACGGTGCCGATGGGTCTGGAGCCGCCCCCGGGTCGGACGACTGCGTCGCGACCGTCCACGAGTCGCGCCTCGGGTGGCAGGACACGACCTTCGCGGGGCCGTGGGGCGGGATCCGCGTGCGTCTGCCCGTGGTGGGTCGGCACAACGCGATGAACGCGCTGCAGGCCGCGGCCGCGGCGTGGGCGCTGGGCGTTCCGGCGCCCGTGCTCGAGCGGGTGCTCGGCGCGTGCCAGGCACCGCCCGGCCGGCTCGAGCCCGTGACCGGGCCGGCCGACCCGTTCGCGGTGCTGGTCGACTACGCCCACACCGACGATGCGCTGCTGAACGTGCTGACCGCGCTGCGGCCCTTGGCGGGCGAGGGCGGCCGGCTGGTCACGGTGTTCGGCTGCGGCGGCGACCGCGACCGCACGAAGCGGCCGCGCATGATGCGCGTGGCGTGCGAGCGCTCCGACCGCGTGGTGGTGACGAGCGACAACCCGCGCACCGAGGACCCTGCCGCGATCATCGCGGAGGTGGTCGCCGGGAGGCCGGAGGCGTGCTCCGCCGAGGTGGTGCAGGAGGTCGACCGTGCGCGCGCCATCGAGCTCGCGGTCGGCGACGCCCGGCCCGGCGACATCGTGTTGATCGCCGGCAAGGGGCACGAGGACTACCAGATCATCGGGACCGAGAGGCGGCCCTTCGACGACCGACGGGTGGCGCGCGCGGCGCTGCGGTCACGCGTGGCGCCGGCGGCCGCAGGCGCCTGACCGCCTGGATCCGCGAACGA
>CAYSFS010000115.1:0-8013 GCA_964430235.1 uncultured Chitinophaga sp. | reverse complement strand
GGCTGTTCGGCGCCTTGAAGCGGACCTTCCCGCTCTTGGTGAGCTTGATGCGCTTGAGGAGGCCGCGGTGTGACTTCTGCTTGGGCATGGCGTGGTCCGTTCGGTTCGGCCGCCCGGCGAAGGGCGGAGAATCGCGAAGGATAGCGCAATCCCGGCGGGGCTTCAATCCCCGCAGCGTCCGGCCTCGTTATTGGCTTCGGCGGAGCGTTCCGCCGTGGCCCGCGTCATTGCGCCACGAAGTTGTCGTCGGGGCCCGCGGCCCACGAACGCAGCCGGAGCTGCTCGCGCCCATGGTCGTCACGGGGCAGCCACACGTTGTCGACCAGGTCCTGGCCGGTCACGATCATGGGCGACAGCCGCCACTCGACCGCGCCGTCGGAGAAAAGCATGTTCTGGCCGGCCTCGGCGTGGTTGCGCGAGTTGAGCGCGCGGCGTTCCGTGGGGAGCCCGAGCCGGTGGTCCTCGATCATCGGGTTTGCGTCCGCGACCGTGACCGTCCGGTGCGGGGTGTCGAGCATGAAGCGCTGCCCGCGCGCGGGCACGCGGTACGCGAAGCACGGCCGGCCCTGGCTGCACGCGGGGCAGCGAAGGTCCTCGTGGTCGGCGTACTCGCCCGCGACGAGCGCGTCGAGGTGCGCGCTGTGGTGGGACTCCGACCACGAGCGCACGCCCTGCACGACGAACACGGTCCGGCTCGGGACGTCGAACCACATCTGCATGACCACCTGCGGCCGGACGGCGCCCGGCGGCGGCGCCTGCGGGCCCGGGACGGACTGCATGCCGCGGCGCGCGACCTCGCCCGACCCGCCGCGGCGGCCGAACATGGTCGCGAAGTCGCCGATCGAGGCCGAGAGCGGCAATGAACCGTCGTTCGCGCCGGCATAGGCGCCGAGCGCACCGTGCACCGTGCGCAGGTTGTTCCCGCAGAGGGTCACCAGGCTCTGCCGGCGCAGCTCGGCGACGATCGGCAAGGCCGTGCCGACCCCGAGCATCAGGAGCGCGGCGACTCCGACGATGCTCGACAGCCGGAACGAGGGCTCGTGGCGCGGCCTGATCCGGCGGGCCTCGGCGAGCGCCTCCTCGTAGCGGTCGATGCGCGCGAGCGTCGCGTCGACGAGCGCGTCGCCGGCATCGTCGGCGGGGTATGCATCGAGCACGCCCATCTGGCGGATGAGCGCCATCGCGCGCGGGCGGTCCGCCTCGGGGAGCTCGTTCACCCGGGATGCGTCGAAGCCGCGCTCGGCGATGAAGTCGAGCACGCGCATGTCCGCGTCGCTGAGGGTGGGCTCGCCGCGGGACGGCGGCAGGGGAGGCTCGGTCATGCCTTGGACTCCTTGTCGGCACGTGGCTGGCCCGCGCGCGAGGCGCGCGACGTGGCCGCCTTCCACTGGTCGGCGAAGGTCGCGGTCGCGGCGTGGATGCGGCTCTTCACGGTCCCGAGCGGGATGCCCAGCACCTCGGAGATCTGCTGGTAGCTCATCCGCTGGAAGTAGTTCAGCTGGAGCACCTCGCGGTAGATCGCGGGCATGGCGTCCACCACGTCCTTCACCTGCGCGCGCACCTCGGCGCCCTCGAGCGACGCATCGGGCGCCGGTGCGCCGCCGTCCATGAGGTCCACCATGCGGGCGCCGTCGGCGTCCGAGCCGGTGGGGGCGTCGAGGCTGAGCGCGCGCCGCCGCTTCTGACGGCGGTGCCAGTCGCGCGCCTTGTTCGCCGCGATGGTGAAGAGCCACGGCTTGAACGCGCGGGCACGGTCGAACGTGTCCGCCGCGAGGTGGACCTGGAGGAACGTCTCCTGGAACACGTCGTCCGCGGCGGCGTTCGAGCCGAGGAACCGCGCGAGGAAGCCGTGGAGCTCCCGGCGGTACCGCTCCACCAGCGTCGCGAACGCGGCGCGGTCGCCGGACAGGTAGTCCGAGAGCAGCGTCTCGTCGGGGCGCTCGGTGGCGGTCACCATGGGGAGGGGCTCGGGCCGCGCGGCGACGGGCCGCGAACGCGAGATCGTACCCCTCGCACGGTCCCCAACCGTGGAGAGCGTCGACACCTCGACCAGGCGCCGCAGCTTCGCCGCGATGCGCCGGTCGAGCCCCGCGAACGCCTCGGCCACCGCATCGGCCGGCCGCCAGGCATCCAGCCCGGGCAAGGAGGCAGGTTCGATGGCCGCGGCAAGGGTCGTCATGCCCGTGCTACGATCGTGCCCCGTTCCCGGGTTCGCCCGGAACCGCCTCGGCCGAGAAGATTTTCGGCGACCCCCCAACCACCGCCCCAGCACAGGCTTCCACCCCCATGGCCGTACCGATCTCGCAGATGTGGACCGTCGCCTCGTACGTTCTCGGACAGCGTCTCCGGGGCCGCAAGCACTATCCGCTGGTGCTGATGCTCGAGCCGCTGTTCCGGTGCAACCTGGCGTGCGCGGGCTGCGGCAAGATCCAGTACCCGCCGCACATCCTGAAGAAGAACCTCTCGCCCGAGGAGTGCTTCAAGGCCGCCGAGGAGTGCGGGGCGCCGATGGTGAGCATCCCGGGCGGCGAGCCGCTGCTCCACCCGGAGATCAAGCAGATCGTCGAGGGGCTGGTGGCGCGCAAGAAGTACGTCTACCTCTGCACGAATGCGCTCCTCCTGAAGGAGAAGCTCGAGGAGGGCCTCTTCAAGCCGAGCAAGTACCTCAGCTTCAGCGTCCACATGGACGGCCAGCAGGAGCACCACGACTTCGCCGTGTGCCGCGAGGGCACCTTCGAGAAGGCGGTCGAGGGCATCCGGCTCGCGGTGAGGATGGGCTTCCGCGTCACGACGAACACGACGCTCTTCCAGGGGGCCGATCCGACGAGCGTCCGCGCGTTCTTCGACGAGATGATGGACCTCGGCGTCGAGGGCATGATGGTCTCGCCGGGCTATGCCTACGACAAGGCCCCGGACCAGCAGAGCTTCCTCGGCCGGCGCAAGACGAACGAGCTGTTCGGGATGATCCTCTCGAACCGCAAGAAGCGCTGGAAGTTCAACATGAGCCCGTTGTTCCTCGAGTTCCTGATGGGCAAGCGGGACTTCGAGTGCACGCCGTGGGGCAGCCCCGCGTACAACGTCTTCGGCTGGCAGAAGCCGTGCTACCTGCTGCAGGAGGGGTACTTCGACACCTTCAAGGAGCTGGTCGAGGCGACCGACTGGTCGAAGTACGGCGTGAAGAGCGGCAACCCGAAGTGCCAGAACTGCATGGTGCACTGCGGCTACGAGCCGAGCGCGGTGGACTACACGTTCTCGGGGCTCGGCGGCATCTGGGCCAACGTCAAGGCGATCCTGAGCCCGCTCTACCCGGACGAGGTCGCCGCGAAGCGCCTCGCGGAGGAGGCGAAGAAGCCGCACCGGCCCATCGAGCGACTGGTGCAGCTGGGCATCGCGAAGGACGCGGAGAAGACCGCGGCCTGAACGTGATCCGGGACGTCCCGGATCACCTTCCGTCGACGAACGCGCGCACGGCGCGGCCGCGCAGCGCGCGTCCCGCGAACGGCGTGTTCCGGCTCTTGGAGCGCAGGTCCGAGACGTCGACCGTCCATCGCGCGTCGGGGTCGATCACCGTGACGTCCGCCGGCGCGCCGACGCGCAGCGTGCCGAGGCCCATGGTCTCGAGGCCGAGGAGGCGCGCGGGCTGGAGGGTCAGGAGCTCGACCAGCCGCGGCCAGCCGATGGCGCCGCTGTCCACCAGGGCCTCGCGGTAGAGGGGCAGGGCGTGCTCGAGCCCGATGATGCCGAACGGGGCGCTCGCGAAGTCGCGCGCCTTCTCCGCGGGCGAGTGGGGCGCGTGGTCGGTCGCCAGCACGTCGATCACGCCCTCGGCCACCGCCTGGCGCAGCGCCTGCACGTCGGACGCGGTTCGCAGCGGGGGGTTCATCTTGGCGTCCGTGCGGTCGCCCGCGCACTCGGCGTCGGTCAGGAGCAGGTGGTGCGGGCTGGCCTCGCCGCTCACGGGCTGGCCCGCGGCGCGCGCGCGGCGCAGGATGTCCGCGCTCCCCGCCGCCGACAGGTGCTGCGCGTGGTAGCGGGCCCCGACGGCGCGGTTGAGCATCACGTCGCGCTCGAGCATCAGTTCCTCGGCGATGGCGGGCCAGCCGCCGTGGCCGAGCTTGGCCTGCAGCGGTCCGGCATTCATCGACGCGCCCTGCGTGAGCGTGGGCTCCTGGCAGTGCTGCATGAACGGGCGCCCGACGGCCTTCGCCATCTGGAGGACGCGCAGCATCACCTGCGCGCTGGCGATCCCCTCGCCGTCGTCGGTGAACGCGACCGCGCCGGCGTTCGCCATCGAGGCCATGGGGGCGAGCTGCTCGCCCGCGCGGCCGACCGTCGCGGCGCCCGCGACGAACACGCGCGCCAGGTTCGCCTCGCGCGCGCGCATGCGCACGAACTCGACCAGCGGCGCCGAGTCGAGGCACGGCGTCGTGTTGGGCATGCAGCAGACGCTCGTGAAGCCGCCCGCGATGGCGGCCGCGACGCCCGTGGCGATGGTCTCCTTGTGCTCGCCCCCCGGCTCGCGAAGGTGCACGTGCGGGTCGATCAGGCCGGGGACGACGAGGTGCCCCTCGCACTCGACCACCTCCGCGCCCGTCGCCGGCAGCTCGCCCCGGGTGCGCGACACGGCCGCGATGCGGCCGTCGGCCAGGAGCACGTCGGCGGTCGCGTCGAGTTCGGAGGCGGCGCAGATCACGCGCCCGCCGCGCAGCAGTGTGGTGGCCATCGGGCGGGAAGGGTACCCGCGGCGCCCTACGCGCCCGCAACCCGAAAAGCACGCGTGCCCGCCACGGGGGCGGGCACGCGGGAAACTCGGTCGTCGTCCGGGAGCGCGCTCCCGGAGGGCTCAGCCCTGCTTGGTGCAGGAAGACTGGCTCTTGCAGCAGCCGCCTTCCTTCTTCTCGCTCACGGCGCCCATCGAGGCATCCTTGGCGGTGCCGGTCATGGGGCAGGTGGCCGGGCAGGCCTTGGCGTCGGTCTTGGTGGAGCACTCGGACTTCGTGGCCGGGCAGGTCGTCGCGCAGTCGGTCTTGGCCGAAGTCTTGGTGGACGAGCAGCAGCCGCCCTCCTTCTTGTCGCTCACGGCGCCGGGGGCCGCCGTCTTCGCGTCGGCCTTCTGGCAGCAATCGGTCTTCGCGCAGCTCTTGGCGTCGCCGGTGCACTTGGCATCGCACTTCTTGTCGGTCGAGCAGCACGAGGACTTCTCGCCCATCGCGCCGGCGGCGGTGTTCTGCTTCTCGGTGCAGTCGCAGGCGGCGAGGAAGAGCGAGGCGGCGAGGCCGGCGGTCAGGAAGGCGAACTTCTTCATGGTGAGGTCTCCGTAGGGGTGTGGTTCGTGTCGGGATCGTTCGTGGGCGGACCCGAGGCGGATCCGGGAGGAGGATTATACGGCTCGAACGGCGCGCGGCTCCGTAGTATTTCCCGCAATGTCCGCAGAATCGCGGTCCGAACGCCTCCAGCGGCTGTCCGAGAAGGCCCGGGCCCTCCCGAAGGTGCCCGGGGTGTACCTCATGAAGGACGCCGAGGGGCGGGTGCTGTACGTGGGGAAGGCGGTGTGCCTGCCGGACCGGGTGGGCAGCTACTTCGTCCCGAGCGCCGACCTCGGGGCCCGCAAGCAGCCGATGCTCGACTGGGTGACCGACGTCGAGGTGCTCGAGTGCGAGGCGGAGTGGGAGGCGCTCCTGCTCGAGGCGCGCCTGGTCAAGGACCTCCACCCGCGCTTCAACGAGCTCCTCAAGGACGACAAGACCTTCCCGTACCTGGCCGTGACGGTGCGCGAGGAGTTCCCCGGCGTCTACGTCACGCGCAACCCGTCGGACGACCGGTTCGCGGGCGCGCGCATCTTCGGGCCATTCACCAGCGTGCACGCGCTCCGGAGCGCGATCACCGTCATGCAGCGGGCCTTCCAGTTCCGCACGTGCGACCTCGCGATCCGTTCGGACGACCCGGCCAACCGCCGGTTCCGGCCGTGCCTGCTGCACTCGATCGGCCAGTGCACGGCGCCGTGCGCCAACCGCGTGGCCCCGGAGCGGTACCGCCGCGACGTCGACCGGTTCCTGCGATGCCTCTCCTCGAGGCGCAGCGTGCTCGTGCGCGAGCTGCAGGCCGAGATGGAGCGCGCGTCCGCCGAGCGCCGGTTCGAGGACGCCGCCGTGCTGCGCGACCAAGTCCATGCGCTCTCGAAGCTCGACGACCGCGAGACCCGTCGCGGCGAGGAGTACGACTGGCAGCCCGAGCTCATGGTGTTCGCGGGCGACCCCGCGGTGGGCGCGCGCAGCCTGCAGCGCACGCTCGGCATGGACCGGCCGATCCGGTGCATGGAGGCCATCGACATCGCGCACCTCGGCGGCGAGGAGACCGTGGCGAGCAAGGTGTGCTTCGTCGACGGCAAGCCCTTCAAGGACGCCTACCGCCGCTACCGGATCACGACGGCGGGGAACGACGACTTCCGCGCGATCCGCGAGACGGTGTCCCGCCGGTGGCGCGACGCGCAGGAGGACCGCGAGCTGCTCCCGGACGTGCTCCTCATCGACGGCGGGCTCGGGCAGCTGCACGCGGCGCTCGAGGCGCTCGAGGAGTTCCCCGACCGGCCCGCGATGGTCATCAGCCTCGCGAAGAAGGAGGAGCTGATCCACGTCGAGCGCGAGAGCGAGCCGATCCGTCTCGCGCGCAACAACGCGGGGCTGCGGCTCTGCCAGGCGATCCGCGACGAGGCGCACCGATTCGCGCGGCGCTACCACCACCTGCTGCGGCGCAACCGGACCTTGGGCCACGACTGACGGTCCCGCGGGCAGGGTGCCGGCGGCGCGGTCACGCCGGGCTCGGCACCGCGGCCCCGGGGGCCGCGCCCTCGTCGGGCTTCGCGGCCGGGAGCGCGGGCTTCGCGGAGGGCTTCGCCATCTCGGCGCCGAGCAGGTCGGCGACGGTCGGCTTCATCGGCGGCTCGCCGCGCATCACGCGGTCGACGTCGTCCCGCGTGAGCGTCTCGTACTTGAGGAGCGACTCGGCCACGGCCACCACCTGGTCCCATCGCGAGTCGATCAGCTTCTTGGCGTCGGTGAAGGCCTCGTCGGCGAGCCGGCGGATCTCCTCGTCGATGAGGTGCGCCGTCTCGGGCGAGTAGTCCTTCTCGGGGATGAAGGTCTCGCGGCTGTCCTCGCCGCGGTAGCTCACGAAGCCGAGCCGGTCGCTCATGCCCCACTCGAGCACCATGGCGCGGGCGAGCCGGGTGACCATCTTGATGTCCATCCCGGCGCCGCTGGAGATGTCTCCGGTCTTGCGCGCCTCGGCGATGCGGCCCGCGCACAGGACGCGCATCGTGGCGTCGCAGAAGCGCCGGCCGTAGCCGTAGCGGTCCTTCTCGGGAAGGCTGAACGTGGTGCCCAGGGCCTGGCCGCGCGGGATGATCGTGACCTTGTGGAGCGGGTCGGCGTCGGGCAGCAGCATCTGCACCACCGCGTGGCCCGCCTCGTGGTACGCGGTCGCGACGCGCTCCTGCTCCTCGATGCGCTTGCTGCGCTTGGCGCGGCCGTAGCGCACCTTGTCGCGCGCCTCCTCGAGGTCGACCATCTCGATCACGTCCTTGTCGGCCATGGTCGCGATGATGGCGGCCTCGTTGATGAGCGCCGCGAGGTCCGCGCCGCTGAACATGGGCGTCGCGCGCGCGAGCCGGTCGAGGTCCACGTCGGTGGCGAGCTTCACCTTGCGCGCGTGCACGCCGAGGATCTGCCGGCGGCCCACGACGTCGGGCAGGCTGACGCCGACGACGCGGTCGAAGCGGCCGGGGCGGGTGAGCGCGGGGTCGAGCACGTCGGCGCGGTTGGTGGCCGCGATCACGATCACCTGGTCGCTGGCCTCGAAGCCGTCCATCTCGACGAGGATGGCGTTGAGGGTCTGCTCGCGCTCGTCGTGGCCGCCGGTCGTGAACCCGCCGCCGCGCCGCCGGCCCACGGCGTCGATCTCGTCGAGGAAGATGATGCAGGGCGAGTTCTCCTTCGCCTGCTTGAAGAGGTCGCG
>CAYSFS010000114.1:0-8303 GCA_964430235.1 uncultured Chitinophaga sp. | reverse complement strand
GGTCCGAAGGTCATCGAGATGGTGGGCTCCATGAGCCGCGAGATCCCGACCCTCAAGCGTTACCGATTCGCCGAGAAGAGCCTGATGGTGGCCAAGCTCACCGTGAGCCGCACGGGCTACACCGGCGAGGACGGCGTGGAGCTGGTCATGGGCTCGACCGTGGCGCGCTTCGTGCTGCCGATGCTGCTGCGCGAGAAGGACGGCGTGGCCGCGGCGGTCCGCCCGGCCGGCCTGGGCGCGCGCGACACGCTGCGCACCGAGGCGTCCATGCCGCTCTACGGACACGAGATCACCGAGGAGATCGATCCGATCTCCGCGGGCCTGGCCTTCGCGGTCAAGCTCGACAAGGGCGAGGGCGACGGCGACGTCCGTTTCATCGGCCAGGACGCGCTCGTGAAGATCGCCGCCGAGGGCACCCGTCACCGCCTGGTGGGGTTCGAAGTGGAGGGTCGCCGGGCCGCGCGCCAGGGCATGGCGCTTCACCGAGGCGGGGAGCACGTGGGGCACGTGACCAGCGGCTGCCTGAGCCCGACGCTCGACAAGGTCATCGCCATGGGCTACGTGCCCACGGAACTCTCCGCGGAGGGCACCGAGTTCGAGGTCGACCTGGGCAAGGCGCGGACGGCTGCGCGCATCGTGCCGATGCCGTTCTACAACCCCGTCCGAAAGAAGTGACGTCGGCGCGAGCGGCCCCCGGGGCCGCGGCCCGTCACTGGCCGGGCGCCGGCTTGCGCTTCCGTCCGGGGCGCCGCCGCTCCGGGACGTCGCTCGGCTGGTTCTCGCGGTAGAAGCGCGTGGGCCGATCGTCGTTCAGCTGCTGCTGCAGCTTCTTGAGGGCCTCGACCTCGATCTGGCGGACGCGTTCGCGCGTCAGGCCGACTTCCTCGCCGATCTCCTTCAGGGTGAGCGGCTCGCGTCCCTCGAGGCCGAAGCGGAGCCGCAGCACGCGCGCGTCGCGCTCGTCGATCGATTCGAGGAGCCGGGCGATGATCGCGTGGTTCTCCTTCTGCTCGACGTTGAGGTCGGGCAGCGAGGTGCGCTTGTCCTCGAAGATGTCGCCGAGGTCCGCGTCCTCGCCGTCGGCCTTGGCCGGCGCCTGGCTGGGAGCGTGATACGCCTTGACGGCGCGGCGGACGATGAGGAGCTTCTTGACCGGGAGCCCCATCTCCTCGGCCAGCTCCTGCACGGTGGGCTGGCGGCCGAGGCGCTCCTCGAGCTTGCGCGTGGTCTGCTTCCACCGCGCGATGAGGTCGACCATGTAGGCCGGGATGTGGATCGGCTGCACCGCGTTGATCAGCGTGCGCTTGATCGCCTGCTTGATCCACCAGCTCGCGTAGGTGCTGAAGCGCGCGCCTTGCGCGGGGTCGAAGCCCTCGACGGCCTTGATGAGGCCGATGTTCCCCTCCTCGATCAGGTCGGAGAGCGGCAGGCCCCGGTGCGCGTAGTTCTTGGAGATCGAGACCACCAGCCGGAGGTTCGCGGTGATCATCCGCTCCTTCGACTCCGGGCACTCGTCGTTGATGATCCGCCAGCCGAGCTCCTTCTCCTCCTCGGGGGTCAGGAGCGAGACCTCCTTGAGTTCGCGGAGGTAGAGCTGGAGTTCGTTCTGGACACCGGGCCGCGCCATACACCCTCACGATCAGCGGACCGTCCCGAGGCCACACCCTCGGGAACACGGGCCCTTCATGCTACGCATCCCTTCGGCAATCGCAAGGTTCCTCTTTGGCGCCCGCCTGAACGAATCGCACACTTTCGGCAAGGAGCCTTCCCCGATGGAACCGCCCGACGACCAGCCCGGCACCGGCGGACCGCCCCTCCCGGGCGGCGAGGGCGGCGGTGGCCCGTCGCGTGGCCGGGAATCGGACGTTCCACGCGACCCGGAGGGCGTTCCCGACGCGGCGGAGGCTCCCGGCGACGGTTCGGCGGGGCCCGAGTTCGACCTGTCGCACGTGCTCCGGTCGTGGCCGGTCGGCGGGAACGGCCCCACGGTTCGCATGGTGCGGCTGGCGTCCGGCGGTCGGGCGCTCCAGGTGCGGCTCGAGCTCGGGGTGCTCCAGATGGCGCTCGACGGCCGTCCGGACGGCCGACGGCCGCACGGCGCCGCCTCGCTCCTCGACTGGCACGCGGCGCGCCGCGATGCGCACCGGGCGCGCACCGGGAGCGACGAGGGGTTCGCGCTGTCGGGCAAGGAGTGCGAGGGGCTCCGCGAGGAGGGGGTGCAGGTCTACCACCGCTACGTGGCGCTGTTCGCGCTCGGCGAGCACGAGGCGGTGGTGCGCGACACGATGCGCAACCTGCGGATGTTCGACCTGTGCCGGGACCACGGCGCGAGCCACGCCGACCGCACGGTGCTGGAGCAGTACCGGCCGTTCGTGACGATGATGCGCGCCCGCGCGCAGGCCGCGATCGCGCTCGCCGTCGCGGACGCGCGCGGCGCGCTCGCCGCGGTCGACGCCGCGCTCGCCGAGATGCGCCTCCACTTCGACGCGCACGGCCCGCACGACGGGTTCGACCGCTCGAACGAGGCGAACCTGCTCCGCGGCATGCGGGACGCGCTGGTGCCGCGGCTGCCGACGAGCCAGCGGTCCGAGCTCGAGGAGCGCCTGCGGCGCGCGGTGGACGCGGAGAACTTCGAGCTCGCGGCGATCCTGCGCGACGAGCTCCGCTCGCTGGAGGACTGACGCCCCTCAGCCGTCGCGCGCGGCGAGCCCCAGGAACTGCGCGGCGAGCTCGGGCCCGCCGAGCGCGGGGTCCATGGCGCGCAGCCGCGCGATGCGCGGGGCGATGGCCTCGCGCGAGCGGCCCGCGCGGTCGAGCACCTGCAGCCGCCGCAGCTGGCAGAGCCACCAGGACGAGGAGCGCTCGGGAACGGCGCGGGCGACGCGGTCGTAGGCCGACATGGCCTCGGCGAGGCCGTCCGGCGAGCCGATTCCCCACAGTGCCTCGGCAAGCGCGAGCAGGAGGTCGGCCCGCTCCCCCCGCGCGGCGATCGCGCGGCGCGCGACGGGCAGGGCATCGGCGTGCAGCCCGGCCGACACGAGCGCGCGCGCGAGCACCTCGTCGCGGTCGGGCGAGGGCGGCGCCATCCGCCCGATGGCGGTGGCGAGCCGGCCGACCTCGGCGGCGCGGCGCTCGTCGGGGCGCTCGGACGCGAGGGTGCCGAGGTCGACCGCGCTCATCCGGCGCAGGACGCGCGCGGCGGCGTCAGCCGCGGCGGCGGCGTCGGCGCGCACCGCGCCCGCGACGCGCGCGTCCGAGTCGATGCCGCGGCCCGACAGCGTGAGCGCGCGGATTCGCTCCTCGAGCATGCGGTCGCGCAGCGCCTCCGGGAGGGCCGCGTCGGGCGGCACCCGGTCGAGGACCGCGATGGCCCGGTCGGGCGTCGACTGCTCCGAGAGCGCGTCCGCGGCCGCGATGGCCAGGTCCGCGCGCACGGCGGGGTCGGGCATCGCGCCTCGCTCGGCGCGGTCGAGCGCGTCGAGCGCGCGCGCGGCGCGGACCGCGGCCGGCTCGCGCGCGGCGGCCGGGGCGTCGGGGCTCAGCGAGACGGCCGCGAGCTCGACGCGCCACGCCCCGTGGTCCGGGTGGTCGGGGAAGCGCGCGACCGCGGTCGTGAGCACGTCCGACAGCAGCGCGGCGTCGCCCGTGCCGCGCGCCGCGGCGACGGCCGCGTCGATGGCGTGGCGAGACGACGGCTCGGCCGGGCAGGCGCGCGCGTACTCGAGCAGGGCGCGCGCGCCGTCACCGGGGCTTCCGAGGAGGAGCAGCGCGCGCCCGAGGCCCAGCATCGCCGCGGGCCGCACGCGCTCGTCGAGGGCGGGGTCGGCGATCGCCTCGCGCAGGGCGTCCGTGCCGGCGGCGCGGGTCGCCGGGTCGCGCGCCTGCGCAAGCGCGCGCGCCGCACGGGAGACGGGATCGTCCAGTCCCTCGGCGTGGCGCGCGATGCGCGCGAGCGCCGCCATGCGCACCGACTCGCGGGTCGCGGGCGGCGCGGCGGACACGGCATCGAGCCAGCCCGCCCACGGCGCCGCGGACGGGCGCGCGCCTGCGGTGGCGTCGAGCGACGCGGCGCGCGCCAGCCGGAAGTCGAGGTCGCCCAGGAGCAGCCGTCCCTGGTCGTCGAGCCCGGTCGCGGCGCGCCCGCGCATCGAGTCGAGCGTGCGGCGGCGCCCGGCGGCGTCGGTCGCGCTCGCCTCCACCGCCCCGGCGATGGCCAGGAGGCGCAGTCCTTGCGCCGCACGGACGTCGGTCAGGATCGGCTGGAGGACGGCGGGCGCCTCCGTGCGGCGCTCGCCCTTGGCGAGCGCGAGTCCCAGGCACGTCTCCGCGAGCGGCCGGGCCGCGGGAGGCACGCCTGCGCGAAGCGACTCGAGCCGTGCGGCCGCCGACGCGACGATCCCCGGCGCGTCGGCCTCCGGCAGCGCGCCCGCCCACGCCGCGAGCGTCGCGGCGCACGCGCGCACCAGCGGAATCCGACGCACCAGCTCCACGTCATCGAGCCGCCGCATGAGTTCCGGGTCCGCGCTGCCGTCGGCCAGGGCCTCTCGCGCCGCCGCGTCGGCGTCGCGCACGCGCGCCAGGGCCTCGCGCAGGAGCTCGGCCGCGCGCGCGCGCTGCGCGTCGTCTGCGAGGCCCACGACGGACGCGACGCCGCAGCCGTCCGCGCCCAGCCCCAGGGTCAGCGCGTCCTCGGCGGCGTCCGCCTGCCAGATCGCGCGGCGGGGGTCGGCCGCCGCGAGCAGCGGCTCGCGGAGCCGGCGCAGCCGGGCGTAGGCGGCGGCCGCCGCCGCGTCCGTCCCGAAGTCGCGGCGCGCGTCGGCGCGTGCCGCGTCGACCGAGCGCGCGATGTCGTCGAGCGTGGGCGCGGCCGGCGCTTCCTGCGCCCATGCCATGCCGGCCATGCACGCGGCGAGCGCGAGGGCCGCGGCCGCGCCGCGTCGGCGCGCGCTCACCGGGCCGCCCCCGCGGGCCCGCCGCGACGCTCGAAGCCCACGTTGCGGTACCCCGCGGCCGTGGCCGCGTCGAGCACCGCGACCGCGGCCTCCCAGGGCGCGTCCTCGGCCGGGGCCACGACGATCGGGAACGAGGGCTCGAACATCCCGCCGGGGCTGCCGATCCCGCGGCATTCCCGTGCGAGCAGCTCGCGCAGCTCCGGCAGCCGCAGCGAGCGTCCGAGCGGGGCGCCCGCGCGCACCGACCCGTCCGCGAGCACCTCGAGCCGGAGCGACTCGTCGTCGAGCACGAACGGGTCGCGCGCGGGCGCGGGCGGCGGCGCCGCGCCGTCGGCCGCCGCGGACTGCGCCGTGCGGCGCTCGAGGTCCATCGCGATCACGCGCTCGTCGGTCACCCAGCGCGTCGTGGCCATGTAGAAGATGAGGAGCAGGAACACGACGTCGATCATCGGCGTCAGGTTCGTGCGCAGCGTCGCGCCCACGCCGCGCGCGCGCCTGCGCGACGGGCGCCTCGGCGCCGCGCGGCCGTGCGTGCGCTCGCCCGCGCCGGGCGCGGCCGCCATGCGCTCGAGCGCCGCGATCGCGCGCGCGCCCGGGTCGTGCGCCGTGGGTCCCGCCGTCGCGTCAGCCATCGACGCCCCCCGCGGGCAGGACCACGAGCCGGACCCTGACGCGCGACCGGTCGACGCCGCTCAGGGCCAGCGCGTCCGACACCGCGTCCATCGCCGGGCGCACCCACGAGTACGCCGTGGCGCGGTCGGCCCGCACGTTCACCTCGAGCCCGGGCTTCGCGCGGATCGCGTCCGCGAGCGTGCGGGCGAGCTCCGCGAGCCCCGCCGCGTCGGGCCCGAACTCGCGACGGCCCAGCCGGTACGCGGCCGCGCCGCCGTCGCGCGCGGGCACCACGTTCACGACCAGCCGCTGCGCGTCGCCCGGGCGCCCGGGCGCGTCCGACGCCGTGCGCGGAAGCGACAGCTCGACGAACTCCGCGCTCGCCACCTGGCCCACCAGCACGAAGAACACGATCAGCAGGAACGCCATGTCGATGAGCGGCGTCAGCTGCGCCTCGACGTGCGCGGGCCCGCGGGTGTGGATGCGGCTCGCGCGCATCAGGCGCTCGCCCGTGCGTTCGCGGCATCGGCCGGCCGGAACCGCGCGACCGTGCGCTCGACCTCGCGGCTCGCGGCCGCGCCCGCCGCGTCGATCCGGTTGCGGACCATGGCGAAGCACCCGAGCGCGGGGATCGCGATGAGCAGTCCCCAGAACGTGGTGACCAGCGCCGTGCCGATGCCGCCCGCGAGGGCCACCGGATCCGCCGTGCCGCCCATGCGCGCGATGGTGAAGAACGCGACGATCATGCCGTAGACCGTTCCGAAGAGGCCGATCATCGGCGCCACCTGGCCGAACACGTTCAGCACCTCGATGCGGCGGAGCCGCGCGACGACCAGCTCGTCGGCCGCGCTCTCGGCCGCCCGCAGCATCGCGTCGTGCCCCCCGGGCGCCGCCTCGAGCGCGGCATGGAGCATCCGCCCGAAGTCGCCGCCCCGCGTGCGGCTCGCCTCGAGCGCCTCGGCGAACCGTCCCTCCGCGACCGCGCGCCGCAGCGACGCGGCCTCCTCGGGCGGCAGGATGTCCTCGGCCCGGTTGGAGGTGAACGCGATCCAGATGAGGGCGACGCTCGCCACGCTCATCGCGATGAGCGCCCAGATCATGGCGCTGCCGATCCAGTCGACGCGGACCTCGCCGTCGGAGGCGCGGTCCATGCTGACGAAGAACGCGGTGCCGAAGCTCGACTCGGCGAGCGCGGGTCCGGCGGCCGCGAGGAGCGACGCGCATGCGGCGGCGATGACGGTGCGTGGGTGCATGGGGTTCATGGTGATCGTTGGCTCGCCGGGGAGGGGCGCCGCGCGGGCACCAGCCCGAGCGCCGCGCGGTCGAGGAGAAGGTAGCCCGCGGGCCCGCCGTGCGCGGTTCCCACGGAGCGGAGCGTCCCGTCCGCCGACGCGTCGGCGAGCTCGATGCAGAGGAACGTCGCCGCGCGCGCGCCCGCCGCGCCGGGCGGGTTCAGGCGATCGGCCGCGGCCGCGAGCCCGGCGAAGGGCGAGCGCGCCGCGGGCCGCCGCGACGCCGGCACGCCGCGCGCGACGATGCACACGGCGTCGGGGTCGAATCCGGTCCACGCGCGTTCGAGCGCGGCGCCGAGGTCCGCGGTGCCGCCGGGGGCGGCGCGTTCGGTGAACCACGCGAGCGCGGCGGCCACGTTGCCGCGCGTCGCCGCGGCGGGCGTCCCCGGCGCCACCTCGACGCCGCCGCCGCGCGCGACCACGAGCATGAACCGCTGCTGCGCATCGAGCGCGGCCAGGCGTTGCGCGAGCACGGAGCGCGCCGCGGGGAGCGCCCCGAGCAGCCGGCCGCCCGCGTCCACGACGAAGGCCACGCGGGCACGGTCGGTGGCGAAGCTCGCGGCGCGGAAGCTCCCGGCCGGGACCTCCTCGAACCCGAGCCCCGACGCGATGCGCGGCGCGGGCGCCGACGGGCCGCTCGGCTCGGGGGCCATGCGCGCCAGGCGCTCGGCCGCCGACCGTGCCGCGGAGGCGGCGTCCACCTTGGCGCGCCCCGCCGGGCCCACGTGGACCGGCGAGCCGCCGGGCACGGGAAGCTCGGGCGGCGCCGGAACCACGCCGGGCGGCGGAGGCGGCGTCCATTCCGCGACGAGCACGGGCGGGGCCTCGCGCCGCATCGCGCGCGCGGCGGTCACGCCCATCGCGACCAGCGCGGCGGCGATCGCGACGTGGAGCACCGTGGACGCGAGCACGGCGACGACCGGGCTTCGCGGCGCGAGGCCGGCCTCCTCGTGGGTGCCCGTGTCCGCCGCGGGCTCGTTCATGCCTGCTTCGGCTTGGCGCCCGCACGCCGCGATCGCCGGAAGATGGCGCGGTCGAGGCTCATCGCGCCCGGGCCGATGAGGAACAGGCCCAGCGCCAGGACGAAAAGCCCCAGCTGCGCGAACACCAGGTTCGAGAGGTCGGCGCCCATCGCGAACGGCCCGCTGGCCTTGAGGCCGGGAAGCGCCGTCATCACGAAGAGGCCCGCGAGCATCACCGACATCAGGAGCCCCCACACGCGCGTGAACATGCCGAGCAGCGCGAACGCGCCGCCGACGAGCTGCACCGCCGCCGCGCCCCACGCCACCTCGACCGGGAACGGGATCGACGCGCGATCGACCAGGAGCGCCAGCGTGTAGAGGCCTCGCTGCGTCAGCGGCGCGAAGGAGCTGGCGCGCGCCGGCGCCGCGGCGCCGGGCGCGGGTGCCGGCGTCGCCGCGGCCGCGGGCGCGGCCGGCGACGCGGG
>CAYSFS010000113.1:0-8370 GCA_964430235.1 uncultured Chitinophaga sp. | reverse complement strand
TTCTCGCCGATGATGTGGCCGCCCAGGATCTCGCCGTACTTCTTGCTGACGATGACCTTGACCAGGCCCTCGGCCGCGCCGTCGGCGATCGCCTTGCCGTGGCTCTTCAGGCCGTACTTGCCGACGCGGTACTCGATGCCCTTCTCCTTCGCGGCGCGCTCGGTGAGCCCGACGCTCGCGACCTGCGGGTTGCAGTAGGTGGCGCCGGGGATCGAGTCGTAGTGCACGCCCGTGGACGCGTGGCCGAACATCCGCTCGACGGCGACGACCGCCTCCTCGCTCGAGACGTGCGCGAGCCACGGCGGGCCGATCACGTCGCCGATCGCGTAGACGCCAGGGACGCTCGTCGCGTAGGTGGCCTTGTCCTTCTTCTCCACGTAGTCGGTGACGATGTGGCCCTTGTCGGTCTTCAGGCCGAGCGACGCGTCGAACAGGCCGTCGAACCGCCCCGCGACGCCGATCGCCACCAGCACCTTCTCGGCCTCGATGACCTCGGCCTTCTTGGTGGCCTGGTCCTCGACCGTGACCTTGGCGCCCGAGGCCGTCCTCTCGACCGCCTTCGTCATGCAGCCGAGCCGGAACTCGATGCCCTGCTTCGAGAAGATCTTGAGCGCCTCCTTCGAGATGTCCTCGTCCTCGACCGGCATGATGCGGTCGAGCATCTCGACCACGGTCACCTTGGTGCCGAACGCGTTGTAGAAGTAGGCGAACTCCATGCCGATCGCGCCGGACCCGACGATGACCATCGACTTCGGCCGCTCGGGCAGCACCATCGCCTCGTAGCTCGAGATGACCGTCTTCCCGTCCTTGGGCGCGAAGGGCAGCTCGCGCGGGGCCGCGCCGGTCGCGATCAGCACCTTGTCGGCGGTGATCACGACGTCGTCCTTCGAGACCGCGCCGGTGCCCTTGTAGTAGTCCTCGTCGGCCTTGGAGACCTGCACCTTGCACGGGCCGCCGGCGGTCTTGCCGGCGAGCACCTTCGCGTGGCCCTGGAAGTGCTCGACCTTGTTCTTCTTGAACAGGAACGCGATGCCGCTGTTGAGCGTGCCCGCCACGTTTCGCGAACGGCCGATCACCTTCGACCAGTCGAGCTTCACGTTCTTCGGGTCGACCTCGAAGCCCATGTCGGCCCCGTGCTTGAACGCCTCCGTGTAGATGGCGGCCGCGTGCAGGAGCGCCTTGGTGGGGATGCATCCCCAGTTCAGGCACACGCCGCCGAGCTTGGCGCGCTCGACGCACGCCACCTTCTTGCCCATCTGGGCCGCGCGGATCGCTCCGACGTACCCGCCGGGTCCGCCGCCGATGACGATGAGGTCGAAGTGCTTGGTGTCGGCCATGTCGAAGATCTCCGTTTGGGGGTCGAAGGTGCGGGCGGACATGGTAGGACCGCGGGCACGCCACGTGCGGCTCCGCCCCGGGGGTTGGGCCACGGTTCCTGCTAGGATCCTCGACCCAAGGGCCCCTCGGTGCGCACCGCGATCATCAGCGACATCCACTCGAACCTGACGGCCTTCGAGGCCGTGCTCGAGGACATCGGGCGCCGGGGCGTGGACCGGATCATCTGCCTCGGGGACATCATCGGCTACGGCCCGAACCCGGTGCAGTGCGTCGACCTCGTCGAGCGGCGCTGCGCGTGGAGCCTGCTCGGCAACCACGACTTCGGGGTCGCCTACGAGCCGAGCAACTTCAACAAGATCGCCGAGGACGCCGCCTACTGGACGCGCCGGGAGATCGACCGCCACGTGGCCGACCACCCGGAGGAGACGGTGCGCAGGTGGCACTTCCTCCACCGGCTCCGGGTGCAGGTCCGCGAGGGCGGCATCCTGTACGTGCACGGCTCGCCGCGCCGCCAGATCAACGAGTACATCACGCCCAACAGCCCGTACGACGACCCGAAGATGATGCAGAGCATCTTCAACCTCGTCGAGTCGGTGTGCGTCGTGGGCCATACCCACGTCCCGGGCGTCTTCACGGACGACCTCGAGTTCTACAAGCCCGGCGACCTGCCCGACGAGACGTACGTCGTCCGCGCGGGCCAGAAGGCCGTGGTGAACCCGGGCTCCGTGGGACAGCCGCGCGACCTCGACCCGCGCGCGTCCTACGCGATCATGGAGACGGACGACGCCGGCGCGCCGAGGTCGTTCCGCTTCATCCGGGTCGAGTACGACGTCCAGGAGACCGTCGACCGGATCGACGGCATCACCGAGCTCGACAGCCGCCTCGGCCGCCGCCTGCTCGACGGCCAGTGACCGGCGCGCCCGCACGCCCCACGCACGAGAAGACATGAAGACCACCGACCCGGCCGGCCGCAAGGCCCCAGCGTTCAACGTCCGACGGTTCGTCGCCACCCTCGCCGTGTTCGCGGTGGCCGCGGGCATCGTGGCGGTCATCGTCAGCGGCGCAGGCTCCGGGACCGGCGATTCGCCCGCGACCGAGGCCGCGGCCCCGCAGGCCACCGCCGGGGCGCCTGCTTCCGCGACGCCGGCGACCACGACGACCACCCCTGCGCCGAGCGCCGCCGCGAACGCACCCACGCCCACCCCGGCGCCGTCCGCGTCCGCGCCCGCCGCGAAGCCCGCGCCCATGGACCGCTGGTCCGCGCGCGCGCCCGGCTCGCCGACCGCGCAGCCGACGCCGATCGGGTCGGTCGATCCCGCCAAGGCGCGCTTCCGCGTGGAGTTCGACCCGCGCGGCGCCGGCATCGCGCGCATCACCTTCAGCGACCTCTGGTGGACGGGCGCGGATTCCCGCGCCGCCGCCCGCGCGCGCGCGGCGGGCACCGCCGAGGACGCGCTCGAGGGCCGGTACGCGTTCGCCGCGCCCGGCACCCTCCAGGGCTTCTCCGTGTCGCTCCTTGCCGTGCGCGAGGTCGAGGTCGACGGCCAGGCCATCAGCCTCGCGGGCAACGTCTGGGCCGAGACCGCGCCCGGCACCTTCGTCAGCGAGCTCGCCGACTCGACCGGCGCGCTCCAGATGCGCGTGACGCGCGCGTGGCGCATCGACCCGGGCTCGTACGACCTCCGCTGCGAGCAGCGCGTCGAGAACCTGTCGGCGTCGCCGCGCGCGGTCCGCTGGATCCAGTTCGGCCCGACCGACCTGCCGCGCGAGGGCTCCGCTCCGGGCACGCAGCCGGGCAAGGGCTCCGGCGGCGGCGACCTCGTCGACGCGCGTCGCTTCCACGCCGGCTACCTGATGTCGAAGGAGCGTGACCCGGGCCAGGCGACGGTCATCGTGCACGGCGCGACGCTCGACCATGCGACGGTGATCGGCCAGGTCGATGCCGGGAACTTCCGGGTCTGGCCCGACCAGCGCCAGCTGCAGGAGCGCTACAACCTCTCGTGGTTCGGCGCCACCAACCGCTACTTCGCGTTCGCCGTGCACGCCCCGTACGCCCCGCCCGGCTCGACCTCGCGCGCCGTCGCGCCCGCGATCGGCGTCGTGCAGGCGCAGGCCGGCGAGTCGACGTTCCGCGGCGCCCCGGACCGCGTGCTCTTCACCGACCTCACGAGCGACGCGGTCACGGCCGCGCCGGGGGCCGCCGCGGCCTTCGACGTCGGGGTGTTCGCCGGCCCGCTCGAGCGGTCGCTGCTCGCGTCGACCGAGCCGTACGCCGCGCTCAACATGCAGGGCCTGATCCTGTACCTGATGAGCGGCTGCTGCTCGTGGTGCACGTTCGCGTGGCTCGCCGACCTCCTGGTGTGGTTCCTCGCGTTCCTGCACGACCACGTCGTCTTCGACTGGGGCCTCGCGATCATCGCGCTGGTGATCGTCGTGCGCGGGCTGCTGCACCCGCTGACGCGGCGCTCCCAGATCTCGATGATGCGCGTCACCAAGCAGATGGCCGCGGTGAAGCCCGAGCTCGAGGCCATCCAGAGGCGCCACAAGGACGACCCGAAGAAGGTGCAGGAGGAGACCATCCGCCTGTACCGCGAGAAGGGGATCAACCCGCTCGGGTGCGCCGGCGGCATGGTGCCGACGTTCCTCCAGATGCCGATCTGGATCGCGCTCTACGCGGTCCTCTACTACGCGTTCGAGCTCCGGCAGCAGCCGGCGTTCTTCGGCCTCTTCCAGAGGTTCGGCGACTGGCCGTTCCTCGCGGACCTGAGCGCGCAGGACCGGTTCATTCCCCTGCCCTTCGCGGTCAACCTCTACGTGTTCGAGCTGTCGTCGGTGAACCTGGTGCCGCTCCTCATGGGCCTCGTGTTCTGGGTGCAGCAGAAGTACATGTCGCCCCCGCCGTCGCCGAACATGACGCCCGAGCAGGAGCAGCAGCAGAAGATCATGAAGTGGATGATGGTCATCATGTTCCCGCTGATGCTGTACTCGGCGCCGAGCGGGCTGACCCTCTACATCGCCACCAGCACGCTGGTGGGCATCTACGAGAGCAAGCGCGTGCGTGCCGAGGTCGAGAAGATGGACTTCTCGAAGCCGCGGCCCGGCAAGGGCGGCTGGCTGCAGGGTGCGTACGAGAAGGCCATGAAGCGCGTGCAGGAGACGCAGCGCACCGCCGAGGCGCGCCGCAACGCGCCGAAGCGCCCGTTCCGCGACCGCTGAGGCCGCCGCGCCTTGGACGCCGCGTCCACCATCCTCGCCGTCGCGTCCCCGCCCGGGCCGTCGGCGCGGGGGTTGGTGCGGGCGAGCGGCGGCGACGCGTGCGCGCACGTCGCGGCGGTCCTCGCGGGCCCGTGCGCGCAGGCCGTCGCCGCGCGCGCGCGCGGCATCCACGTCGCGCGGCTCGCCGACCCGCCCATCCCCGTGCTCGTCGCGTGCATGCCCGGGCCCCGCAGCGCGACGGGCGAGGACTGCGTCGAGGTGCACGCCCCGGGGAACCCCGCGCTCCTTGAGCGCATCGTGGACGCGGTGATCGCGCGCGCGGCGGGCGGCGCGCGGCGGGCGCACGCGGGCGAGTTCAGCGTGCGCGCGGTGCTGCACGGCCGGATGACCGCGGCGCAGGCCGACGCCGTGGCGCACGCGATCGCGGCGGAGACGGACGCGGCGCTCGCGGCCGCACGCACGGCCGAGGCGGACGACTCCGCGGACGCGCGGCGCACGTGGTCCGGCGAGGTCGCCGACGTCCTCGCGCTCGTCGAGGCGGGCATCGACTTCACGGACCAGGAGGGCGTGGTCGCCATCGCGCGGCCGGACCTCGAACGCCGCCTCGTCGCGGTCGAGTCCGCGATCGACGCCGCGCTCCGGGCCCGCGAGGGCGCAGAGCGCGCGATCCACGCGCCGCGCGTCGTGCTGTGCGGGCCGCCGAACGCCGGAAAGAGCTCGCTCTTCAACGCGCTCGTCGGCCGCGCGCGAAGCGTCGAGCACGAGTCGCGCGGCACCACGCGCGACGCGATCGAGGCCGCGATCACGCTCGGAGACGGCACCGAGGCGGTGCTGGTGGACATCCCGGGCCTCGAGGAGGCGGTCGAGCGCATCGACCACCTGATGCAGCGGCGCGCCGCGGACGCGATCGCGCGGGCGGACGTGGTCGTTGCGTGCGACGACGGGCGCGGAGCGGAGCCGCCGCCGGGAGGCGATGCGTGCCACGGCGCGGATTCGCCCACCCGCGGCACCCTGCCGGTCCCGGGCGCCGCGACGGTGCTCCGTTCGCGCACGAAGTGCGACCTCGCGCACGGGCCCGGGGTCCGCGCCGGCGCGCCGGGCCCGGCCATCGCCACCAGCGCGCGCACCGGCGCGGGGATCGACTCGCTGCGTGCCGCGATCCGCGAGGCGTGCGCGCGCACCCGCTCGCGCGCGACCGGCGCCGCCGCGCTCGGCTCGGCCCGCGCGATGCTGCTCTCGGAGGCGGCGACCGCGATCCGCGCCGCGCGCGCCGAGCACGCGCCCGAGCTGGTCGCCGCATGGCTGCGCACGGCCCTCGACCGCCTCGGCGAAGTGTCGGGGGCGATTCCCCCGGACGACGTGCTCGGCCGGATCTTCGCGCGCTTCTGCGTCGGGAAGTGACGGCGCGCGCGGTACCTTTCCTGCGATGCAGGGCTCCATCGACATCCGCGTGCGCTACTGCGAGTGCGACCCGATGGGCGTGGTGCACCACACCGTCTACCCCGTGTGGTTCGAGATGGGACGGACCGAGCTGCTGCGGTCGACCGGCCGCACGTACCGCGACATGGAGGCCGCGGGCCTGCTGCTCGCGGTCGTGAAGCTCGAGGTGACCTACCGCGCGCCGGCGCGCTACGACGACCTCGTCACGCTCCGAACCACGCTCGCGCGGGTCGGGGCGGTGAAGATCGAGCATTCCTACGAGCTGTTCCGCGGCGACGACCTGCTGGTCACGGGCTCGACCGTCCTGGCGTGCCTCGACCGCGAGGGCCGCGCGCGGGCACTCCCGGACGGTGCGCTCGGCGCGCCGCCGACCGCCTCAGGCGGGTGACCGTCCCACGCGAGTGCGCACGCGAAGGCCTGGGGCCTGGAGCCGCGCGCGCAGGAGCGCGAGCGCGCCCGCGCGCAGCGCGCGGTCCACGGCGAACGCAGCGGCGGATCCCGTGACGCCCACCACCAGCTGGACGGGCGTCGCGGACTCGATCCACGTCTCCGCGACCAGCTCGGCGGGCATCGACTCCGCCCACGCCTCCGCGAAGGACCCGCGGCGCTCGAGGTCGCGCGCGGCCTGCCGCGCGATCTCGCCGACCTCGCGCGTGATCGAGGTCTCGCGCTCGCGGAAGGCGCGGCGCTCGCACATGCGTTGCACGCGCGCAAGTCGCGGGTCGGTGGCCGCCGCGGGAATCACGTTCGTGCGCGAGGCCGTGCGCGCGGGCGCCGGCTTCGCGGGCGTGGCCTTCGGGGCGCCGGCCCCCGCGGGACCGGCCTTCGGGGGATCGGTCTTCGCCGCACGTGCGTGCTTCGGGGAGTCCTCTCGGGGCGCGGCCACGCGGGCATCGTAGGTCGCGGCGTGCCCGATCCCGAGGGGTAACCTCCGACGCGGCATGCTCCCCGTCCGCCTCGAAGCCCTCTCGAAGTCGTTCGGACCGACCGTGGCGGTCGATCGCGTCACCTGCGAGGCGCCGGGCGGCAAGCTCACGTTCCTGCTCGGCCCCTCGGGATGCGGCAAGACCACGGTCCTCCGCATGGTGGCCGGGCTGCTCGAGCCGACCGGCGGCACGATCCGCTTCGGCGACCGCGACGTCACGTCGCTCCCCGCCGAGCGGCGCGGGTGCGGCATGGTGTTCCAGGGCTACGCGCTCTGGCCGCACATGACCGTCGCCGAGAACGTCGCCTTCGGGCTCGAGTCCCGCAAGCTGCAGCGCGAGGAGGTCCGCCGCCGCACCGGGGAGGCGCTCGAGATGGTCCGCATGTCGCCCTACGCCGCGCGGAGGCCCGCCGAGCTCTCGGGCGGCCAGCAGCAGCGCGTCGCGCTCGCGCGCGCGGTCGTCTACCGGCCCGACGTGCTGCTCCTCGACGAGCCGCTCTCGAACCTCGACGCGCGCCTGCGCGCCGAGATGCGCCGCGAGATCCGGCGCGTGGTGGACGAAGCCCGACTCACCGCGATCCACGTCACGCACGACCAGCACGAGAGCCTCAGCATGGCCGACCGCATCATCGTGATGCGCGAGGGCCGCGTCGAGCAGGTCGGCGGGCCGCGCGAGCTCTACGAGCGCCCCGCGACCCGGTTCGTCGCGGAGTTCATGGGCGAGGCGAACGTGCTCGCCGGGACGGCGACGGGCGACGGGCTCACCGTCCGCACGGCGGCCGGGACGCTCGCGAGCGCACGCACGGGCGGCCGCGCCGCGGGCGCGGCGGTCCTCGTCGTCGTCCGGCCGGAGGCCATTCGGATCCATGCGGATCACGAGGTCCCGCCCGCCGCTCCCGCGCTCCGCGGGACCGTCGCGGAGTCGAGCTACCTCGGTGCGACGTCCACCTGCCGCATCGACTGCGGCGGGTCGCACGTCACGGCGCTCGAACTCGACCCGCCGGGACCGCGCGCGGCGGGCGAGCCGGTCGCCCTCACCGTCGAACCCGCGCGCGTCATCGTGCTGGACCGCTGAGCCCCGCGGGGCGCTGCGGACGGTGCCGACCGTACCTTCCCCGAATGCGCACCCCGCTCGCCGCCGCGTCCGCCGCCGCCGTCGCCGCCCTGCTCCTCGCCGCGGCCGGCCCCGCCGGCGCACCGCCCGAGGTGCCGCCGAAGGACGAGCGCCTCGCGTGGTGGCGCGACGCGCGCTTCGGGATGTTCATCCACTTCGGGCTGTATTCGACCCCCGCCGGCACGTGGGACGGCAAGCCCGTCGGCGGCGTCGGCGAGTGGCTCCTCCAGAACGCGCGCATCGACCCGATCGCGTACGAGAAGGAGCTCCTGCCGCGGTTCGACCCCGTGAAGTTCGACGCACGCGAATGGGCGCGCATCGCCAAGGACGCGGGCAT
>CAYSFS010000112.1:0-8395 GCA_964430235.1 uncultured Chitinophaga sp. | reverse complement strand
TCCGCGAGGCGTTCACCAAGGCGCAGCCCGCGCTGCTCGAGCCGATCATGAAGGTCGTCATCACGACGCCCGACGAGTTCTTCGGCAACGTGTCGGGCGACGTGGCGAGCCGCCGCGGCCAGATCATCGACAGCGAGATGCGCGGGAACACCCGCCAGATCACCGCCGAGGTGCCGCTGAGCGAGCTGTTCGGCTACACGACCGCGCTGCGCTCGATGACGCAGGGCCGCGCGGCCGCCAGCATGGAGCCGCTGACCTACCGGCAGATGCCCGAGCGCCTGAAGCAGGAAGTGCTCGCGAAGCAGTGAGCCCGCGCCGGCCTCGCGCCGGGACCACGTGAAACCCCCGAAGGGCCCGCGCTACGCGCGGGCCCTTCGCGTTTCCCGAACCCCGCCCCGGTACCCTGCCGCCATGGTCGAGCCCACGGACGGGACGCTCTTCAAGGCCGAGTACGAGCGGGAGATGGAGCAGTGGCTCCGACGCCGCTTCGGCTGGCTGCTGGGCGCGCTCATCGTGTACGAGCTGCTCTCGCTGCTCATCGCGATCGCGGGGCTCATCGCGTACCGGCTGACGCGGGATGCCGACCTCTCGCAGGTCGCGAAGGAGGGCGAGGAGGCCGCGGAGCGGCTCGAGGCCCTGCGCGACGGCGCGCCCGCGTACCTGACGGTCACCATCCTCGGCACGATCCTGGTCCTCGCGGTCGCCGCGCGCGCGTTCACGACCGTGCGCCCGCGGCTCGGATCGCGCGAGCAGGTGCTCCGGGCGACGAACTGGCTCATCCTGCAGATCGGCGCGCTCACCTTCGCCGCGGACCTCGCGACCCAGTTCCTCTTCCAGGAGCAGATGCGCGGCGGCGCCTCGAGCGGCCTCGTCGCCATTCTCTTCTTCCACCTGCTCCCGAGCGCGTTCCTGCCGTGGAGCCCGCGCGAGAGCCTGCGCCCGACCTACCCGCTGGTCTCGATGTTCATCCTCGAGATGGTGGTGCTCAAGGTGGCCGGGCTCGTGGGGGCCGGCGACGTGGTCGGCGCCCTCCTCGGCGTGCCGCTGGTGCTCGCGCCCGGGCTGCTTCTCTGCTGGTGGCGCCTCCGGACCCACCGGCGGCGGTTCGACCGCAGGATGGTGGCGAAGGGGTTCTTCGCGATGCGCCGCGAGCTTTCGCAGGCGCGCGCCGTCCAGATGGCCCTGTTCCCGCGACCGGTGCGCGCGCCCGAGCTGGAGTTCGACTACTCGTACTTTCCCGCGAACGAGGTGGGCGGCGACTTCATCCACGCGAGCGTGGACGCGAAGGGCCGACTTGACGTCGTGATGCTCGACGTCACCGGCCACGGGCTCGCGAGCGCGCTGACGGTCTCGCGCCTCTCGGGCGAGATCGAGCGACTGCTCGCCGAGGACCCGGACATCGCGCCCGGCGCGGTGCTGCGCGCGCTCAACCGCTACGTGGCGCTCACGCTCGCGAAGCACGGCGTGTACCTGACCGCCATCGCGGTGCAGGCCGACCCCGCGACGGGCGAGGTGCGGTACGTGAACGCGGGGCACCCGCCCGCGTGGCTGCGCCGGGGCGACGGCCGGGTGGAGCGCCTCGACTCCACCACGTTCCTGCTCGGGGTCATGCCCGACGCGGACTTCTGCGCCGACGAGACGTCGCTCCTGCTCGCCCCGGAGGACGCGCTGGTGCTCGTGACCGACGGCGTGCACGAGGCGCCCGACCGGGCGGGGAAGCAGTTCGGGCTCACGCGGATCGAGGAATGCATGGCGTCCGTCCCGCCCGCCAACGCCGCCGGCGCGCTCGCCTCGGCCGTCCAGCAGTGGACCGCGGGCAACGGGGACGACGACGTGCTGGTGGCGAGCATCCGGCTCCCGCGCGCGAAGGCCCCGCTCCCGCCGACGCGGTCGCTCGCGGAGGACCTCGAGGCCGAGGTCGCGATGGGCGGATCGGCGCGATGAGCCGCGAATGGGACGCGCACATGGAGCGCGCCGCGCGCATCGCGCTGCGGGGGCACGGCGGCGCGGAGCCGAACCCGATGGTCGGGTGCGTGATCGTGGGGCCCGACGGCCGCGCGATCGCCGAGGGCCACCACCGCCGCTGCGGCGGGCCGCACGCCGAGGTCGAGGCGTTGCGCCGCGCGGGCGATCTCGCGCGCGGGTCCACGGCGGTGGTCACGCTCGAGCCCTGCAACCACCACGGCCGCACCGGCCCCTGCAGCCAGGCGCTGCTGCGCGCGGGCGTCGCGCGCGTGGTCTACGCGTGCGCCGACCCGCACCCCGCGGCGGCGGGCGGCGCCGCGGCGCTGCGTGCCGGCGGCGTCGAGGTCGTCCACGCCCCGCACCCGGCCGCCGAGCGCGCCACGGCGCCGTTCCTCGCGCGCGTGCGTCACGGGCGGCCGTGGACCGTGGCGAAGTGGGCCGAGTCGCGGGACGGGCGGATCGCGACGCGCCCCGGCGAACCGCGCTGGATCAGCGGCGAACGCAGCCGCGCGATGGTGCACCGCGAGCGTGCGCGCTGCGACGCGATGCTCACCGGGATGGGCACCGTGCTGCGGGATGACCCGCTCCTGACCGTGCGCGGCACGCGCGCGCGGCGCACGCCGCTGCGCGTGGTGTGGGATCCCCGCCTCGCGCTGCCCGAAACAAGCGCGCTCGTCCGCACCGCCCGCGAGTCGCCCGTGCTGTGCGCATGCACGCACGCCTCGGTCGCCGCGCGAGCCGGCCACGCCGACGCGCTGCGCGCGGCCGGCGTCGAGGTCGCCGCGTTCGACGACGTGGCGGCGCTCGCGCGCTCGCTGCTCGCGCGCGGCGCGTCGACGCTCCTCGTCGAGGCGGGTCCCGGCCTCGTGCGCCCGATGGTCGACGCGGGGCTGGTCGACCTCGCGTGGGTGTTCACCGCGCCGCACGCGCTCGGCGACGTGGGCGCGGGCGGCGATGCGCCCATCGCGCGCGACCGGCTCGAGCGGCTTCCGTGCTGGTGGCGCGGGATGCGCGGGCCGGACCTCGTCGCGCTCTACCGCCTGCCGACGTAGGCCGCGGCGTCCGTCGCCACGTCGAAGCCCGCCGGGTGCACGCGCAGCACGCCGTCGGCGTTGTCGAGCGCCCACTGCCCCGCCTCCTCGCGTGCCACGCGGACCCGCCCGAGCTCGGCGTCGCCCGCCCCGAGGAGGCGGAACTCGCCGCGCATGAGCGCCTCGGGCATCGGCTGGAACGCGACGGCGGGCGCCCGCGCCTCGCACAGCTGGGCGAGCAGGCGCCGCGCGCGCTCGCGGTCCGCGGGCGCGGGCACGGCATCGGGCGCCGCGCGGACGGACCATTCGTCGAGCGAGCGCTCGAGCACGAAGTCGGGCGCGGCGGGCGCGGCACCCTCTCCCGTCGCACCCGCCCCGGCCCGCCGGAACTCGATGCGGCGCACGTCCGCGGGCACGGCCGACGTGCCGCGCGGGTCGACGAAGAAGGCCGGCGGCGGGAACAGCGCCGCCAGCGCCTTGGTGCCGAGCTGGACCACGGTGGGCCGGCCGTCGATGCGCGCGAAGCGCTCCGGAGCTCCCTCGGCGACCTCGACCCCGACCTCCACGAGGCTCACCGCGCGGGGCGCGGCGCCGGCGGGACCCGGGGCGGCAAGCAGCCGCACCGACTTCTCGGGCGACGCAAGCCCGAACGCGCCCGGGTCGGCGACCGAGTCCGAGGCGAACGCATCGACCTCGGCGCGCAGCAGCGCGTCGACGTAGCTGCGCGCGCTCTCGGCGTCGGCGCGCGTCGCGAAGGGCCGCTCGACGCGCCACGCGCCGCCCGAGCGCGCGAGCACGACGCACTGGCCGTCCCCGGGCCCGTAGCGGACCTCGATGCGCGCGACGTCGGCGCCGGCGGCGTCGAGCAGCCGCGTCGAGCGCCATTGGCGCGGGTCACCCTCGACCGCCGCGGCGTGCAGGGACGCGTCGACGCTCGCGGCCTCGCCGCGCCCGCCCACGCGAGCCCACGCGCGGCCCGCGACGGTGCGCCGGCCGAGCTCGATGGCGCGCTCGCCGCCCGGCCAGCCCACGACGAGCCGCGCGCGCGGCGGGTCGAGCCCGAGCGACGCGCGCGCCTCCGGTTCGAGCGCCGCCGGGTCCACGGCGCGAGTCGACTCGAGGGCGGCGGCGGTGTCGAGCACCTGGCGAAGCGCGGCGGGATCGGCAGGGTGCCGGAAAGGCTCGACCTGGTCCCAGCCGGCATCCGACCGACGGAACTCGATCGCGGGCACTCCTGCGCCCGGGCGTTCGAGCCGCACGCGGTCGACCGACTCGAGCGGGATCTCGTCGGGCGCGAACAGCGGACGCCGATCGACGGTGCCGGCATCGCGCCGGGCGGCATCGCGCAGCGACCACCATCCGCCGAGGGCGACGGCGGCGAGCGCCGCGAGGACGGCGAGCGTGCGCGACCTCACGTCCGCAGCCTCCGCCTCACCACCACGACCGCGCCGATCGCGGCGATCGCCCCGGGCACCAGCACCGCCTGCACCGTGTCGATGGCCGCGACCTGCGCCCGCGACAGGCGCGGCACGCGCTCGACCTCGCGACCGGTCCCGGCCCCCGCCACCTGCGCGTCGCGCCCCGCGAGCCACAGCACGGAGTTCACCAGCAGCTCGCGGTTGCCCGGGTTCCGCAGCGCGACGCGTCCGCCGCCGAGCGGGTCGGCGGCGTCGCACGCCGCGGTCGTCATCCACGTGGGCGAGCCCACCAGCACCGCGCGCGCGCCGTCGTCGGAAGAGGCCGCCACCACCGCGACCGGCTCGGCGAAGCGCTTCGATTCCGGCGCGCTCGCGCGGACCCGCTGGTCCCGGCGCCAGTCGTTCTCGATCCACCGGTCGGGCGACGGCTCGACGACGCTCACCGCGCGCGCGCCGCGCGACGCATCGGCCTCGACCGGGACCGGGCGCTCGAGGAGGAGCCGCTGGCCGTCGACGGATCGGCCGAGCGCATGCGCGCCCGCGCCGTCGAGCACGGCCTGCTCGGCGCGCGACTCGCGTCGGCCCGGGCCGACGGCGACCAGCTCGAGCACGGTCCGTCCCGTCTGCGCGCCGAGGCCGCGCGGGCCGAGCAGCGTCGCCCACGGGTCCTGCTGGCCGAGCAAGGGAAGCAGGCTCGGCCCGACCGTGAGCAGCACCGGCTGCCCCTGCGACACCAGCCGCCGCGCCGCGGCGAGCAACGTGCGCTCGCGCGGCGACTCGTTCACCGCGTCGCGGTCGGTGGGCGGCACGACGATCCACACGACGGGCCGTCCCGGAGGGGCCGCGGGCTGCGGCCCGTCGCCGGGAACCCACTCGCGCACGTCGATGCGCGCGGAACGCAGCGCGTCGGCCGCGGCGGCCAGGTCCGATCCGTCGGGGGCCGCCCGCAGGATGCCGGGTGCGCCCGAGTGCACGACCACGGCGATCGGCGGCTCGCCCGCCACCAGCGACCGGATCGCCGCGGCGATGGCCTGCTCGCCGCGGAACCGGCGGTCGAATCCCACGGCGCCGGCCGCGCCGCCCGAGACGATCTGCCACGAGGGGACGACGGCGATCCCGGGAGGGCCCATGACCAGCGCGCAGTCCCCCGCCGCGAGCGCCGCGCCGACCTCGCTTCCCCAGAGGCGGGGCAGGCGGTCGAGCGCGTCCTGCGCGGCCCGCAGCTCGCGCGCCATGGCCGCGAACGACGAGGGCGCGTCGGCAAGCCACGCCGCGAGCGCGGGCGGCGCCGAAGGATCGGCCGCCCGCTCGCCGAGCGTGCGCGACGCGGCCGCGAGCTCCTCGCCCCAGTGCTTGACGTTCGCGCCGAGCGCCGCGGCCGCGCGCGCCTCCTCGGGGAACGGGCGCGCGTCGCTTGCGGTCCGGAGCGCGTCGATCGACCGGTCGAAGGCACGCTTCTGCGCGACCAGCTGCGCGAACCCCCCGCGGAGCGCGTCGAGCCCCGCACGCGACGGGTCGCCCGGCGGAAGCATGGTCACCAGGTCCTCCACGAGCGGCGCCTGCGCCGCCGCCGTCGCCGCCAGCCGGTCGAACGCGGCACGGCCCGCGCGGATCGCCTCGTCGTGACGCGCGAGCGCCGCAGCGTCCCGTGCGTGGACGGCCTCGAGCACGGCCTCGTACCGCGCGGCGTCGCGCGGGTCGGCGGGGTCGACGCGCTCGGCGCGGACGCGCCCGTCGCGCGTGGGCTGCTCGGCGACGCGCGCGAGCACCTCGTCCACCTGCCGCGCGACGGCGGGCGAGGGAGAGGAGAGCACCACCGCCACCCGCCAATCGCCGTCCAGCGCGGCGAGCAGCCCGCGCGTGGGCTCGGCGAGCGTGTAGGCGCGCGACTTCGTCATGTCGACCGTGCGGCGCGCGGCGGGCGAGTCGAGCGCCGCCACGCCGGCGATGCACGCGACGAGCCCGAGCGACAGCCCCGCGGCCACGCGCCCGGGGCGGACCATCGCAGAGGGCAGCGACGCGCGAGACGATGCCACCACGGCCGCGCCCAGGAACCACGCGACGCACGCGGCGAAGAACGCCACGTTCCCGGTGTCGAGGATGCCGATCGTGAAGTCGTCGAGCCGGCGAAGCGGGTCGAGCGCGAAGGCCGCGTCCGCGGCCTGCGCGGGAAGCACCGCGGGAAGGCTTCGCGCGAGCGCGAGCCAGGTGATCCAGAGGAACGCGGTGAAGAGGTACGCCGCCACCTGGTTCATCACCAGCGCCGACATCAGGATGCCCGACGCCAGGTACGCGGCGCCCGCGAGGAGGAGCCCCGCGGTGCCGGTGGCGGCCTCGAGGAGGTCCGGCCGCGACACCCACTCGAGCGCGGCGACCTGCGCCGCGACCGGCACGGCGACGGCGATGGCCATCAGCGCGAAGGCCGCCAGGAACTTCCCCGCCACGATCGACGCGAACCCCGCGGGCGACGCCGCCAGCAGCGCCCAGTTGCCGCTGCGGCGCTCGTCGACGATGGTGCGCATCGAGAGCGCGGGCGCCACCAGCATCACCGCCCATCCGAGCGCGATGAACGTGCCGCGCAGCGTGGCCGGCGCGCCCGGGCGCAGCACGGCCACCGCGAACACGGTGCCCGCGAGCGCGGCCATCGCGGCCATCACGCTCCAACCGAGCGCGGACCCGACGAGCACGCGCCACTCGCGCCGCGCGACCGCCGCCATCGGCGCGAGCGCGCTCACCGCGGGGCCCCCGCGGCGAGGATGCGGTGGAAGACCGATTCGAGCTCGACCGGCGCCCGCTCGATGCGGCGCACCGCAACTCCCGCGTCGCGCAGCGCGCGTCCCGCGGCGCCGCAGGCCTCGGCCGCGTCCGCGCCGCGACGCAGCTCCAGTCCGATGCGCCACCACCCGCCCGGGAGCGCGGCCGCGACGGCGCGCTCCACCGCGCCCAGCGCGCCCAGCGCGGCCGACGCGTCGCGGTCGCACTCGAGCTCGACGGCCTCGCTCGCAGCGCCCAGGGCGCGCAGCTCGTCGAGCGTCCCCTGCGCCACCGTGCGCCCGCGGTCCACCAGCACCGCGCGGTCGCAGCTCGCCTCGACCTCGGCGAGCACGTGGCTCGAGAGGAGCACCGCGGCATCCTCCCGCAGCGCCCGCAGCAGCGAACGGAACTCGCGTACCTGCGCGGGGTCGAGCCCGGACGTCGGCTCGTCGAGCACCACCACGCGCGGCGAGTGCACGATCGCGGCCGCCATGCCCACCCGCTGGCGGTAGCCCTTGGAGAGCTGGCCGCACAGGCGCCGCCGCACGTCCGTGACGAGGCACCGCTCCAGCGCGCGGTCGACCGCCGCCTGCCGCGCGCGGCGGGGCACGCCCCACAGCTCGGCGCGCAGGCGCACCAGCTCGTCCACCGTGAGGTCCGGCTGCAGGGGGCTCTCCTCGGGCAGGTACCCCACCGCCCGGCGCGCCTCGCGGGCGTCGGCGTCCATCTCCATGCCGGCCACGCGCACCGAGCCCTCGTCGGGGGCCATGGCGCCCACCACCATCCGGATCGTCGTCGACTTGCCCGCGCCGTTGGGGCCCAGGAACCCGCAGATCGACCCGTGCGGCACGTGGAACGACACGCGGTCCACCGCGACGATGCGGCCGAACCGCTTGACGATGCCGAGCGCCTCGATCATGGAAGGGGCGGCCGCGCAACCCTGCGCGCCGGATGCGCGAATCCTACCGAACGTGCCGCGGGATACACTGACCCGGCCGCACGGAACGCGATGTCGCCGACGTCCCGACACGACCTCAATGGCGGAGATCCCGCGCTGCTCCTCCAGGAGATCGGCGACGGGATCGGCGTGGTTGACCGCGCGGGGGAGCTGCTGTGGATGAACCAGCGGCTCGAGGCGCTCGCGCCGGAGTCGATGCGCCGGTTCTGCGAGGCATGCCGCGACCTGCTGGCCGACGCCGAAGCCGACGCCGACGCCAGCGCCCAGCC
>CAYSFS010000111.1:0-8581 GCA_964430235.1 uncultured Chitinophaga sp. | reverse complement strand
GCCGGGCGCAAGCGTGATTCGCACGCGATCTTCAGCATGTTCGGCGTGGTTGGCCGATCCATAGGCACGGACGTGGTCGGCTGCGCGCGCGGGAGCGTCGCGGCGGCGTGCGCCCTGCCGACGAAGGGATTCGCATGCACGTGACGGCCGACGAGTTGCGCATGGCGGTGGCGGGGCAGTGGGTGGTCGCGCCGCCCGCACCCGCGCCGCGCCCCGGCTTCGCGCCGGCGCCGTTCGTGATGGCCGGGGTCGGGACCGACACGCGCGAGGACCTCCGCGGCCGGCTGTTCGTGGCGCTCCGCGGCGAGCACCACGATGCGCACGCCTTCCTCGGCGCGGCGCAGGCCGCGGGCGCGGCCGCGGCGCTGGTCGACCGCAAGGCCCGCGGATGCGAACGACCTGCCGGGCTTCCCCTGATCGAGACGGCCGACACGCGCGTGGCGCTCGGCGACCTCGCGCGCTGGTGGCGCGGCCGGATGCGCGCGAAGGTGGTGGCGATCACCGGCTCGAGCGGCAAGACCACGACGCGGCGCCTGGTGCACGCGGCGCTCGCGACGCGGATGACCGGCACCGCGAGCCCGAAGAGCTTCAACAACGACGTCGGCGTCCCGCTCACGATCCTCGGTGCCTCCGCGTCGGACGGGTACCTGGTGGCGGAGATCGGCATGAACCGTCCCGGCGAGATCGCGCCCCTCTCGGCGATGGCCGCGCCGCACGTCACGGTGGTGACCATGGCGGGGCTCGCGCATCTCGGCGGGATGGGCAGCGCCGAGGCGATCGTCGACGAGAAGTCGTCGATCGTCGACGGGCTCGGGACCACCGGGATCGCGATCGTGAACGGGGACCAGCCCGAGCTCGTCGCGGCGGTCGAGCGGCGCGCCAAGCCCGGCGTGCGCGTGGTGACCTTCGGCACGGGCGAGCCGTGCCAGTGGCGGCTGCTCGGGCGCACGGCGCGCGGCGGCGGCCAGTCGATGCGCGTGCGCGAGCCGGACGGCACGGAGTGGTCCGCGGACCTCGGCTTGCCGGGCGACTACAACGCGATGAACGCGCTGGCCGCGGCGGCCTGCGCGCGCATGCTCGGGATCCCCGCCGAGGCCGTCGCCGGCGCCTTCGCGGCCACCGAGCCGGCCGACATGCGGATGACGCGGCAGTCCGTCGGCGACGTGACCGTGTTCAACGATGCCTACAACGCGAACCCGGACGCGGTGCTCGCGTCGCTGCGCGCGTTCGCCGAGCTCGCGGCCGCCGCGCCCCGCCGCGTGACGGTGCTCGGCGACATGCTCGAGCTCGGCGGGCGCTCCGCGGAGCTCCATGCGTCGGTCGGCCGCGCGGCCGCCGCGCAGGCGCCCGGGCTCGCGGTCTTCGTGGGCGAGTCGAGCGCGCACGGCGCGTCGGCCGCGCGCGAGGCCGCCGGCCCCGGCACCGAGGTGCTGCACGTGCCCGCGCTCGACGATGCAGGGGTCGCGGCGATCGCCGCACGGCTGCGCCCGGGCGACCATGTCCTCCTCAAGGGAAGCCGGGGCAGCCGGATGGAGCGCCTCGTCGACGCGCTCCGCGCGCGCGAACCCGCCTCCGCACGGTGAACGATGCTCTACGAACTCGTCGAACGTTGGCAGTCCTGGCTCGACTCGGTGGGCCTGTACCCCCTGGTGCAGGTGATGTTCCAGCTCGAGTTCCGGGCCTTCCTCGCCGTGCTCGTCTCGTTCGCGCTGGTGCTGGCGCTGATGCCCGCCCTGATCCGGTTCCTGCGCGCGGTGAAGGTGGCGGATGACCCGGAGTTCTACGGCAAGGACCTGAACGCGCTCATGGCCTCGAAGCGGGGCACGCCGTCCATGGGCGGGATCCTGCTCTGCGGATCGGTGCTCGCGACGACCGTGCTGCTCGCCGACGTGGTCCACAGCCGCTACGTGCACGTGTGCATGACGGTGCTCGCGTGGCTCGCCGCGGTCGGTGCGTGGGACGACTGGATGAAGCTGACCGAGGCCACCCGCGCCAAGCGGAACGGCGGCAAGCGCTCGCGCGACGGGCTCAAGGCGTGGGAGAAGCTCCTCTTCCAGCTGTCGATCGGGGCGATCGCGAGCTGGTTCATCTGGCATGCGGCGCAGGTGCCCGACGCGCTGGTGGTGAACCTGCCGTTCCAGCGGACCTACCTGCCCGCACCGACCGAGGGCGCGATCCGGGCGCTCGACCTGGCGCCCGGCGTCTGGCATCTCGGCCTCGCGGCGTTCGTGCTGGTCGGCACCCTCGTCATCGCGTTCACCTCGAACGCGGTCAACCTCACCGACGGGCTCGACGGGCTCGCGGGAGGGACGCTGCTGGTGGCGAGCTTCGCGATGATGGTGCTCACGTGGATCGCGGCGAGCCAGCGCGCCTCGTACTTCCTGATGGTGCCGTGGGTGCCGGGAAGCGGCGAGCTGATGGTGATCGCGGGCGCCATGGCCGGTGCCTGCATGGGGTTCCTGTGGTTCAACGTGGCGCCGGCGCAGGTCTTCATGGGCGACACGGGGAGCCTGGCCATGGGCGGCCTGCTCGCGACCATCGCCGTGTGCATCCGGCAGGAGTTCCTGCTCGCGGTGATCGGCGGCGTGTTCTTCCTCGAGGCCTTCAGCGTGATGGGGCAGGTGGGCTGGTTCAAGTGGACGCGCATGCGCACCGGCGAGGGGCGCCGGCTCCTCCTGTGCGCGCCGATCCACCACCACTTCCAGATGGCCGGGTGGAAGGAGACCCAGGTGGTGGGGCGCTTCTACCTCGTCGCGGTGACGCTGGCGATCCTCGCGCTCGTGAGCCTCAAGCTGCGGTGACGGGCGGCGCGCCCGGCCCGAGCGAGAGCACCGCGCCGGGCGCGGCGAGCGCGCGCTTGAGGCGCGTCGCGCGCAGGAGCGCCACCGCGCGCGCGAGGTCCGGCCACATGGGGGCCTCGAAGGCGAGGCGCTGCCCCGACACCGGGTGCTCGAACCCGAGCCGCGCGGCGTGCAGCGCCTGGCGCACGAGGAGCGGCGACGCCGCGTCGGGCTGCGACGGGTCGAAGTCGCCGACCGTGACGTGGCGCCCGGCGTAGAGGTCGTCCCCGACGAGCGGGTAGCCGACGTGGCTCATGTGCACCCGGATCTGGTGCGTGCGCCCGGTGCGCAGCTCGACCTCGACCAGCGAGTGGCCCTCGTAGACCTCGCGCACGCGGTAGACGGTCTGGCTGGGCTTGCCGAGCTCGTCGTGGCGGACCGCGTACTTCTCCTTCACGGTCGGGTGCTTGCCGAGCGGGAGGTCGATGACGTCGGCCTCGGGCTCGACCTCGCCGTGCACGAGGCACAGGTAGCGCTTCTCGGTCCGGCGCACCTCGAACTGGCGCGCGATGCGCCAGTGCGCGACGTCGCTCTTGGCGCACACCATGACGCCCGAGGTGTGCTTGTCGAGCCGGTGCACCACGCCCGGGCGGGCGATGTCCTCGCCCACGGTGCTGAGCGTCCCGCCGGTGTTGTGCAGGAAGTGCCACGCCAGCGCGTTGATGAGCGTCCCCGACTTGTGGCTGCGCGCCGGGTGGACGATGAGGTCCGGCTGCTTGTTCACGACGATGAGGTGCTCGTCCTCGTAGAGCACCTCGATGGGGATGCGCTCGGCCGCGATCGCGTTCGACGGCGGGGGCGGGAGGGTGGCGACGATCCGGTCGCCGCGGCGCAGGCGCGTGCTCGCCTTGGGGACGCGGCCGTTCACGGTGACCGCGGACTCCTCGATGAGCCGCTGCAGCTGCGTCCGGCTCAGGAACGGGACGCGGTGCGCGAGGAACCGGTCGAGCCGCATGTCGGCCGAGCGCGTGGCCTCGAAGACGGCCGTGACCGGCGTCTCGTCGTCGGCGTCGCGCTGCCGTTCGTAGAGCTCGAACAGCTCGTCCGGGCTGCTTCCGACGGCGGCCTCGGGATCCGGGATCCCGGGGTCCGGGACCGCGGGGTCCGGGAGCCCCGTCACGGGTTCGCGGGCGCGGGCGTCGGGGCGGGGGCAGGCGCGGGGGTCACGGGCTTCGCGCCCTGGAGCGCCTTCACGAGGTCGTCTCCCGAGACCGGGGTCAGCGACATGCCGCCTGCGTCGTTGGCGGCGCCCGGCGTCGGCATCGGGACCGGTGCCGGCGGCGGGGGCTTGGGCGCGAACTGCACCGCCGTGGCGAGCGACTGGAGCGACGCGAGGCGCGCGGACGCGACCTCGCCCGCATTGGCGAGCACGGTGCCCTTGGCCTTGGACTCGATCTCGCGGAGGTGGCCCTCCGCGGCCTTGAGGTCGCCCATGTCCTCGGCCACCGCGGCGCGGCCGAACAGCGCGGCGAAGTGGAAGCCGAGGCCGCCCATCGAGCCGTCCGTCGCGGTGCGCGCGGCCACGGAGGCGTACAGCGAGTCGGCCTCCTTCAGCCACTCGGCCCGGAGCTCGGGCGTGAGCGCGGCGTCGGCGGCCCCGGCTTCGCGGTCGAACCGTCGGTCGGCCAGGATCGACGTCATGTACGTGCCCGCGGCCTCCATCTGCGCCATGAGGGCGATCGCGTCGGTGCCCTGGTGGCGCGCGGCGATCTCCTTGAGCGCGGCCGGGAGGGTCGCCCCGCCGAGCTCGCCCCAGGCGGCGTCGCGCTCGCGCTCCTTGCGCTGGCCCCACCAGTGCCAGGCCATGGCGAGCGCCGCGACCGTCAGCACCACCAGCAGGATGTTCTGGCCCCAGGTCTTGAGCCAGAGGACGAAGTCGTCGTTCACGCGGCTCTCGGAGAGGTCCGCCTGCTGCACGTTCTTGAGACGCCGGTCGAGCTCGGTCATGGGACACGGGAGTGTATCGGGAACGCCCTATCCTCCGCACGGGGCGCGCCGCGCCCCGTGAACCCATGCAGCCCGGACTCCTGGTCACCGACCTCGACGGAACCCTGCTCGACCGGCGGGGAAGGGTCAGCGAGCGCAACCGTTCGGCGCTGGCCGCCGCGCGCGCGGCCGGCTGGCACGTCGCGATCGCGACGGGCAGGACCTGGGCCGAGAGCCACCGCGCCACCGACTGCGTCGCGGAGGACGCGCTCTTCATCGGCGCGGGCGGCGCGTCGCTCCACTGGGCCGGCAGCGGCGAGGTCATCGCGACCGAGACCGTGGACGCGCGGCTGGCCGTCGAGCTCGCGCACGCGATCGTCGACGCGGGGCATCGCGCGCACCTGCTGCTCGACGCGAGCCGTGCCGGGCACGACTACGTGTTCGTCGGGACCGCCAAGCTCGACCCCGCGACGCGCTGGTGGCTGTCGGAGCATCCCGTGACCTCGCGCGACTGGATCGCCGCGCCCGAGGGCGCGCACGAGGAGCTCGCGGACCGCGTGCTGCGCGTCGGCACCATCGGCGCGTCCGACGACATCGCGCCGATCGCGCGCGGGGTCGAGGCGCGCTACGGCGCGGAGCTCGCGGTCAGGCACTGGAGCGCGCTCACCGCCGAGGAGGCGGTCGGTTCGCGCACGCACATGCTGGAGGTCTTCTCGCCGCGCGCCGACAAGTGGTCCATGGCGTGCGTGGCGGCCGACCGGCTGGGGATCCCGCGCGGGCGCATCGTCGCGCTCGGCGACGGGCTGAACGACCTCGAGCTGATCCGCAACGCGCCGCTCGGCGTGGCGATGGCGAACGCCGACGCCCGCATCCTGAGCATCGCGGCGGCGCGCACCGCCGCGCACGACGCCGACGGCGTGGCGGTGGCGGTCGAGGCGCTCCTCGACGGGCGGCTCGCGCGCGGCTGGGACGGATCTTCGCCGGGCGCCGTGCGCGCGCCGGGGGCCCCCGCGTGAGCGCCGCGATCACGGGACCGTGGAGCCATCCGCTCCTGCGCGCCGAGGGCACGGCGCTCCTGACGGCGCACCAGGCGATCGTCAAGGGCGCCCTCGAGAGCGAGCTTCCGGTCGATGCGATCGTCGCGCCGCGGCAGGTGCCGTTCGAGCCGGTGTTCGACCTCCTGGCCGACCCCGCCGCCGCGCGCGCCGTGCAGTCGCACCGCATGGCGATCACCGACTCGGTGGACGCCGCGCGCGCGGTGAGCCTGGCGGCCCGCGACGCGAGCGAGGGTCGCCGCGTGCTCGCCCTGGTCCCGAACGAGCAGCTCGGCATGGCCATCGCGGCCGCGCGCCGAGCGCTGGACGGCCCGCGCATCGAGGGCGGCGGCATCGTGCTGCTGCTCGAGGACAACCCGTACCTCGTGCGCCTGGCGTCCCCGTGGCAGGCGGCGCGCTCGCTCGGGCTGCCGGTGGTCGCGCCCGGCAGCATCGAGGCGCTCCGCGACGCGGTCGAGCATGCGTTCCGTCTCGCCTCCGGCGGGGTGCGCATGGCGGCGGTGGTGGCGCACGCGGCGGTGCTGCGGTCGGTGGACTCGCCGAGGCTGCGGGCGAACCGCGTGGTGGAGCGCATCGAGCAGGCCGCGGCGATCCTGCGCGACCGGCGCGGCGGCGGGCGGGCATCCGAGACGGATGACGCGCTGCGCATCGTGCGCCGGCTGGAGCTGAACCGCGTGAGCGCGCTGCCGAGTCCCGGCGAGCGCGAGCCCGTCGGGTTCGTGGCCGTGGGCCCCGCCGGCATCGCCATCCGGCACATCCTCGGTGCCTTCGGGCTCGAGGGTCGCGTGCCGGTCCTGGAGCTCGGGTGCTCCAACCCGATGGACCCCGCGCTCCTCGAGCGGTTCCTCACGCGCTGCGAGGACGCGGTGGTGCTCGAGCCGCGCCCGGGGTCGGTGGCGCCCGAGGTGCTTGCCGTGGCCGAGGCGTTGCGCGCCGCCGGGCAGCGGCCCGCGCGGCTCTGGTGGGACCGCCTTCCGCCGCGCGACGGCGAGGAGGTGCGGCTCGACATCAACGACGCCGTGCGCACGTCGATCCTGCTGCGCAAGGCGATGCACCTGTTCCAGCTCGTGCGCGCGGGGCTCGAGCATTCGCCGCGCCTGGCCGCGCCGAACCCGGGGCTCGAGCGGCTGGAGATCCCGCGCAGGAGCTTCGGGCTCGGTCCGACGGGCGCGATCCTCTCGATCCGGTCGGTGCTTCCCGACGCCGCGGCCGAGGTGGCGCGCGCCGACCCGGACGCGCCAGAGGCGCCCACGCGCGCCCTCGCGCTCGAGGGCGAGCCGCAGCCCCAGGCCGATGTCGTGACCGAGGTCGAGCTGTGGGACCGGCGGCGGTTCGCGGTGGAGGGTCCGGCGGCCATCCGCCAGGCCGCCATCGACCCGATGCCGACGCTGTTCATCGTCGCGGACCTCGGCGGCAACGACGAGATCGACGTCGAGCGGCTCGCCAACGCGGCCGTTCCGCTCACCGCGGCCCCGCGGCTGCACGTGGCGCACTGCGACCTGAACAACCGACCGGCGCTCGTGGCCACCGTCGCGCAGGTGGCGCGCCTGGAGGGAGTGGGCGTGATCGTCGCGCACGACGGGCCGCCCGCGCGCCGCGACATCCGTCAGCTGGAGGCGGGCGTCGCGGAGGCCGACCGGCTGGGATTCACGCCGCGCCAGCGGCTGGTGTGGCCCGCCGACACGGGGTGCGACGTGCGGCCGCTGCCGCAGGCCGAGCTGATGGAGCGCGGGCTCGAGCGCGGGCTGGACCCGCTCCGCACCGAGGTCGTCAGGGAGACGTTCCCCGCGGGCGAGGGCCTTCCGGTGCGAATCGAGGTCCGCGCGCTGCTCGAGCAGGTCGAGGTCACGCGCTCACGGCCGCCGGCGGTCGACGGGCTCGGCGAGCGCCTGGCGCCCGCGCGCCCGATCCACGCGCGCGAGGGCATGTGGCGATGCCACCTCGCGGGCTTCCGCGGCGAGCCGCCGGGCCTCGCGACCATCGCGCTCTGCGAGGCCGGGCGCGCGATGGGCTACCGAGTTCAGGCGATCTACCACCCCACGCCCGTCGGCCCGGGGCGGCGTGCGTGGGGGCAGGTGCTCTTCACCGGCGAGGACGGCGGACCGGACGCGCGCGTGCACGCGACGCAGTGCCCGTACGGCGAGGCGGACCTGCTCGTCGGCTTCGACCCGATCGAGACGCTCCGCGCGATCGGCCCCGACCCGTACCTGCGCGTCGCGGCGCCCGACCGCACGTACGTGGTGGCCAACGTGGGGGCGTACGAGGACCAGGTGGTGCCGCAGCTGGCGGCGGCGGTCGAGCTGCTGCCGCGCGCGTTGCCGCTCGCCACGAAGGCCGACGGCGCGCTGCTGGCGGACCTCGCGGGCGCGGCGCGGCGCGAGTTCCTCACCGACCGCGTCACCGACCTCGTCGCGCTCGGGGCCGCGTACCAGCGGGGATTCGTCCCGGTCTCGCTCGAGGCGCTCGAGTCCGCGCTCCGCCGCATCGAGGGCCGCGGGTTCGGCCGGTCGCTCGAGGCATTCGCGTTCGGCCGGCGCGTCGCCGCGGGCCTCGAGGACGCGCGCAGCGAGTCGCGCAAGGCCGAGAGCCTCGGCCGGCTGGTGCGGCGCACCGCGCTCGAGCTCGAGGCCTCGCGCCACGGCGGCCGGCGCCGCGCGCGGCAGTTCCGCGAGATCGTTCGAGAGTCGCTCGACGCGATGCCCGCGCTCTACGCGACGAACGACGGCCGCCTCGCGCTCCGCGACTTCGTGTACGCGGCCT
>CAYSFS010000110.1:7074-8788 GCA_964430235.1 uncultured Chitinophaga sp. | reverse complement strand
GTCGGCGGGGATCTTCGCCCACTCCTCCATCAGGTAGCTGCCGATCATGCCCGCATGGAGCGCGGTGCCCTGCCCGATCAGCGTGATGCGGCGGCTCGAGGCCAGCGCGCGGGCGTGCTCGCCGATCCCGCCGAGGACGATCTGCCCCGCGCGGTGGTCGACGCGGCCCTGCAGCGTGCGCGTCAGCGCGGCCGGCTGCTCGAAGATCTCCTTGAGCATGAAGTGCTCGAAGTCGCCGAGCTCGATCTCGGAGAGGTCGACCTCGAGCGCGCGGATCTTCGCGTCGACCTCGACGTCGTCGACCGTGCTCGTGCGCAGCGAGTCGCGCGTGAGCTTGGCGACCGTGTAGTCCTCGAGCGTGAACGCCTGGTTCGTGTGCGCGACGATCGCGCTCTGGTCGCTGGCGATGACGTACTCGCCGTTGCCGACGCCCACCATGAGCGGGCTGCCCTTGCGCGCGACCACCAAGACGCCCGGCTCCTTCTCGCACATGCAGCAGATCGCGTAGGCGCCGGTGACCTCGCGCAGCGCGGCCTGCACCGCCTTCTCGAGGTCGCCCTGGTAGAGCTCGCCGATCAGGTGCACCAGCACCTCGGTGTCGGTCTCGCCCTTGAAGACATGGCCCTTCTCCGTGAGGTAGGTCTTGATCGACGCGTAGTTCTCGATGATCCCGTTGTGGACCAGCGCGATGCCGTGTCCCTTCACGGGGTCGTCGCAGTGCGGGTGGGCGTTCACCTCGGTGACGCCGCCGTGCGTGGCCCAGCGGGTGTGGGCGATGCCAACCGAGCCGTCGAAGCCGCGCCGGGTCTCGACGAGGTCCTCGAGGACGCGCACGCGGCCCACGCTCTTGGCGATCGAGATCGTGCCGCCCTCGTTGGCGACGGCCAGGCCGGCCGAGTCGTATCCGCGGTACTCAAGGCGCTTCAGGCCCTCGAGCAGCAAGGTGGCGGCAGGCTTCTTTCCGATGTAGGCGACGATTCCGCACATGGTGGTTGGCTCGAACCTCTATCGTCGGTCCGAACCGACACAGGATGGCATACTTCGCGTTTGGTTGATGAAGGAAACCGCCATGGATCCAACGGACAGCATGACCAATAAGTCGGCGGCCCGTGCGTGGGCGCGTGCGCAGGTGCGCGCGGCAACCCCGGGTCCCGAGGGGGATTGGGCGTCTCCGCTTCACGAAGTCTTGGGCATCGTGCGCGAACATGCCGGCTTCGTGGCGGGATCCGAAAGTGGTGATCGTACACCCATCCTGATGGCATATGTTCCGATCGTCGGCGAACCTGACCCAATGCTGGTTCTGACCGCCGCGATCGCGGCAGGGTGGCGTATCGCCGTCGGCCGAGGGACGAGCCGGACCAGCACCCTTCAGGTGGTGGCGGTTGATCCAGCCGTGATCGCCGGGGGACGTTGGCACCGCGACCAATGCGAACCCGACGCGTGGGGCATGGCGGTCCCCCGAGACCGGGTGCCCGTGTCGAGCGCGGACGTCGCCGCCGTCATGGTCCCGGGCATGGCGTTCGACCGCACCGGGCACCGGCTCGGTCGCGGGGCGGGCGTGTACGACCGGTTCCTCGCCACGCTCCCGCCGACCGCGCTTCGCGTCGGGTTGGTGCCCTCGAACCGCCTGGTCGATCGCCTGCCGGTCGACCCGCACGACGTGCCCATGCACGTGGTGGCCACCGAGCGCGAGGTGCTTCGCCTCGCGCCGCCG
>CAYSFS010000110.1:0-6974 GCA_964430235.1 uncultured Chitinophaga sp. | reverse complement strand
CCTCGCGCCGCCGACTGCAGGCGGATGTGGCACAATGCCGATGTCGCATTGATGCGCGGCATCGGACGCCGCGCCCGCACGCTCACGACAGCGAGGTCAGGATGACCCTTCCCAGCCAGCAGCCCAGGAACACCGCGCCTCTTTCCACCGGGGCCCGCCATGCCAACGGCATGCGGTCGCTCTTCATCGCGGTCACCGCGCTCGGCCTCGGGGGTGCGGCCGCGGGGTGGTTCCTCACGCACCGCAGCGAGGACGTCGCGACGGACGACACCGCGACGATCGTCGATCCGCTGATGTCGACGGATGGCGCCGCGTCCACCGCCGGCGCCGGCGATGCCGCGACGCCGGTCGCTGCGCTTGAACTCGGCGCGACCGCGAACACGACCGCGAACGCACCCGCCGAGGCCGGCGCCCTCGAGGCCCCCGCCGGCGCGTCCGGCGCGAACACCGTGCAGGTGGTCGAGCTCGGAGCCGTGGCCCCCGTGGCGCCGCAGCCCCCGGTCGGCGGCGCGTCGGGCGCGAGCACCGCGGTCGTGGGCGCAAACGCCGCCACCGTCGCCGCGACGTCGGGCATTCCCGGCACGCCGGGCGCGGCGCCCGTCACGCCCGCGGCGACCATGGGAACGCCGGCGCAGCGGCTGATGCAGGCCACGCAGATGATCGACGCCGACCCGGTGCGCGCGCGCGCCGAGCTGACGCGGCTCGTCGACTCGAAGCAGCTCGGCGACGCCGAGCGCCGCGCGGCCTACGCGGCCGTGAACTCGGTGGCCGAGCGCGTCTTCTTCTCGCCGAAGATCGTGCCCGGCGACACCGTGGGCCAGAGCTACGTGGTGCGCAAGGGCGACAGCCTCGCGAGGATCTGCTCGCGCGAGAAGCTCGGCGTCGACTGGCGGTTCATCCAGCGCATCAACGGGCTCGCGAGCGAGAAGTCGCTGCGGCCCGACATGCGGCTGAAGCTCGCGCACGGCCCGTTCCACGCCGAGGTGGTCAAGGGCGACTTCGTGATGAACATCTATGCGGGCACGGGCCCCGACCGCGTCATGGTGCTGAGCCTGCCGGTCGGCCTCGGCGAGAACGACGGCACGCCGGTCGGCTCGTTCCGGGTCAAGAAGAACTCGAAGCTCGTGAACCCCGAGTGGCGCAACCCGCGCACGGGCGAGAAGTTCGCGGCGAACGACCCGAAGAACCCGATTGGCGAACGCTGGATCGGCCTCGAGGGCACGACGCCCGACACCGCGAGGTTCCAGGGCTACGGCATCCACGGCACCATCGACCCCGCGTCGGTCGGCAAGCAGATGTCGATGGGCTGCGTGCGCCTCAACGACCGCGAGGTCGAGGTGGTCTACGAGCTGCTCGGCAACGACAGCACGGTCGAGATCCGCTGAGCCGATGACGACCGGCGACGCACCCGCCGCCGGCGTCCGCGGCCGCACCGCGCAGGAGACGATCTCCGCCCTCGGGCTGGCACGCCACCCCGAGGGCGGCTTCTTTCGCGAGACGTTCCGCGCGCCCGACGAGCCCCGAGGCGCCAGCACGTCGATCCTCTTCCTGCTGCCCGCCGGCGAGCGGAGCCGTTGGCACCGCGTCGACGCCGACGAGCACTGGCTGTTCCACGACGGCGAGGCGCTCGAGCTGCTGGTCGCCGATCCCGCGACCGGCGCACGCGAGCGCATCGTGCTCGGGCGCGACGTCGAGTCGGGCCAGCGTTTCCAGGCCGTGGTGCCGCGCGGCCATTGGCAGGCGGCCCGGCCGCTCGGCGCATGGGCGCTGGTCGGGTGCGTGGTCGCGCCCGCGTTCGAGTTCGCTCACTTCGAGATGGCGCCCGACGGCTGGGAGCCGGGCGCGGGCTGAGCCGGCGCCGGCACCTTCGTCGCGACGACGAGCCATGACCCGTCGCGCAACCGCACCGCGCATGGATCGATGCCCGGCATCCGCACGGGTGCGTCGACGGCGGACCACGCGGTCCCGTCGGCGCTACCGAGCGGCCAGGGCCCCGGGCCGGTGCCGAAGAACCGCAGCGCGCCGCCGTCGCTCGCGAGGTTGCCGAACCAGCGATCGCGCGTCGAGGCCAGCGCAAGGTCGGCGGCGCGCGTGAACGCCAGGCCGTCGGCGCTGGTGGCGTGGTAGCCGCGGCCGCCGGGCTGCGGCTCCCCGCGCCGGCGCCGGGCCATGAACTCTTCGACGGTCCCGTTGTCGGGGACCACGAGGTGGAAGGCGCCGGCGTGAAGGACCGCGGCGCAATCGACCGTGACCCGGCCGGGCACCGCGAAGCGCACGCCCGGCTCGTACGCGTAGCGGACGCCGTCGGAGGAGATCGCGGAGTGGACGCCGGTGGGACCCGGCTGCGCCGCCGTGCCCGCGTGCGAGATGAAGTACATGCGCACGCGCCCGTCCGGCAGCGCGACCAGCGCCGGGTCGAAGGGCGGCGCGAGCCCGGCATCGAGGTTCGCCACCGTGATCGGCTCGGGAGCGCTCCACGTGCGTCCCTCGTCGGCGGACATGCGCACCGCCACGCGATCGAAATGCGCGGCGTCACGGTCAGGAAACCACTGGAACGCCATGAGCAGGCGCCCGTCACCGAGCCGCACGATGCTCGAGACGTCGGCGCGATCGAACGTCGCGAGGGTGACGGCGACCCCGTCCGCGGCCACGCGCTGCACCACGAGCCCGTTCCTCGACGGATCGATCCCTGGGCCCTCCGCGCCCGGGGGCACGTGCTCCGCGGGCGATGACGCGGCCTGCAGGGCGACGATCGCCGCGGAGGCGAGGACGACGATGGACGAGACGACGGAGGCCATGGTCGCGGTTGCCGGCGGGGGCGCGGGAAACGGCCCGCGGAACGTACCCGCGCGCGAACGGATACGCTCAGCCAATGAAGATCCAGCGAAGTTCGCGCGGCGTTGCTTCCGTCACGACCGCGTGGACGCTGGTGGCCTTGGGCCTCGGCGGTTCGATGGCCGCGCTGACCCCGGCGCCGACGCCCGCGCCGCCGGTGATGCTCGACCAAGGCTGGAGCCCTGCGGACCGCGCCGCGTACCACCGCACCTCGCAGGGCTCGGCGGTGATGCCGTACGCCCTGTTCCTGGCGCTCGAGCAGGCGGACAGCACGGAGCCGTTCCGTGCGGACGCCGTGTCCGACCGCTTCGGCCTGATCACGGAGCCCGCCGAACCGGCCACGAACCCCGACGGCCTGCCGATCGGCGTGGTCAGGACGTCGGTGCCCACCGGCCGCTGGAAGGGCGACTGGGTCGGCCTGACCTGCGCGGCGTGCCACTCGTCGGAGCTCAGCTACAAGGGCCAGAAGGTCCGGATCGAGGGCGGCTCGAACCACGCGTTCGACTTCGCGGGCTACATCGGGGCGCTGGACCGCGCGCTGGCCGCCACGAAGCGCGATGCGGCCAAGTTCGAACGCACGGCGGCGCGGCTGAACGCGACCGGCGCCGATGCCCGCGCGGCGCTGCGTGCACAGCTCGACGAGGCCGCCGGGGTCGTCCACACCTACATCGCGCGCGACGCCGCCATGGCCACGCCGAGCGGCCCCGGCCGCATGGACGCGCTGACGCTGATCCACTCGCGCGTGCTCGCGGGCGCGACGGGCCTGCCCGAGAACTGGGAAGCCGCGCTGGCGCCCGCGAAGCCGCCGTTCCTGTGGAACGCGCCGCAGTCGGCATGGGTCCAGTGGTCCGGCGTCGCGAGCGATCCGTTCTTCCGCAACGCCACCGAGTCGATGGGCGTCTTCGTCCGCCAGGACCTGCGCTCGGCCACGCCCGAGGAAGGCCTGTTCGAGTCCACGGTCGACGTCCGCGGCCAGCTGAGGATCGAGGAACTGCTGCGACGCCTCGCGCCGCCGCAGTGGCCGGAGCAGGTCTTCGGCCCGATCGACCGGGCGAAGGCGGACCGGGGCCGCGGGTTGTTCGTCGAGAACTGCGCCGCCTGCCACAGCACGTACCCGCACCGATGGAGCGTTCCCAAGGTCGACGGCAAGCGCTTCATCGAGAACGCGCTGGTGCCCGAGGTCTACGTCGGCACCGACCCCCAGCAATTCAAGACCCCGGGCTTCAACCGGCAGCCTGAGTACCTGACGGGCGCGCTGGCATCCCGCGTGGCGCCGCCGTTCAAGGATGCCGCGCTCGCCCCCTCGGTCGCGATCCTCTCGGCGGGCCGGAAGGGCGTCATGGACCGGGCGGCGGAGGCCGCGGCGCTGACGCCCGCCGAGCTCGTCGACGCGCACGGCTACCGCTTCGAGTGGGAGTCGCCGCCCACGCAGCCCTCGTACAAGGCCGGCCCGCGCGACGGCATCTGGGCATGCGCGCCGTTCCTGCACAACGGATCGGTTCCGAGCCTCTACGACCTGCTCACGCCCGCCAAGGAGCGGCCGACGAAGTTCCTGGTCGGCCGCGACTTCGACCCCGTGAAGGTCGGCGTCGACACCAGCGGGAAGTCCGGCACGTTCGAGTTCGACACCGCGCACGTCGGCAACTCGAACGCGGGCCACTCGTTCGAGAACGGCCCGCGCGGCGGCGGGGTGATCGGCCGGCTGCTCTCGGACGACGAGCGCTGGGCGATCATCGAGTACCTCAAGTCGATCCCGACCGCCCCCGGCCAGGTCACGCCCTACGGCGGCCCCGAGGATGCGTTCGAGGCGTGGACCGACGTGAAGTTCTTCAACAATGCCCAGCCCACGAACTACCCGGTGCCCGCACCACCGTTGGCGATGGGCCAGGAGCGAGTCCTGCCCGGCGAGGACGAGTTGATCCGTCGCTTCGTCGACCAGACGATGGCGCGCATGCGCACGCAGTACCCGGAGGGCTCCGAGGTCCGGCGCGACGCGCACCCGAAGACCCACGGCATGGTGAAGGCGCGGTTCGAGGTGGCCGACGGCCTGCCCGATGCGCTGCGGCACGGCATCTTCGCGCGGCCGAGGGCCTACGACGCGCTGGTCCGCTTCTCGGCCAGCGGCACCGAGATCTCGGCCGACACCGTGCAGCAGGCGCACGGCATGGCCATCAAGGTGCTCGGCGTCGAGGGCCCGAAGGCGCTCGCCGACGAGCGCGACGCCACCACGCAGGACTTCGTGATGATCAACTACCCGACGTTCCTCTCGCGGACCGTCGCGGACTACGAGGCCTTCCATTCCGCGCGCGTCGGCGGGCTGGCGCAGACCGAGGTGTTCCTGAAGATGAACCCGCCGGTGCTGAAGGCCATCGAGGGCCTCAACGGCTCGCCGTTCTGGAACCCGCTGCAGTCGCGATACTGGAGCCAGACGCCGTACCGGCTGGGGAACGGGGCGATGAAGTTCAGCGCACGGCCGGCCGTGGGGCCCGCGAGGCCCGCGAACGTCGAGAAGGGCCCCGACTACCTCCGGCAGGCGATGGTCAGGCAGGTCGCGGCCGAGGAGGTCGTGTTCGACTTCCTGGTGCAGCTGCAGGTCGACCCCGTGAAGACGCCCGTCGAGGACGCGCTCGTCGAGTGGAAGGAGTCCGACGCGCCGTTCGTGCGGGTGGCCACGCTGCGCATCCCGCGGCAGGACCTCTCGTCCGGGGAGGACCGGAAGGTCGCGGAGAACCTCTCGTTCACGCCGTGGCACGCGCTCGAGGAGCAGCGTCCGCTCGGCGGCATCAACCGCGCGCGCAAGGTGGCGTACGAGGAGATCTCGAAGTACCGGCACGCCCGCAACGGCGTCCCGCGCGTCGAGCCGTGAGCCGCGCGGGCGACCGCGGCGCGCACGGGCTCACGCCCCGCGCGTCGCGTCCGCCAGCCGCACGGTCATCGCGCACGCCTCGCGGATGCGCCGCGCGACCTCGGCGTCGGCGACCGCGCCGTCGACGATCGCCGCCTGCGTCGCCATCGGGAATCGCGGCACGATCACGCAGCGGAAATCGAGCATCAGGCTGTTGGCGAGCCCCATCGGCGCCATGAAGCTCACCATGCTTCCGGTGGCGCAAGCGATGCACACCACCTTGCCGTCCCACGCGCGGCCCCCGAGCTCGAGGCATGCCTTCGCCACCGCGCTGACGTCGAAGTTGTAGACGCCGCTCGCCAGGAACACCGCGTCGGCGGCGCCGAGCGCCGTGCGCAGCGCCACGGTCGCCGCGTGCGAGCCCGCCGAGTGCCCGTCCATGTACGGGAACTGCACGTCGCGGCAGTCGAACCACGAGGTCGTCGCGCCGAGCGCGTCGAGCTCGGCGCGGGCGGCACGGGCCATCGCGCGGCTGCGCGATTCCGGATGCAGGCTGGTCGACAGGACGAGGACGCGCGGGGCGGTCATGGTTCGTCGGATTCGTCGGCCGCGAGGGCGCCGGATTCACCAGGAGCGGCCAGTCCGCGCGCGTGCGGGCTCGACCAGTCGGACCGCGGCGCCGCGGCCAGGCGCACGGCGAGCTCGATCGCGGCCTTCATGCTGCCCTCGCTGGCCTTGCCCTGCCCCGCGATGTCGAACGCGGTGCCGTGGTCGGGGCTCGTGCGCACGATCGGCAGGCCGACGGTCACGTTCACGGCCTTGTCCCACCCCAGGAGCTTCACGGGGATCAGCCCCTGGTCGTGGTACATCGCGACCACGAGGTCCCAGTCGCCCGCCGCGGCGCCGATGAACACGGTGTCCCCCGGGAACGGGCCGTGCGCGTCGATCCCGATGCGGCGCGCGGCCTCGACCGCGGGGCGGATGACGCGGATCTCCTCGTCGCCGAACATGCCGTTCTCGCCGGCGTGCGGGTTGAGGCCGCAGACCGCGATGCGCGGCTTGGCGATCCCGAGCTGCCTGCAGAACTGGTGCCCGAGGTCGATCGGGTCGTACACCTTGCCGATGGTGAGCACGTTGCGCACGTCCATGAGCGGCAGGTGCGCGGTGGCGAGCGCGACGCGCAGCCGCGGAGAGCTGAACATCATCGAGTGGCGCTTGGCCTTCGTGCGGAACGCCAGGAGCTCGGTGTGGCCGGGCCACTTGAACCCCGCGAGCGCCCAGCTCTCCTTGCTGA